>JBCNPS010000382.1:0-7454 GCA_039593235.1 Chitinophaga sp. | reverse complement strand
AGAACCGGAAAGTAGCTTTGGCGGTCCTTCGCATACCCTTCGATGAGCTGCTTATCTATGTTTCCGCGGAAGAGCAGCGTATCGTCGTCTGCAATAGCATTGCCTGCAATACGGGCTTCTTTTGCATCTCCTTTTACCAGCGCAGCAGTCAGGCGTACATAATGCTCATATACGGCGTTCAGTTTATCATCTTTCAGCTGCACACCAGGTACAGCAGCTGCAGCACTTTGCGTTGGCGAAGTTTGACTGACAGAACCGGCGCTATTGTTTTCTTTGTTTACCTGGCCGGTACCGCATGCTGCGAGGAACATCAACACCAGTGCCGGGACTACGGCTGTTTTCATGAATGGTTTCATTGGTTTTGGATTTTTATAAAGTGATTTAGTTACATTCCCGGCATACCGGCCATGGGATCGGCTCCTTTTTTAAGGATATATTCGGAATACAGGAGATAAGCGCCGGTTACAACTACGGTATCGCCGGCCTGCAATCCATCTGAGATTTCTACTACGTCAAAATTCTCCATGCCTGTTTTTACCATACGGGGCTCAAATTTTCCATGGGTTTTTTCAATCCACACATGAGCGCCTTTACCATCCCTGATCACTGCATCTACCGGCAAACTCAATACATCGCCTTTGCTTTTAACGGGCAATAGTATGTTGGCCCGCATTCCAGGCTGCCAGCGGTTCCCCGGGTTAGGAATATTTCCGCGTACCTGCATCAGCTGGCTACCGCTTTGTAAAGCAGGATTGATAAATTGTACCGTCATGGTTTGGGGTTCGTTTTCCCATCCTGAAACAATTACCTTCACTGCTTGCCCGGTACGGATGGCAGCTGCTTCTGCCGGGTATAGATCAGCTTCCACCCACAGCTGGTTATAGCCTTCCAGCCGCATTACCGCACCGCCTTCTGATACATACTGCCCCTCAGCTGCAGTAAGCTCCGAAACCACGCCGCTAACTGTAGCCGGATAGGTAACATAGGGATTCACCTTTTGAGTTTGTATTAACTGGTTGATATCAGTATCGGATTGGTCGTACAGCACCAGCTTTTGCCGGGCAGCTTTTTCGATCTGCCGGAAACGGGCGTCGTCGGGGAATTGCTTTACCTGTGCCACTGCCAGCAGGTATTCCTGTTGGAGGGAGGCCAGTTGCTCAGAATATATTTTATACAATGGTTGCCCTTTGTTCACCTTCACGCCGGTTTCTTTTATGTATAGCACCTCTATTCGCCCGGGCACCCTGCTGGAAATAACGGCCGAGCTTTCAGGATCAGTTACCAACCGGCCATTCAGTTGCCTGAAGTTGGATAATGCGCCGGCGCCCACTACCATCGTGGTAATGTTAGCCAATGCTACCTGGCTTTCTCCCAGGGTGAGAGAAGCTGCTTTATTGTTTTTGTCGAACGGCACCAGGTCCATACCGCATATGGGGCAGGCGCCTGGTTTATCCTGCACTATTTGCGGGTGCATGGGGCAGGTATAGGTTTGCTTCTTTTCATCAGCACCCTGTTTTTTACCTGCATCCTTACAGGCTGCCAGTAATACAACCGGCGCCAGCGAAACAAACGCAACTGCTCTTAAAAAACTTTTCCTTTCCATATTGCTATTGTTGCATTTTAATGATTGGTTTTAATAAAACTCTCACTGTCCACCAGGTAAGAAGCGTTGGAAGCCACTTGCCAGCCCTCAATGTTGGTGTGTACCTGTATCATATCTTTAGCCATTACGCCTGTTTCTATTGTAACAGGAACATAGGCATCCTTCTCTTTTCTGAACACAATGGATTTATTGCCCAACCGCCATACTGCCTTTTTAGGCAGCCACCAGCCGTTAGTGTATACAACCGGAACATTCGCATACAGCAGTTGTCCTACCCGGAAGTGATCATCCTTCAGGTATACTCTTGCCAGCGTAAAGTTCACTCCCTCGCGGAACACCGGCTCAATTAAACCGATCACACCGGATTGCATGGCATTGTCGTCGCTTGTGGGGAAGAATAATAGTTGCTGCCCGGGTTTGATACCGGCAGCCAACTGCGACGGAAAGGCAAATTCAGCCACCAGGGCTTTTGCCTGGTAAATGGTAAAAAGCGATTGCCCGGCGCTTACATACTGTCCTTCACGTAAAAGAACAGGAGTGACAGCAGGTGTAGCCGGAGCGGGAGTAGCAGCGGAAGCGCCACCTCCCATGTTGCCCATACCATCGCCGCCGGTCGCCGCTGTAGCCGCCGTGATGCTGGATGCTGCCGCATTAACAGCAGATGATTTTTCCAGTATATAACCATCGCTGTTGCTATAAACAGGTATGCGATAGAGGATGTTACCGGTGCTCAACACCTGGTCAATTTGCGCCGGTTGCATGCCAAGCAGCTGTAACCGCTGCCTTGCCCCGGGCAACAGGTCCGGGCTGTTATGCGCTACGTATAGGAGTTCCCGTTGTGCCGCCGCCAGGTCGGGAGAATATACTTCCATGATCAGCTGCCCTTTTTTTACCGGCTGATAATTATATTTTATCAGCAATCGTTCTACACGTCCTCCAACCCTGCTGGAAATGCTGGTCTGGTTACGGGTATCATAAGTAATAACGCCATTTACTTCAGAAGCGTAAATACGGGTACCACTTACTGCGCTGATGGCGGGGATAGTAGCGATCACCTGCGCATTTACCGGTTGGGTAAGCTGGGCAATACTGCTGTCCATCACCAATTCATTGTGACCTGCATGAGCAGCTTTACCCGCTTTATTTTTGCAGGCAGCCAGCCCGGATAAAACCAGGAACATACCGGGCAATATTTTAACGATATAACTGTTTCTCATAATCCACTATCATTTCATAGAGTTTTAATTTCTCATCCAGTACATCTGACTGCATCATGGTGAGTGCTTCCCAGGAGTCGATCACATTGGACAAAGCCAGTTTGTTTTCCTGGTAATTCAGGAAATTGGCATCCAGGGTTTGCCTTAATGCGGGAACGATCTTTTGTTCCATGGCTTCAATGCGTTTTTGCATAGACTGTATTTCATACTGCATACCATACAGCATTCCCTGGGTTTCCTGCAACATAGCTGCCCTTTCTTTTTCCATGGCCTGCACATTGTATTGCATTGCTTTGATCCCTGATTTATACATTCCGGACGACCAGGGCGCAATCGGGATACTGATCATACCCATGGCGCTGAAAGCATTGGGCATCATTTTGTCCAGGGGATACATGTGATCAAACCTTACTCTGAAATCCGGTTTCTTCTCCCGTTTCATACTTTCAATATTTAATTGCATGGAGCGGATGCTTTCATCCATCTTTACTACATCTTTTCTCGCAGTGGCAAGAGAAGCGGTATCATAGGAAGCCGCCTTTTCAAATACCGGTTGATAAGCAGTGTCAATATCAAATACCTGGTTGCCGGGTGCATTCATCAGGCTATTGAGCCAGGACCTGGCTTTTGCAATGGTACCTTCCTGCATACGGATCATGTTATGGTTATCCTCAATTTTTGCATTGGCTTTAAATACGCCGCTTAGCTGCGATTGATTATATGGATAACGCACCTCTTCAATCTTCTTCATGGTTATCATGATCTTCTCATTCTCCTGCAACACGGTAATGCGCTGTTTAGCAACCATCCAGTTAAAGTACAGGCGCTTGGCCTGGGCCTTCAGGTCATTCAGCGTAATATCCCTGGTGGCCAGCTCAATATTCCCCTGTGAGGCGATGTATTTTTTCTTTGCATGCAGCTTGGCCTGATTAGGTATATCCTGTTCCAGCTGAAGCATCAGGCTGCCTTTATCCCGGTTGTCCATGATCGTTTGACCGGGATAAGGCGTCATAAACGTACCCACGCCAACCATTGGCGCCATCCAGGCGGTGGCCGCATCAGCACTGTATTTATAAGCTTCCGCTTTCAGGCCGTAGGATTGTAACAGGATATTATTTTTATCCACTCTTTGCAGAATGGTATCCAACCGTAATACCGGCGCCTCCTGGGCTGCCAGTTGCAATGGCGCCGCCAGTGTTATTATTACCAGTATATATTTAGTGATGTACTTCATGGATCTCTATTTTTCCGTACTTGCGTAATTCATATTCCTTCGACAGTAAAAAGATCAGCGGCGTTACCAGCAGGATATGTGTGGAAGAAGTAAGTACGCCGCCAATCATGGGCAGTACTATTGGTTTCATCACATCTGTACCCACGCCGGTAGCCCAGAGAACAGGCACTAAGCCAAACAGGGATACACATACCGTCATAAGTTTAGGCCGCAAACGCTTTGCTGCCCCGTGAATAACGGCCAGCCTCAGATCTTCTTTGGTGATTGTTTCAGACGAATTGCCTTTTTCCTTTATGAGCTGCTGCATGGCATCGTTCAGGTAAATAACCATTACGATCCCCGTTTCCACGGCAATACCAAACAAAGCAATAAAACCTACCGCCACGGCAACAGACAGGTTTACTCCCCAGAAGTAGATCATATAGGCGCCGCCAATCAATGCAAACGGCACGGTAATGAGACTCAGGAATGCTTCCCTGATAGAATTAAATGCAAAATACAGGGAGAAGAAAATGATGACGAGCACAATCGGCGCAATCCACATCAGCGTTTGCTGACCACGGATCAGGTTTTCATATTGCCCGCTCCATTCCAGGTAATAGCCTTGCGGAAGTATACCTTTGGCCTTGCTCATCTTTTCTATCGCTTCGCCCACGGTACTGCCCAAATCACGCCCGCGTACATTGAACAACACAGCCCCGCGCAACATCGCATTTTCAGAAGAGATCATCGGTGGGCCATCTTCAAACTTCACATCTGCTATGGATGACAAAGGCACTTCACCAAAGGAGGCCGACATCACCGGGATACGTTTAATACGCTCCACACTATTTCTATAGTCCTGCGCCAGCCGCACACTGATAGAAAAACGTTGCCGGCCCTCTATCGTATTGCCGATAGGAGCGCCGCCCAGTGCAGATTCCACGGTTTGATTCACGTCGTCTACACTCAGGCCATAGCGCGCCAGGTCTTGCCGGCGAACATCAACATTCAGATATTTACCGCCCGTAACCGGCTCCACATACAGATCCATAATACCTGGAGTGCCTTCCAATGCCTTTTTCACCCGCTCAGATACCGCTGCAATAGTATCAAGACGTTGTCCGTATACTTTTACCCCAACATCTGTCCGTATACCGGTTGCCAGCATATTGATACGGTTGATGATAGGCTGGGTCCAGCCATTTACCACACCGGGTATCTGCAGTTTGCTGTCCAGTTCATTGATAATATCTTTCTTGGTTTTACCTTCCCTCCATTGGGATGCAGGCTTCAGCATAATGATGGTTTCAATCATACTGATAGGGGAGTTGTCTGTAGCCGTGCTGGCGCGCCCGGCTTTCCCCAGTACTTTATCTACTTCGGGAACGGATTTGATGATCTTGTCCTGTACCTGTAAAATACGTTTGGCCTCCCCGTTGGAAACATCCGGTAAGGTAACCGGCATAAACAGTATGCTTTGTTCATCCAGCGGCGGCATAAACTCACTACCCAGGCTTTTTAGTAGAGGAATTGTAATAACCAGTGCAATCACATTAATGGCAATGGTTGTTTTACGCCATTTCAGTACGCCTTTTATAATGGGTTCATAGATCTTTTCCAGTACCCGGTTCACCGGGTTGTCATGATCCGGCCTGAACCTGCCTTTCATAAAGAAGGAGATCAGTACAGGGGCGAGTGTGATTACCAGGAACGCATCTACGATCATGATGAAAGTTTTCGTATAGGCCAGCGGGTGAAATAACTTACCTTCCTGGCCGGTAAGCATAAATACCGGCAGGAACGAGGTAATGATAATGATCGTCGCAAAAAATACCCCGCGCGATACCTGCTTGCTGGATTGCTCAATGATCCGTAACCGCTCTTCTTCTGATATCCATTGCGGCGTTTTTTTAAATATATTCTTCAGCCAGTTCATAGTTACTTTGTTTTTTGTTCACCCTGCCACTGCGCATACCGCTCTGCCAGGTGTTTATAGGCATTTTCGCTCATAATGATGCCATTGTCTACAATAACGCCGATGGCCAGTGCAATACCGGTTAAGGACATGATATTCGAAGAAATTCCAAATGCGTTCAGCAGGATAAAACTGGCAGCCAGTGTGATCGGGATCTGGATAATAATACTAAGCGCACTTCGCCAGTGGAACAGGAAGATGATCACCACCACAGATACAACTATCATTTCTTCTATAAGCGTGTGTTTGATCGAGTCTACCGATTCTTTAATGAGCGTTCCTCGGTCGTAAACAATATCAAACTTTACTCCCTGTGGAAAGCCTTTGGCTACCTCCTCCATTTTTGCTTTCACTTTATCTATTACGGCAGCTGCATTTTCACCATAGCGCATTACAACGATGCCGCCTACACGCTCGCCCTGTCCGTCCTGGTCGAAGATGCCTAACCTGGTTTCTCCTGTCATCTGCACGGCGGCTACATCCGATACGCGAACAGGAATACTGTTCTGCGTTTTAACCGGGATGTTTTCTATTTCAGCTACAGACTTCAGGTAGCCGGATGTTTTAATAATGTAGCCTATGTCGCTTAACTCAAACTTCCGCCCACCGGATTCATTGTTATTTGCACGGATGACATTGATCACGTCGGCTACAGAAAGCTTATAATAAAGGAGTTTGTTGGGATCTACGGTAACCTGGTATTGCTTTTGAAAACCACCAAAGGAAGCTATTTCGCTTACGCCTTCTACATTTTGAAGGGCAAATTTCACGTACCAGTCCTGCAGGGCGCGCTGTTCTCCAAGGTCCATCCCCGGTGCATCCAACGTGTACCAGAGGATATGCCCTACACCGGTGCCATCAGGCCCCAGCTGGGGCGTTACCCCGGTTGGCAGCGTCCTGGAAATGGTACTCAGTCTTTCCAGTACTCTCTCCCTGGCCCAGTAAATATCTACGTTATCATTAAAAATGATGTAGATGAAACTCATACCAAACATGGAAGTACCACGTACATATTTAATCTTAGGTAAGCCCTGTAAGTTTGTTACCAGCGGATAGGTAACCTGGTCTTCGATCAGTTGCGGACCGCGCCCCATCCATTCTGTAAATACAATTACCTGGTTTTCGGAAAGATCCGGGATGGCATCAATGGGGTTCTTCTTTACTGCAAAAATTCCCCAGGCAAACATAGCCGCCGCCATCACCAGTACAATAAACCGGTTGCGTAATGACCATTCTATAATACGATGTACCATATCTAACTGTTGTGTGTTGTTGTGTTTTTTGGCATGAGGTAGCCGTTACTGCAGGAAGCAGTACAGCATAAGCCAACTCATTGGCTTGCGTTTATGTTGCCAAAAAGATCAGAATGGCTGGCAAGCTGGTGAGCGCCTTCGGCGGTAAAGAGAACATCACTAACCTCGACGCCTGTATTACGCGTCTGCG
>JBCNPS010000381.1:0-7514 GCA_039593235.1 Chitinophaga sp. | reverse complement strand
GAAAGCCAAAGCTCCTGTCCCTACGGGATTTATTGGAATTAACAAAGCCCGTCAGGACAAGAATGATCATTGCCTGCATATTACAGGGCATTTCGGCTGTAGCCTCGGTGGTACCTTTTATAGCGGTGGCAGATTTAGCCAAAGTACTGCTCCGGGAAGGTCCTGTTGATACCAGCGCCGCATGGAAGGCCTGCTGGATAGCGTTTTGCGCTTTAATCATCCGTATGGCCAGCACTTATACCGCCTTTTTTATTTCCCATGATGCTGACAATGACTTCCAGCTACTGATCAGGCGCAAACTGGCGGACCATTTGGTGCGGGCGCCTCTGGGATGGTTTACCAGCCGTAGTGCCGGGGATGTAAAAAAAGGAATGGCAGATGATGTGATGCACATACATTATCTCATTGCACATGCCGCATTAGAGCTGCTCACTGCTTTTCTCATTCCCGTTATTACGATTGTATACCTGTTTACCATCAGCTGGTCAATGGCGTTGGTTATGCTTATCCCCATTATCATAGGGATGTATATGTACGTCAGGCAATTGAAAAAGGGATTGAAACTGATGGATACCTATACCGAGTCAATGGGCAGGATCAATGGGGCTGCCATTGAGTTTGTACAGGGTATTAGTGTGGTCAAAACATTTGGCCAAACGGGCCGGGCGCATCACCGCTTTTTAGAAACAGCAGATAACTTCCTGTCCGTGATGTGGAATATGATGAAAGGAACATTGCGGGTATCCTCCTGCGCCGAACTGTTTCTTACCCCGCTGATGGCATTGGTTGCCATTATGGCGGCAAGCATATTTGCCATTCAGATGGGATGGCTGGAACCATTTGCCATCATTCCCTTTACTTTATTGGGGCTGGGTATTACCGCACCATTGCTGGCGATGTTCTATGGAGGAACGGCATTACAGGAGGCATGCGTAGCGGCAACTAACGTAAAAGCATTGCTTTCCACGCCTGTTCTGGGAGAAGCTGCACCCGGAAAAAAACTTAATAACCTGGAGCTGGAACTGCAACACGTTTCTTTTAGCTATGATAATAAAACAAAAGCGCTTAACGACATCAACATCGTCTTAAAGCCGGGAACTACTACCGCATTGGTCGGCAGGTCCGGTTCCGGAAAATCAACCATCGCCAAACTGATACCCCGGTTCTGGGATGTTTCAGAGGGAAAGATATTGTTGGGTGGTGTAGACATTAAAGATTTGCCCTCAAGTGTTTTATACCGGCATATCAGTTTTGTTTTCCAGGAAGTACAAATGTTAAGTGCAACTGTCAGGGAAAACATTGCGCTTGCCAAACCTGGGGCAAGCGAAGAAGAGGTTATAAGATCAGCAAAAGCGGCAAACATCCATAACCGGATTATGGAATTGCCACGGGGATATAACAGTATTGTTGGTGAGGATGCACTGTTTTCGGGCGGCGAAGCACAACGTTTGTCCATTGCCAGGGCACTGATTGCAGATACGCCTATATTGGTGATGGATGAGGCCACCGCATTTGCCGATCCTGAATCAGAAGCTTTGATACAGGATGCGCTTTCTAACCTTGCCATTGGCCGTACACTGCTGGTGATTGCTCACCGCCTTTCTACCATACAGCATGCCGGGCAGATCATTGTACTGGACGGAGGAAGTATCGCTGAGCAGGGAACCCACAGCCAGTTATTAGATAAACAGGGAAAATACGCCGGGCTGTGGAAACGGCATGAACGGTCAGCAGTATGGTTTCCGGAGACCCGTGCAGACAGGAAAAACCAGGATATTTCATCGTTAAGTGTTTAGAAAAATCAATTATGTTACGTCAGATTTTAAGGATATTAGGTAAAGAAGCCCCTAAACTCAGGTTATTGATCTTTGTACATTTTATTTGTGCAGTACTGCAGGGAATTGCCTTTGCCGTTCTGGTTCCGCTTCTGCAGAATTTATTTGAAGGCAACTTCCAAAAGGTATGGACATGGCTGTTTGCAGAACTCGGTATATTTATCGTTTATTCAGCCTTGTCTTATTGGGCAAAATTAAGTGGTCTGAAGCTATCTACAGGTTTATGCAGCCTGTTATGGAGAAGATTGGGCGATCATATCTCTATACTTCCTTTGGGCTGGTTTTCAGGCGGCCAGGTAGGCCAGGTAGCCAAACTCACCAGTGATGGCGTGCTGAACGTAATGGGGGTTTCAACTAACCTGCTAAAACCCCTGATGGATGCTTTCGTAACGCCATCCATAGTGGTTATAATGATGGTCTTCTTCGATTGGAAACTGGCACTGGCTGTAGCGGCGACTGTACCATTTATTATAGCGGCTTATTTTGCAGCCGAACGGATCACGCACCGGTTCGACGACCAGTGGTATATGGCTTCAGTTAATATGACAAACCGGATTGTGGAGTTTGCGCGGACGCAGCCCATCCTGCGGGCGTTCAACAGGACAAATAACAGCATACAGCTGTTGGATAATGCATTGCTTCAAAGCAGAAATGCAACAAGGAAAAGCCTGAGTTGGGGTTCGATAGGGCAAATCCTGTTTCTGGTGGTGATACAGGCGGCATTTACTATCGTGCTTTTTGTGGGAACATACAGGGCATTGGGTGCGAACATTGATGCCCCTGAACTGATCGCCGTGCTGATATTGGCTACCCGGTTTGTGCAGCCGCTGATGGATGCCGGAGGATTGGGGGTTGCCGCCCGTGTGGCCCGCAACAATCTGGGACGTATGGAAAAATTGATGGCCACACCCGGACTTCCCGAAACAACAACACCCAATACAGTAAAAGATGCCTCGATCGAATTTAAAAATGTATCGTTTGGTTACGAAAAAAGCAACACTGTTCTACAGGACATCAGCTTCAAAGTTGAGCCCAATACAATGACCGCCCTGGTAGGTCCATCCGGATCAGGCAAAACGACCATCACCCGCCTGATCGGCCGCTTCTGGGACGTTAGCTCGGGATCCGTAATTATCGGCGGATGCAATGTAAAAGATCTTTCCAGCCATCACCTGATGGAACAGGTATCCTTTGTATTTCAGGACGTGTATTTGTTTACCGGCACGATCGAAGAAAACATCCGTATGGCAAAACCCGGTGCAACCAAAGAAGAATTTGAATATGCACTGCGTTCCGCCAGGGTTGATGAAATGATTGAACGGCTTCCAAACGGGCTGGCCACACAAGTTGGGGAAGGCGGTGGTTCACTTTCAGGCGGTGAGCGTCAAAGGGTTTCCATTGCGCGTGCAATCTTAAAAAATGCGCCTATTATATTGCTGGATGAGGCAACAGCTGCACTCGACGCCGAGAATGAGGCCCTGGTTCAGGAGGCGCTCAGCGCTTTAAGCGCAAACCGCACACTGATTGTAGTGGCACATCGCCTGCAAACGATTATGGCTGCCGACCAGATACTGGTGTTAGATAATCATAGGATTGCAGAGCGTGGTAACCATCATGACCTGTTAGCTATAGAAGGACGTTATGCAAATTTTTGGAGAGAAAAACAAAGGGCAAAAGGTTGGCGCATTACGCCCGGTTTATCCTAAGTTACCGGGATTTTATCCCATTTATCTGAGAGATAATCCTTTCTTTTGTAGCAGATAATTCAATTGGGAAAGGACAAATGGGAAAAAAGAGTCAGATACCAGTGCATAGCCTCGGGGAAAGAGGTAAATCGAACTTTGAAATCAATAAGATAGAAAAGGGGATGGTCGATTTAAGCAGCTATCCCTCCGAAGTTGAACACCGGGATGACTATTACATATTTATCTACCAGGAATACGGTAGCAGCAATATAACCATTGATTTTCAGGATGTCACTCTATTGGATCATTCCATCTTTTGTATCCAACCGGGGCAAGTACATTTTGGAAATTTTGCTCCCGACACGTCTGCATGGATTGTTTCAGCAGCAGCAGAATGGGTTCCTGCGGAATTTCGCGTTTTCCTTACCAACTCCACAATTTCCAGGCAGCCTCTTCGAATAACTACTGCTCATAATATTTTGATATTTCAAAAAGCCCTGGACCTTCTTCACCTATTCGAAAATGAGAATGGTCCCCTTAGCAAACAGGCGGTCAAATCAATGTTTGACGTATGCCTGCAACTGTTTATCCAAATGTTACAGGAGGCATCAGCAAATAATTTTCAAAGCAATTCAAGACCGGCAATGATCACGCAGCAATTTAAAAGCTTATTGTTGTCAAATTTCAGAATCATGAAAAGCCCGGCAGAATATGCTACCGTTCTGAATATTACTCCAGCCTATCTTAATGAGGTTGTAAAGGACAAGACGGGGTATCCCGTTACCCACTGGATACACCAGGAAATTATGTTAGAGGCCAAAAGAACACTTTTTTATACGAACAACACCTCAAAAGAAATTGCCCACGCTTTAGGTTATTCGGATCCAGCCTATTTTATCCGTCTGTTTAAAAAAATTACCGGCATTTCTCCTTTACAGTTCAGGCAGAAATATCGCAAATAATCCAGTTCTCCCGTTATCAATTTTAGGATCCGCTTACATCTCCCCGAATCATTTAAAAATCCAAATGATCAGATCCAGCTAATCATTATAATCAGCGTAATCCTGGGTCTGACAAAATCCGTGTATCGCCAAAGGCGATTATAGCTTACTTTTTTTACCGAAGAAGTAAGAAAGGCTCAGCATATAATACTGTGTAAGAACAGTGTTGCGTTGCTGTTCTATATACATAGGCGATTGTATAGTAAGCAATGACTGATTTTGCCTGGTGAGATCGTAAGCATAAAGTTTTGCCTGCAAGCTTTTGTTTTTCCCGAAGTTTTTTGCCACCCAGCTGTTGAGCACCACAAACTGCTGGTGTTGGCTGGTGTTCTCAAGATAAACGGGGGCGCTGCCGATGCTGATATCTGCAGGGAGAAAAATGTTAGCGGAAAGCGATACGCTATACATCAGGTAATCACTATGTTTATTTTGCTGGATAGCATACACGCTGCTGATATATTGCATGCTTACAAATCCTTCCAGTTCCAGCACCTTTTTATACATCCAGGAACTGTTCAGCATTTGCGTGATGGTAAGGTCGCTGGTACGGTTCTTTTCCTGGTTAATAAACGAATTATTGCGGGTGAAATAGTTGGATAAGGAATAGTTAAGGGTGAAACCGGACTTACTGAACCGTTTGCCTATTGAAAAATCCTGGTTAATGCTGAAGTTGCCTTCTGTATTCACCGGTTTACTGATCTGCCGGCCGGCGGTATCAGAATAAACCGATTGTGCAATGGCATTATTGGGCAGATCGGCGCTGAGGCTGGTGCTGAAGGTAACACCCGTTACACTGAATGAACGGTAGCCAATAGCTGCGGAATTGTAAATAGACGGCCTCAGGTCAGGGTTGCCCAGCTGCACGTATAAAGGGTTCCGGGTAGATACTACCGGCAGGTATGCGTTGGGAGAAGGGGTACGTGTTTCCCTGTTAATTCTCAGGTCCAGGCTTTTGTAATTATTAATCTTATAGGAAAGGGTCAGGTTGGGAGAAAAGTAATTTATTCTTTGCCGGAAATTGTTCCCGTTAGTGAAGTTATTACTTTTAGAATCGCTGATGTTGTAAGCAATATTCAGCTGCCCTTGTATTTTTGTTTTATTAAGGAAGATGCCGGCGCCTATTGACTGCTCCGTGAGATCATTTTTAAACCGGTAGGTGAGATCATTATTAACGATATCATATCCATTTTTTTCATTGTCGAAATCAAAGGCATCCTGGTTATTTTTTGTCTGGTTGTTGCTGATCTTATAGGAAATATTCAGGTATCCCGAGGGGAATAGCGGGTACTGGTAGTTGGCCCGCGCCATTAGTTTCCGGATATTGACCCTGTTATTTATCTGCTGGTTGAGTGTGTCTGCCAGGTTTACAGCCGCAATGGTGCTCAGCGTAATATTGTGTTGATCACTTTTGTTATTGTTCTGTTCTGCGTTCAGGGAAAGGCTCACGCTTCCTGCCTTCGGACTGAACTGGTGGTTATATTGGGTGGTCATGCTGATGTTATTGTTCCTCCTTTTTTCCCGGTTGTTGGTGCTGCCGTAATTGATAGTGTCGTTATTTTTGAGAACAAAATTCCCGGCATCGTCGGTAATACTTTAGGCCATGAGCACGGATCTTTCGGCGGTATAGAGCAGCACATTGGCTGCCGGCAGGGGTTTCCTGGTATCTTTATCGTACGCATGACCTTTTATTTCTCTTTGAGCTGAAAGTGTGAAATGGATTCCTATCAGAAATACGGTTAACGGTAATGCGTAGTATTTTGCCATGCGAGGATATTGGTTAAATTCGGTACAATATCGCATTGAACCATTCCCGTTCCGTTAATCAATACCAAACATTGTCTTTCTGGTTAAAATATTATTCTTCTGGTTAAATAATTATTAATAAGATAACTTGATTAACAAATTATTTACAATTACAGGGATGATTACTGGAGTATTTTTTGATGAGATTATTTTCTATAAATTACTATTTTATGAACACAGCTCCGTTAGTAAAATCGTTGAAGGACATGTTGCTCAAACCTAATGCACACGTAACTTTCAGTGATTCGATAAAGAAATTGCCCGCTGATCTCAGGGGAGTAGTGCCTGAGGGCATGCCATACAGCATCTGGCAACTGGTAGAACATATCAGGATCACGCAGTACGATATCCTTGATTTTTCCAGGAACCCGGACTATAAAGAGATAGAGTGGCCGAAGGCTTACTGGCCGGAGGAAACAGCTCCTGCGAACGATGCTGCCTGGAAACACAGCGTGGAGCAGGTGGATAAAGACCTGCATACCTTTATTGAGCTGCTGGAGCAAAGTGACGATCTGTTTGCACCATTCCCATATGGCAGCGGGCAGCATTTATTCCGGGAAGCCGTATTATTGTTGGATCACACCAGTTATCATACCGGTGAAATTGTAGCGCTCAGGCGAATGCTGAATGCCTGGCACTAAATGAAATTTATGGGTAGTGCCCGGCATTAGCCGGGCGCCACGCATTAAATACATTTCCACAAACAATCGGTGAACCAGTGTTTATGATCGAAGAAGCGGGCCACCGGTTTGAAGCCGGCAAAGGCCGCCAGCTGGTCTGTTTCTTCCAGGCTGTACTTCTGCGAAATTTCCATATAAATGGATTCATTTTCTTTAAAGTGGATGGTTACATCCTCCCCGATATGCACCTGCTGGTTTTCCAGGCTGATCAGGTAGCTTTTACATGCGCCCGTAACGGGGTCGTAGGTAGGAAAGTGTTCAAACTTTGTCATGTCAAAATCTGCGTACAATTCCCTGTTGATACGTTGCAGCAAATTGAAATTAAAAGCGCGGGTGATGCCGGCGGAATCGTTGTAGGCGTTCAGGATCACCTGTGGATGTTTTTTAAGATCGAAGCCGGTCAGCAGCAGGTCGCCGGGCTGCAGGTATTGCCGTAGCTGCTGGCAGATGGCTAATCCTAACAGGTTGCCGGCTTTATGCGAAATTCAACGCGGTTCCTGTTAGACTCAA
>JBCNPS010000380.1:0-7531 GCA_039593235.1 Chitinophaga sp. | reverse complement strand
GTCATCTGCAATCATTTAGAATCAGTTCTCCGTATGGTCGTGATAAAACATCTGCGTATAGTTGTTCGCGATAATTGTACTGAAATCACCAAACATTACACTGGGGTGCGCAGCTATGCTGACATTGGTAGCGCCATTAAACATTTTAAGGATATCCACCATCAGGTGCACATTGGCCTCCCTTCCCTGTCTTACCCGGGCAACACCGCCGGCAGTAAGGTCAACAGTGATGGTTTTAATATTATTGAGCGTAGGCGCACTGTAGCCGCCGAAGCCGCCAATATGATAACGGAAGTTATGGCGGCCGCTGGGGTCTGCCGGCGCCTCATCAGAGGTGCCTTCCATTTTAAAGAAAATATATCCCATATTCCATTCCCAGTACATGCCGTCATCCATACCGGCGGAAGGATCCAGCACACCTGTTCTTTTCCGGATGTCCATCACACTGCTAAGGCTATCCACTCCCAGAATAAAACTAACGGACATATATTCTCCTTCCGGTACTTTTACTTTTACGAACTGTGAAGCGGCATCTTCTTCAGACACCAGGAAGTAGCTGCTGTCCTTGGGCACTGTAAATGTTTCTCCATCTGCTCTCTTTGCGCTGATATTGGTAATGTAATATTTCAGGCGTTCTACGCTGAACTTTTCTCCGGCTGCATTGGTATAAACGCCTGTATTCAATTGTAGATTTCTGTCGCCCGCGATATTATCGAACTGGATAGATAAAGTAGCTTTCGCCGCGTCACCTGCCGGGGTTGGTGCGTCGTCTTTTTTACAGGAGCTAAGGCAGCTGGCAGCTACCACTATGGAGAAAAGGGTATATTTAATATTGTACATGAATTTCGTTTTATGTGATGTAATAAGTGGAGCGGATTATGTATGCACGTTGATACGTTCCCGTTATTAAACCGGGAATATAAGGGCTATTAAAATAATGTGTTTATGAAATGGGAGGACGGAATACGGCCGATGGCTGACCAATTGGAATGTTTATGCAATAAGGATTTACCCAGGAATGCGTGATACTTGTAAAAAGGGGTTTTAAAACATTTTGCTCCTCTATCGCCGTATAAAAAACTTCATTACTGCTATCCGTTTTACGATCAGGATTTTCCCGGTCTTTTTTGTCTTCCTCACTCATTTTTTTTGCAAGGTGACATTTACCGTTACAATGCAGTTCGGGTTTACTGCGGTTAACACACAAGTTCTTTGCGATGTATGCCTGGTTCATATAAAACCCAAGGATAGTTACATAACGGCCCGACAGCTGGCAGAGCCAGATCATCACTAAAAAAACCGTTACTATTTGTTTCTGCATTCCTTATGCGGGCTGTTGAATTTCCTGCAAAGGTATTTCTTTCATTCCTGGCTTCCTGATAATGAACGGGACAATTGTTTAGATAAAGCGGACTTTATTTATTACGTACCAGTATCGTTCTTCCTTTATTATCCGTTTTATCTTTCACACAACGGAAACCGATATGAGAAGCCCCGGAATCAAAAGAGGTGCCTCTTCTTGCGCTGGGTCTGTAGTTAACACAGTAATCATTTGCGCACAAAAAAGATCCGCCTTTGGTGACCCTTTTAATGGCGTATTGATCGTCCGGATCATAAGTAGCAGAGGGACCTTGTGGATCTACCTGCACCGTGCGTACGTTTATCTTTTTGTAGAAGGACGCATCGTACCAGTCGGCGGTCCACTCCCACACATTACCGGTCATATCAAACAATCCGTAGGCATTGGCTGGGAAACTAGCTACAGGAGCGGTTCCTTTATATCCATCTTCTCCTAAATTCTTATCCGGAAAATGTCCCTGGTAAGTATTTGCCATGAAGTGACCACCGGGGCTAAATTCATTTCCCCATGCATAACGTTTCTCTGCCTGTCCGCCCCTGGCGGCATATTCCCATTCGGCTTCCGTGGGAAGCCGTTTGCCGGCCCACTCTGCATAGGCATTGGCATCTTCCCAGGCAATATGCACAACTGGGTGTTTCCAACGGCCATCGAGGTTACTGCCGGGCCCTTCCGGGTGTTTCCAATCGGCGCCGGCCACCCATTTCCACCAATTGGAGATATTATTGGTATTTACCGGGTGATCAGGTGCAATGAATACCAGTGATCCTGGTACGAGCAAACCATTATCCGGCTCAGGTGTTCCGGGAGGCAACTGTTTGCGGATATCTTCCCATGCCGGTTTTCTTTCCGCCACTGTGATATATTTGGTTGCATCCACAAAGGCTTTGAACTCCTCGTTTGTGACTTCTGTTTTATCTATCCAGAACCCTTCCACTTTAACGGGATGCGCGGGTCTTTCCTGCTCGTAGGCATCTTTTTCATCGGTGCCCATCATAAACTGGCCACCGGAAATCCATACCATATTTTCCGGGGCCTTTTTATCAGCAGCGGATGCATATCTTGAAGGAACCGTACAGCAAAGTGCTTTCCCCGCGTCTACAGCAGCCTGTTGTTGCGGAGGTTGCCGGTTACAGGAAATTACAACTAACAATAACGGCAGGTACCTGCTTTTCATCTTCATATAAAATTTCTTTTCAGACAACAAAAAAGATACTCTTTCTTAGTAACTGCCTGTTTCGCCGCGCTGTTATTCCGGGAGAATAACGAATCCTCCCGGGCAAACAGACAGAGGGAAAAGAACAATGCCACAAATGCAAACAACCGTTTGGGTTGTTTGCATAACAATCAGTTACATTTTGGCAGGAAAGCTCGCCATGATCTTTGTTACCGCAGCGGGGATCTTTGTATCCGGATCTTTAATAGGTCCGTCTATCTGGCTGTTACCCACACCCTGCCATAACAGATTCCTCTTTTCCCGGTCTATCACATCGATAATAAGGGAGCCATCAATATATTTATCTACAGAGAAAGTAGTGTTGCTGGATGCCATTCCCATACCACCACCCCAGTAGTAGGGCCTGTAGAAACCACCATAACCATAGTAATCAGTATTCGCAGTCACATTCTGGCCCTGTTTCGCCACGGTTACAGGATTCACCAGCAGGTCGGCGCTGGTAGTATCAGATTGTGTATAGCCTTTTGCTACCATAGCGGCAATTACGCCGTTATTGATACGGTCCCTGTTCAGTTCACTGACAGGGCTGCGCTGGCCTGCCGGGTTATACAATGCAAAGGTTTTGTACCCCGCAAAGCTGGCCTGTTTATTTACGTCTGATGTTACTTTCAACGTGGGGCCGCAGGCAGCAAGCAGCATTAATGCGATGGCAGAATAGAGAAATGTTCTTTTCATAATATTCAATTTATGTAAGGTTATCAGAAAATCATTTTGCTTTTTTAGGCCACTGCAGGTTCATCCCAAAAAACACCTGGTAAGCGGGCTGACCTGCTCCTTCGCTGTATACGGTGAGTTGTGGTTCAATAAAAACATTTACCATCATCGTATTTGCTTTGAATACCTTACCCACACCCAAACCAAATGGGATCAATGTGCGTTGGTTTTCAAAATCAAACGTCCATATAGCGCCGGCACTCCGGGCATAAAGTCCTGCTGCAATGTTAAAGGTCAGTGTAGGCTGGAAGCCCAGTACACTCACGTCCGCACGGTCGGCCTGACCGGCAAAGGAATGCTGATAGGTAACCAATGATCCCAGCACATGCCCACCAGGAATATGATGGATGGCTACAAAAGCTCCGCCCGCCTGCCATTTACCCGAACCGAGCGCATCGTTCACTCCCGTGGGAAATACCACCATAGGACCTACTGCCAGATCAGTAGAAGCACCATTTTTTGTAAAGCGGATCGCGTCAAAGATCTGTATATCGCCCAGGCCGGAATTATAGCCCATCTTATTGTCTGCCGGAATAGTGGTAAACGGGATAGTAGCACGGATAATTTGCCTTCCGGCTACCATTACTCCCCGCAGGTTCATTGTATTAGACACTTCCGTAGTGCCGCGCTGACGCATGGTAATAAAGTCGTGAAAACTAAGCTGGTTCAGCTCTGCCAGGGGGTTATTGGATTTGGCAACTTCTTCCTGCGACAATGCCGGGGGCTGCGTCTCCTGCGCCCTGAGCAAAGCAGGCGCCATTAAAAAACAAGCTATCAGCAATATGCTACCCTTCATATGAGATACGTTAAATATTACCATGAATACCCAATACTGAACACTGTTCCAAAATCCACTTTCTGTGCGCTTACATCCGGTGGCTTACTATCGTAATCGAAATAAAACTGTACGTTGAGATTCAGGTGCGTTACTATTTTCCAATACAGTGTAATGCTCTGATCAGCACGCCAGCGGCCTTTCTGCGACAAACTAAAGAACAATGAATTAGATGCCTGTAAAGTGAGATAAGGCGTTCCCAGTTCATACAGGTAATAATTCACAAACAGCGGGATTTCAGCAGAAACTGAGCGACCGGCATTTATACTGTCGGTGCTGTACTCCTTTTGAATAGAAAACCCCGTAGCTGCTCTCAGATCCGTTTTCCTGTTTTTAATGAGTATGGGCCCTGCTCCTTCCGCCAATTGCATACGGGCACTCAAACCCAATTCTGTACTGCGCTGGAACTGAACAGATGTTACCGCAAACCATTTCTGCCAAAATTCTATATATGCCTGTACCGCCAGATCTGCTTTCTCTATGCCTTTAAATTCGTTATCGATTGTATACATCAGATCTCCAGATGTAAGAAACAACCAGTTCCTGGTGCTGTAGGTCATACTATGGCTTTCATTTATACGGCCTATATTACTGGAACGGGAGTACGAAAAACCCAGGCTTGCAGAGCCATCCAGCCGCTTCCAGAAATTATCGTCCATGTTCTCTATGTTATCCAGGTCTTCAATGAACAGCTCTGTTGTATCTTTTTCCTGTATGATCTTTACCCATCCGGGCCCGCGGCCAGGCTCCAGGATGCCGAGGTACCTGGTGTTTGCCACACTTTCTATCAGGTATAATTTCCTCCGGGCCATGATTGATTTTATATTTCTCAGTTTAATAGTTACAAGATCCTCCAGCTTATCCGGGTCCAATGTGAGCTCACCACGCTGTATTTTCTTGACCTTTCCGCTGATCTGATCTCCATCCATAAATTCGATCACATCGCTTTCTTCCGGGTGTAACGTTTGCGGATACACTAAAACAGGTATCACCAAACAACACCCCGTCAATAATAATATGCCATACAGCCATTTCACCAGCGCCACCTGTAGTTTCCCGACAACAAAAGCGATTTCCGTCCACCGAGAAATCCCACTTCTGTTCTTACCTGCCATCTTTTATTGAACTGGTATTGCGCACCCACTACCATGCTCCAGTTCGATACCGGGTTTTTCTTCAGGGAATAGTTGATCGTAATATCATCAGGAAGGTTATTCATTTTATTTAATACGGCCTCGGCTATACGCTTTACCACTACCTGTTGGGGGCGTGTGAGCGACTGGTACCATTGTTCTGTTTCATTGATGATCTTTTGCGCCTGGTCGGGATCCATGGCAGGCCCGAGATCTGCCAGGTCGATAGAGCCGCTTGTCCCTTTATTTACAAATAGACCCGTGGCGCCTACCCATGCAGCTACAGATTTTCCGGGGTGTTCTGTAAACTGGAAGTTGTACCCCAACCGGGGTGTCACCATAAATGATTTTACTACGTTATCCAGGTTATCCAGGTGGGTCCAGGTGTAGTTGATATCGGTAATGGTAATAATGCCGTGATAGCCGCCAGCCAGCGTGGTACCAAGGCCCATCGTATAACCCTTGAAATCAGCTTCGCTGGAAAACTGGAAAGGGGCGTTGATATTTACATTTGTTTTAGCCTGTACCAATCCTATGATGCCATAAAGATCCACGAAGGGCAATATCCAGAGATCCAACCGGGTGGTGGCGGTTTGCATATGGGCTTTTACATCGCCAAATTTAACAAAGTCGAGCGGCACTGGCGCTACGTCGTTAAAGCCCACTTTAAGATCAGTGATATTTACCGCCTGTTCCCCTCCCATCAGGTTAAGCATGGCTCCTACCGGGTATTGAACGCTAAAGCCTTTCTCCACCATCCTGCTTCCGAGTATCGGGAAACGGTAGGGATATCCGGCGCGCCGCAAACTGTCTTTATAGTGTTTATCTTTGTCACCTATTTTCATACCTGCTCCTGCCTGGGCCATAGCAACGGCTTCCAGCAGTATCAATGAAAATGATATGAGGGTATACTTCCACATGGCAGGTATGAATTAAAATGAATGGCAGGGAGAGAACTCCCTGCCGGCTACATAGGTTTTGCCAACTATTGTATCCGTTAATCTTACGCTTATGAGAATAAAAATTTGCTGCATGAAATCCTGGCGTTTGTGGCATGACGGCGCATGCCGGTTCGGCAAATAACTGCACTAAATGGAATCAATGTCAGGATGATGCTTGCTTGATATGCCCAGGAATCACAGGTGGGGAGCCTGTTTTAACAATGGATCTTCAGCGTATAACAGAGAGGGTTACTGCTCTCTCTGGATATTAACATCTCACAAAAGAAAAATGTTCTGATATAAAAAATATTAGTTCATTTTTTTTATCCATTGCCTGTTATTTCCTTCTATGGAACTGTTTTTCCTGCGACTTGCCATGCGTTTCCTGTTACGCCGGTATGCCCGGAAGCTCTGTTTTAGCTGCGTTACTGTGGCGCTGTTACCCGGGTCATTACCGTACACACCAGCTATGAATCCGCCAAGATCCTGCAAGGCCGCTGTTTCCTGCTGATCATGAAGCGTAGCCGCTATGGCGGGCGACTGACCGGTTTTCCGCCAGCGATCCCACCATTCGTACAGGGAAGTTGTACCTGGCTTTCCGGCAAACCTGCGGAACCAATACGGCTCACTATCCCGGTATTGTTGCAGCAAGCATTTTACTTTTTTTGTAAGATAGCGGCCTGCGCTATACAACAGCCATCCCCCCAATAACACCGCTAATACATATATACAAGCTATGTACCAGGTCATGCCGGCTATCATGAACGGACCTTTCTTTGCATGTACGGGGGCCGCACTGGCTTTGGCTAGACTGTCCTTCAGCGTGGTAAGCATTCCCAGCTGCGGGTTTTCAGCCACCTGTAATTTTACGGGAGATAATGTACGTGCATACAGGCGGGCTGCGTAAGGATTCCACCAGGATATTTTTTCAGGCGGCAGTTCAAAATTACCTGCTTTGGTGAGCAGCCAGCTGGATGTTTCTGTACGTTCGCCGTTCGCGGTATAATCATTACGTGTATCCTTCAGGGTTACCTTTCCCGGGTATACTTCCGCCCAGGGCACTTTACCTGCCGGCAGTGCGGGAATGAACTGCGGAAGGGTACCCGCCGCACTCACAGTTACAGTTCTTTCTATTACATCGCCTACTTTAAGCGTGGTCAATGATTTGCTCCAGTGCTCAGTCAGCGTCACATTGCTGGCTACCAGCCATTCTGTATTGGCCGGAAAACTTTTAGGCACCGGCTTTACCACGAAAGATACCGGATTGGTGTGCAATACAACCTTAGCGCTTACAGCGCTGCCTTCAGGCGGCGT
>JBCNPS010000038.1:0-22782 GCA_039593235.1 Chitinophaga sp. | reverse complement strand
AGAAGAACGTACCCGTAACGGTTACCTTTGCCGGCGCGGGTTGTTGTGCCAGCAATGTGCCGGCGCCTGCCAGCAGAACAAGCAGCAGCAGTGTTCCTGTTTTAAATATATTTGGTTTCATATCACCAGCTCATTTATTTCAAAATGTGATTCACTAGGGTTTACCATTATTCATTTCTGAATCTTGGGTTATCGCTGTAGAAATAGAAGATCACGTCCCAGTCGCCCTTCTGATAAATAGCAAAGGAAAGATCCAGCGTAGCGCGTACAATACCGCCGCCATATGCTTTCCGGTCCCACGCAAATCTTACTTTCGCCTGTGAACCATCGCCGGTGGTCCACCGTGTGGCATATTTGATCACGGGGATAGGATAGGCTACATCAAACTTTATATACTCCGATGTGGCCTTTACATTAAACCCGTGCAACAGGCTGTCGAGCGGGCCGGTGGCATTGAATGCCGAAGGGTTGATAAGCGTGGAATCTTTTGCCAGGAATTTAAAAGAGACGGAACTGCCGTTACCTGTTTTCCGGAAGAATACACGTACGCTGTCGCTTTTCATTTCCAGTTCCGTACTATCGCCCATTACATTGCTGATAGAAGGATGGTTATATACCAGGCTGTAGGAAGAAGAATCCGATGAATATTTTATAGCAGGCAAACCTGTGAGTGGGTCTATGTCGTTATTGGGACTGTAAGGCAATTCCCTCACCGGTGTGAGCTGCATATCCTTGTAAGTGTTGGTACCACCGGTGTTGGAGGCCACTACATCAAACAGGTATCCTTTATGCGGCAGCTGGTGCAGTATGGTGCTGTCCGCGCCCGCCCAGAGGATAAAATCGCCGGAGTGTTCGCGTATTTCCCATACCGGGTGATTTTCCTGCTGCCGTTTCCCTTCAATTTCCGCCAGCGATTTTTCATTACCGGTATATCCCTGTTTCCATACCCATACCGGCACCATTTTTTCCAGGTCGTTGGTAGGCTGTAGGGTGAGCGCATCCCGCACGTTGGTGATTTTAAACGTGATGGGCGTGGTGGAATTGTCGGTGTTATACACGCCTGAAAACAAGGTAGTGCGCCCTAATGTAGGCGAAAACAGTTTCTGGGTGTATACCGCTTTAGGACTGAGATAGTCCAGGTCTTCCGGCAACCATTTCCTGCATGCCGCCAGCCCTGTAATGAGGACCGCTAAAATCCCCGTGAGTCCGTATCTACATATTTTAGACATAGCATTCAACTTTTTACTTGATCCGCTAACCTTAGTTAACTTCACTGATTTTATAAGATCTGATATTATAGTTGCCATTCTCCAGGAAGAACCTCATGGTATGTACTCCTTTCTCAAGATGTACCGGCAGCGGTGCAGTGATGTTGGTGTAGTTGCTCCAGTCGCCGGTATTTGGCGCCGTCATGGCTCCTGTTACATTTTGCCCGTCTATTTCAAAATGGAAGCGGTTATTGCCGTTTGGCTCATTAGGACTGGCCACCCGGGCGGTGAAGAAGTAATCGCCGGATTTCTTTACATCTATGGTATAGTTCATCCATTCTCCGTCGCTGGTCCATCCTACTTCGTACCCGCCGCCTTCTTTTGCCATGCCTATGTCTACGCCTTCGCTGGTTCTGAACTTACCGCCGTTGTTGCCCGCATCCGCGTCGTGGTAGCCAACGCCTTCTCCGCCGGGGTCAAATGCTTCTACGGGGATAGTTCCTGGCACAGGATAGGGTTTATCCAGCGGCACAAAGCGCATATAGCGCAGGTTGTAGTTGGAGAGATCGTATTTTACTTTCAGTAGATGTTTTCCTGCCGGAAGATCGCGGGTAAGCACTTCGTTATCGTACCAGTTCTGATCGCCGCTGGTGCCTTTGATCTTGATGCCGTTGGTCATATAGTCGCCGTCAATTTCCAGGTGGAGTGTACCGGCCACTTCATCGCTGCCTTTCCCCGAAGCGGCTCTTACAAACAGGCGATATTGCCCGGGCTCATTTACAAACACGGTGAAGGCAAGCCATTCACCGGAGTTGGTCCAGCCGATGTTATAGCCCACATCGCCGCCGCCGGCATCCTGTATATCCACTCCTTCTCCCGGGCGGTATTTGCCTCCGTTATTGGTAACGTCGTTATCGTGGTAGGCCACGGATTCACCGCCTTTATCGAACTGGTCGAAGGAGATGGTGCCGGGAATAGGCAATGGCTCCCCGTTGAAAGGCACGGGCAGTGTAGGATTCACGCGACCAATAAATTCGTCGAAGCCAAAAATATGATTACGGTCCATCACGTTCACGAGACCGTTGCCGGTCCTGATGTCAACCGTCACCGTATTGCTGGTGATCCACTGGCGGGTATAAATAACTCCTTTCGTATTGGCAAACTCAATTACGCCGGGGCCACCGGCGGTGTATCCTTCCGCGCGGGTGGATACATACCTGCCATGCATCCGGTAACCGTAGCGCACGCCGTTCAGGTAAATACCATCCTGGTTGCTCATACTATCCGACGGGATCACACCTGGAATAATATACCGCGATACCATAGAGTCCAGTTCGTTTTCCGCTACCGTAGCGAGGTATAATAAGGGACGGCCCTGCGCCCTGCGGAGGTTATTCATATTGGAAATAGCTTCTGCAAAGCTGGCGTTGGTAGGCGCAAACACGGTGTAGTGACCATTCTTCAGGCTGTCTGTTAATCCTGTTTTATCTATTACAAACAGGAAGGAATCATATACGCCGGTCTGGCTTTTCAAAAAATCGTAGGTGTTGCCTGCAAACTCATGAATAGTATTTTCATGGTCGTAGTAGCCACTGTCTTTTTTACACCCGGCATACAAGAACAATATCACCAGTCCTGTTACTGCACCAACACGAAATATGTTCTTTCGCATGAGAAATAATTTGTTTGTTAAGAATAGAAAGCGATTATTTTACCTGTTGATCCAGTACGTATTCTGGGTAAGCTGTTTGTTCTGCGTCAATACGTTTTCCGCCACAGGCCAGTAGATCCCGCCTTCATCGATGAGGCGGTTGAACGTGGCATCGCTGCGTTTCAGTTTATGATAACGTACCTGGTCAAACCAACGCTGTCCTTCTCCCATCAGCTCTTTGCGCCGTTCGCGGAAAATGGCGTTTACCAGGTCGCCTTCCTTATCGGCGCTGTAGCGTTCCATTACCCGGAGGTCGCGGATCTGGTTCAGCAGGTCAATAGCGCCGGTTTGCTCGCCCAGCACTGCCAGCGCTTCCGCTCTCAGCAGGGCGATGTCTTCCAGGCGTGTGAAAATGATAGCGCTGCCATACATGCGGAAATCAGGATCGGTAGTGCCTCCGTCGAGTATCACTTTTATTTTGGAGAAGATGGGCACATGACTGTCGAAGCTGGTAAAGTACCGGGTGCTGGTGGGTTCACCCTTGATACTATCCAGGCTGAAACGTTCATCGCGGTTCTGGTCGAAGAGGGAAAGGATGGTATCTTTCGGCACATAGATCTCCGGCTGGCTTTTAGACACTACCGGTGCGGCCAGTGTAAGTTCTTCCAGGTGGCCGGTATAGGAGGCTTCGCCATTGGTGAACTCAAAGTCGAACGCAATCATGTGGTTATTGATAAAGTTATTGGAGCCTCTTCCTGAAAAGAAACCATTGGAGGCGGTAAGCTGGTCTGTTTTCACAAACACGAGCGAGCTTTTCTGCGCATTATCCAGTACAAACTTCGTATATGCGGCAACGAGAGAGTACTTTGCCTGCCATGCCGCTACATGCGCCATGAGTGCATATGCACTTAGTTTACGGGCCAGTACACCATTCCATTTATCACCGCCTTCGGCGTAATAGTCGCCCTGCTGTTGCGGATCGTTGGCGCTGTAGGCATAAGGCAGGTTATCTGCCGAAGCCTGTAATTCCTGCTCTATGAACGCCAGTACTTTTTGCTGGGGCGCTCTTGGCTGGTCAGCAAATTCCCCATCGTGGGAAGTAGTGATCAGCGGCACATCTCCCCAAACCCTCACCATATTAAAGTAAGCAAATGCCCGGAGGAAGCGGATCTGCGCAACATCTACCGCCATATTCTGCTCACTGTAACGGGGATCTCTTGCTTTTACTTCTCCTACATGTTCCAGGAAAAGATTGGCGGCATTTACCACGGCAAAAAAACGACGCCAGTTAGAAAGCTCGTTGAGCATATCCAATGGTGCATGCAGGTTGTTGCTGATCACGGCATCTATATCCTGGCGTTGTACAGCAGCAAAATCGCCTTTCCGCAATTCGCCGTACATCCAGAAGGCGTTGTTATCCGCCAGCGCGGCGCGGGTTAATCCATATACGCCTATCAGCGCGCTGCGGGTATCTTCATGCGAGTTCCACATATTCTTCTCTGCCACCGCATGCGAGGAATCAACATCCAGCAGCTTCTTACAGCTTTGTAGCGCCCCTCCGCAAAGACATAACAGCAACAGCCATTTTGCCGTATACGTCCTGTTGAATTTTTTATTATTGGAAGATAAATACTTCATCAAAAATCATTTTATGCAGTTCATTAATACTACAGGTCCATTTTTACGCCGAGGGTATATGTTTTCGGAATAGGAAGACCATACCCGTTATCCACGCCGTTAAAGTAAATGAGTTCCGGATCGCCGCCGGTGTAAGGCGATATGGTGAACAGGTTGCTGGCCGTGCCGTACACGGTAAGTCCATGCAACACCGACCGTTTATTCCACCAGCGTGTTTTTGTAAAATCATATTGCAGGGAAACATTCCGCAGTTTCAGGAAGGAACCATCTTCCAGGAACAGGTCCTGGTCTGCACGGTAAGCGCCTACTTTACTCCATGGGTTATACAATGGGTAGCGGTCATAGTCGCCCACCTTTTGCCAGAAGGTAATTTCCTTCACCGCATCCATGGAGATCTGTCCTTCGTGGTTTACAAAATCGAGGTGACTGGCCACATCCTGGTTCAGGATCTTTTTACCGAGCGCATAGTAAAGCGTGAAACTGAAAGTAATGTTGCGGTAAGTGAAATCACTGCTGAAGCCACCGGATACCTTTGGCAGGTAATGCCCTTTCATCACTTTATCTTTATCATCAATGGTGTTATCGTTGTTCTGATCTGTCCAGATGGGATCGCCGGCGGAAAGCGGCGTTCCTTTGTAGGTGCGGGTTTGCCCTGTTTTAGGGTTTACCGGGATATCCCTTTCGCGGTTGTAGATGCCCTGGTTTTCCAACACCCAGAACTGATCAATAGCGCTGCCTACTTTCAGCTTACGCGCAGCAGCGCCGGTACCTATCTGCATTTCATCAATACCGCCGGGTAATGCCAACAGCGTGTTCCGGTTATAATTAATATTGGCAGATGGGATCCACTGCAGCTTACTTGTTTTTGGCAATACGTTTGCCTGGATGCCCAGGTCGGCTCCGCGGTTACGGACTTTCAAACCGTTCTCATAAACAGACGTATATCCGTATTCGTTACCACCCGGTACATCGAACAACATGTTCTTATCTGTTTTATCATATACATCCAATGACACGTTGATGCGTTCCTGCAGGAAACTGATGTCCAGCCCAAGATCCAGCTGATCTGAATAAGGCCATTTAATATTGTTGCCCACATAGCCGGTGGAATAGGGCCTCGACAATGCGCCCAGTGCATTATAGGAGAACTTCAGCGGGTTGTTGCTGAAAGAAAGGTCGGAGAGATACTGCGTTCCTTCCCCGAAGCGATCGTCTGTAAGAAGGCGCGCAATGCGTCCCCAGCTGGCGTGCAGCCTCATGGCATTAATGCCTTCCTGGTCAGGCAGCAGGGTACTCTTCAGGTTCCATCCCGCAGAGAAGGTGGGCGATACGGTCCACCAGTTATCCGACTGCATACTGGAAGAACCATCTGAACGCACCAGCACGGAAAAGTCGAGTGCATCTTTATAGCGGTAAATACCACGGCCGTAGAACGACAACAGCCGGTGCCGCTGCTTATCGAGCGCCATGTATACCAATGCACTTTTATATGCTTTAGGCAACAGGTAGTTCTCGTTGCCGGGATCGGAATTTAAGAGATTGAGTTTAATGAGATCGTTAGGGCCATTGTAGGCATAACTGTAATTATAGCGGTTGAAGTCCGCTTCAAATACCTGGCCTGCTTCTGCCGTTACATCATGTTTATTATTCCAGTTGTGATGGAAAGTAAGCGTGTTGTTAAAGCTTACGCGCTGGTTATAGCCAAAGTAATTGGAAACATAGTTGATCGTTTCCATGAGCGTACCGGGATAAAACACATCGCGCAGTCCTTCGTTATAATCTGCTGCAAGACCGGACACAAAGTTCCAGTCTTTCGAGAACGCCACTTTCAAACGGAAGAAGCCATTAATGCTGTTGGTTTTATTTTCATCGATAGACTTATCATACTCGCTGAGGTAGGCGCCGTATGCCGCTTTATTAGGTGGCAGCGGGGAGCCCAGATCAGGGAGGTATTGTACATCTGCGAAGCGGTCTCTCAGGTTGTGGTTGCGGCGGCGTTCCAGCCGGGTAGCGTTGATCATGGCCGACATGGTAAGCCACGACACCGGCACCATGTTAATTTCAAACATGGCATTGTAGCGGTCCATGCGGGTGTTATCACCGGGATTATTCATCTGCTCATTGCCGGCGGCGAAGCGGAAGTTGGCCCGTTCCGATCCGCTGGAGATGCTGGCATTTACACCGCGGATGAATTTATTGCCGTAATAAAGATCCGTCCAGTTGGAGGCGCCATAGTATGCATCGTTGGTAGAATCGCGCAGGTATGCCGGGTAGGTAAGAATGTTATCCAGGCTGGCATACCGGTTATAGTAGGGTTGCCTGAATCCATTTTCGAACCTTGCGTTGGTGGTATTGATGTGTGGTTTTTGGGCAATGCCAAACCAGGTATTGAAAGCTATTTTCCGGCCACCTATTACCGGCGCTTTGGTACGGATGGAAACAACGCCGCCGTTGGCAGCGCGCGGACCATAGATAGCTGCGGCCGCATAATCTTTCAGCACTTCAATGGAGGCGATGTTATTGGGATCTATAGCCGCCAGCAGGTTGGTGGCGGGGCCTATGCGGTTATAGTCGTACTGCTGTATATCGAAAGCAAACGGATGATCCATCATGAGGGGAATACCATCCAGCACTACCAGTGGTTGCGCATCGTATACATCTTTATGGGAAGTAAGCGGGATGGCGGTGCCGCGGATCATCATGCCCATTTCCGTACCTGGCTCGCCGCTGGGTTCCTGGATATATACCCCTGCCACTTCTCCCTTCAGCATTTGCTGAAGGGAAGAATAGGGATAAATAGCCGCCTTGCCCATATCGATGCCATTGCTTCTGAAAGCGGCAGGCTTCAGGTGATTGGTATCAACAGGGATCATTGTTTTACGGATACTGTCTCTTTTTTCCTTCTCACTCAATTTCTTTTTCACCGTAGTATCCTGGGGAGTGGCGTACCCTGGCAGCGCCGGCAACATCCTGTTTTCAGCCGCTGCTGTTCCTGCTGCAAAACCACCTGCCAGTAAACCTATAACACAGCGTCGCATTATGAAATGCATAAACTAATATTTTGTAAATGAGAAATGATATTAAATGCCCTGCGCCTTACCATGTTGCTGAAATGGAAATGCGCAATGTGTTGGCCAGCGGGTGCAGCGGATCTCCCCCGGCGGGAACCAGGTAGGAGAAATCGACGCCCGCTATTTTATATTTCAAACCGAATCCTACGCCCAGGTATTTCCGGTTGCCTTTTGTACGGTGTTCGTTATAATACCCTGCACGTAGCGCCAGCAGGTTGCCATACGTATATTCCAGGCCGGTGGAGTACATCAGCTCATGCAGTTCTTCCTTAAGGCCGCCGGGAGCATCTCCGAAAGAGCCGAAGGCGCCGCTGAGGATACCTTTCTGCCGGAAGTCCGGCGTACCATCCTTATCCGTGTCTGTGCTATCCGGTGTGGGCACCATCAGTTTATTGATATCCAGCGTAAGGGTGAGTGCATTCTTTTCGTCCAGCTGGTACGTATAGCCGCCGCCGATACCCAGGTTGGCGGGGAGGAAATATTTATCCTGGCTGTCGGTGGAGTAAGAGATCTTTGTGCCGATGTTCGACATCACGGCGCCGAAGCGCCAGGTACCCTTCCCGCCGCCATCGTATTCCGTTTCAGTAACATAGGAAGCGCTCACATCTCCCGCGAAGGCATTGCCTGCCTTGTAAGCGCCGTTACCGCCGGCTTTGGGGCCGGAGGCCAGTTTGGAATGGATATAACGGAAGGCTACGCCCAGCGCCCAGTGATCCGATAATTTGCGGGTATACCCGGCGTCGAGGGAAAATTCGCCGGGGCGTACCGTGCCCTGGTCGTTGCCCTGGAAATCCGTTAGCTGGATGTTACCCATGCTGAAGTAGCGGAAGCCCACCCCGATGGCCTGCTGTTCATCCAGCTTCCTGTAGGCCGCTATATCGGCCAGGTACACGTCGCTGGCCATTGACCTTAGCCAGGGGGTAAAACCCACGGAAACAGCCCTTTCTGCCTCAGCAAATGATATCTGGGAGAGGTTGGAGAACACCGAGCTGGCATCGGGCGATAAAGCGATGCCGGCATCGCCGAGGGCTGCGCGGCGTGCGTCGGGAGTGATCCGCAGGAACGGCACCGCATTACTGACCGCATTAGTGCGGCCGTCGGTACTGCTGTAGGCCATTTGCGCAGCAGCCTTTTCTCCTGCCAGCAACAGGGAGATGCCCATCAGGCCTTTGGCCATCCACCGGTACAGGCGTGATACCGGTGGAGACATCCTTCTTTCCTGATTAAAACCTGGATACGTCATTTCAAATGATTTATATAATGTTGATGCTGTTGTTTTCTTTTTTAATGGGAGATGAGCAGTTTACCTTTTACCACGGAGCTGCCCGACTGTACTTTCACGAAGTACACGCCATCTGCCAGCGATTGTGTGTTCACGATGTAATAGGTATAGCCGCTGGTAATGAGGGTAGTGTTCACCACTGCTCCCCTGCTATCGGTAACGACTACACGATAACCGTCGCGGGTGTTGATCATGCCCGTCCAGCTGATCCTGGCCTGGTCCGTAGCAGGATTGGGCGTGATGGATAACCGGCCCTGCGGAAGATTGGTGTTAATAAGGCTCGTATCCTTTCCTCCTCCCGTAATGATATAGGTAGCTTCCGCCACCTCAGAGTTCTTCATGCCGGGTTTAATAGCAATCGCCTTGATGGTAAGGCTGTCGCTCACCTGGATGAGGTTAAAGTAAGCCGTGGCATTTTCGTCCGGCGTGCTGCCGTTGGTAGTATAATAGATCACCGCATCTTTCGTATTGGTGAACAAACCCACCTGCCGGGCGCCGTTATAGGTGCCGCCGGGGAAACTGAACTGCGGCGTGCTTACCGCCACATCGTTGTTGCCGATCACATAGGCAGCAATGGTTACTTTTGAATCCGTAAGCCCATCGGCAGACGCATAGGCTTTTAAGGTAGCAGTGGCGCTGATCTTTACCGGGGCGGAATACACCGGCGAATTGGAGTTCAGTGCATTGTCGTTGAGGGCGTAGCGGATCACGGCGCCGGGTGTGGCGCTGGTGATAGTTACCTCCTGCGGACCATTATAATTACCTGCCGGCACACTGAATACCGGTTGCTTTGTTCCTTCCGGCAATATCGTATACGTAGCAGCCATTACCTGTGAAGGGGAGCGGCCTTCTTTCACGGCAAAGGTTTTAATGCGCATGGTGGAATCGATGTGAATACTATCGGTGTATACCGGCGAAGTAGTAGTGGGCGTGCTGCCATCTGTTGTATAATAAATAGTGGCCCCCGGTTCCGCCACCTTGATGGCCATCTTTATGGGATCGCTGTAGATACCGGCGGAGGGCACAAATACCGGGTTGGGCAATGCCGGCGGCATAATGCTCAGCAGTGCGGTGGACACTTCCGATACATACATATTCTCCATCCAGGTACTTGCTTTTACTGTAGTGGTGCTGGTGAGTTTCAGCGTATCTGTTAACGGATTGAATACAGGAGAATTAATGGTAGGCACAGTGCCATCGAGCGTATAGCGGATGGTGCCACCTACAGTGGTGGTGCTCAGCACCACATCTACATGGTCTTCAAACAGGCCGCGGTCCGGTGTTATTTTAGGACGTGCGGCCGCCTGCGGCAGCAATGCGTAAAAGTATTCCGCCGGCACCTGTTGCTGCGGAATACCAGGGCCCGTCCATTTGAAGTACATGATATTGGCGCCGCCGCCGTTTTCAGTAAACTCCATTTCCACCGGATACAGCTTACCCGCTTCCAGGTTAATAGTACCGGAGAAGTCGGCGCAGCAGTTACCATTATTATTCATGACCACTGTTCCCGGATCGGCTTCCCGCTTTGCATAGTCTTTTATGGTAAACTTAAATCCGTCGTCGGCATTGGCGTTAAAGGTATAGCTACCGGTAACGGGCACACGAAATAATCCTTTCCAGCGAACGGAGAAGTGGTCGTTGGTAATGCGGGGGTCAGGCGAGCCGTCGCCCCAGTTAAACCAGAAGTTGGGGTCCACCCGGTCGAACACCAGCGTGGTAAAAGTGCTTCCGCCGGACTGCGGGTCCTGGAAATAATAGCCTACCACACCCCGTGTAGTATCTATAGGTGGCGCAGCGGCCATAAAAGGCGCTCCGCTGCCAGCAGCCGCAACTGTTGCAGTAGTTTTCACCAGCAGGGCTATTACGCAGCAGAGAATAAACAGAGCGTTGTTAAATTGTTTCATATTCAATAAATGAAGTTTAATTAGTAATCCTTACTAATTATATTTCCTGAACAAAGGGCATGACTTACCTGCTACCTGTATACAGGTAAAAAAAGTAATGAAAAGAGGATCCCGTTCCGGTGCATCCTTACGGATACCGGCACAAGTGACCGCACGGCCAGGCGGCGCACCAACAGGCGCTAACGGCTAAAAGCTAACTGCTAAAAGTTTTCATGACATCAGTTATTTGCTCAGTGAATACATAGGGTGAATGGAATAGGGATGTTATTCCATTTTACCTGGATTAAATTTCAGTTGATAGTTTAGCAATGCCACACTAATAAGGTTCCCGGACACCATGGCGCCCGGCGGATAAACGCCCGTAACGCGGGACTGGCCGAGGCAAAGAATATCCTTACCAAGACGTACCCGGCAAATTTCTGTTAATAAAATACTTCAGCTGATTTGTCCAACTACATTTTTATGAGCGTCCGATTGTAGGATCTTTCCAGACCTTCCCATACTGGTTTTGCGGGGTGCTGTATGCGCCAGGAATACATTCCGGCCTGTTTCAGCAAACGGCTAAAACTGTATAAGACTGGTGAAACGGGAGGAAGACTGATTGTACAATTGAACCTGAGTAAATGAGAGAAACAAATGCCTGTAACGTGGAATCGTGGAACTTTCTTTTGGTCTAAAGTAATACTACATCATAAATTTTGGAATTATTCTTTTGATAATCATAATGGAATGCTAAAACGTTTTAACGTTACTAAAATACGATGCGATATTTGAATAACCAAAGGTTTGGAAAAAAATATCGTAAATAATTTTGTCTAAAATTATCGTCTGAATCTACCGCCGGGTAAAGGTTAAAATAACATCTGCCATTGATAAAATAACGCCACAGGGAATGCTTCTTTTTAAATTTATTATAAAAAGAAGAAAGCGTATTTTATACACAACAGGTATGTTTATACATAGTTCGTATAAGCATACCTGTTATTAACTATTTTCTCACGGGTAATTGGACGGAGTACTTCCCTTTGCCATGAAACCAGCGTGCAGCCTGGCCTGTAAGCCACAGGTAGTAATCGCTTCCCAGTTCGGTTTCTATGCCGGTAAACGAGCCATCTGCATTGAGTGGTAATTTATCCACGGTTGCGCATTTAAATATGGAGGTGCCTTCGTTCATTTCATCAAACATGGCTACGTACAACATTTCCGCCCCTGCATTTTTTGCGCCTGCAATCTGGCGCCAGTAGAAACTGCCCCCTTCTCTCGGAATAGTATTGGCTTTGGGACCATTCATATTCTTCCAGGAGAAACCTGGAAAAGCCAGCGGCACATAATCCACCCCATTGCTTTTACACCAGGCAATATCATCGGCTACCAGGTGTTTGAAGCTATCATAGCTTTTACCATTGTAGCGGCCCACAAACCAGGGCATAATTACATCCGACTTTTTAATAAGGCGATGCAATCCTTCATCACTGATGGCATCCTGGCGCAGCTCCCTCCAGTAGGTGGGTACGCCCAGCATTACGCTGAAGCCTTTTGCCTTCATGGCATCCAGCAGGGTTTCTGCTTCCTTCAATCCATAGGCGCGGCGGTCGTTAAAGCCAACTCCCCAGATCACGATAAGGGGTTTGCCATTGTGATGGAGATACGTGGAGCTTTTACTGCTGTGCAGCAGGTTGTACTTCCCGGTGAGTTCATCCAGGTCTTTAAGTACCAGCGTTTCTTCACCCGGGCGCATACCGCTGAGATCGTACATCACAGCAATAGCGCGGTCGTATTTTCCGGCGGCTTTCATAGCGTTATCCAATACCGTGTTGAAATGCCGTTTGCCGCTGGGATTCCTGATCTCGGCTACGAAGCGCTGCATGAATACGCCGTCTATACCATAGTCTTTCATCCATTTAAAATGAAGTGCTACGGTAGAAGCATCGTGCGGACTAAAAACGGATGCGGGTTTACCATCTGCAAAACTGAAAGCGGTGGTATATGTTTTCTTATACTCGCTTACATCCGGCCAGAAATCTATTTCGCAGGAACCGGGTTTGAACACTCCCCTTCTTTCATAATGGTGCCATCCCCTGCCGGCGCTATCGCCGGGGGTATTAAACCAACCCTGGTAACCGGCCATTACCAGTCCTTTGTAAGTGGGATAGCGCTGAGCGCGCGCGAACATGCATACCAGCAGGATGCCTGATACAATAACATGGAATTTTTTGCTTATCATCTTATTCTCCTGCCGTTGATTAAAGCCGTATGGTGCAGATGCACTACGGCAACCGGCATGGGGCTAAAGATAATAATTTCCAAACAGGATGTATTACCGCTTATGGATAACGGTGCTGGTAAACAAAAAATGAGTACCTGCGGAGATACTCATTTATGAAGGAATGCTGTTCATTCCGGTATAGTCGTTACCGTTATATCAGTCTCTCCGTTTGCCGGACACTACCAGTACCACGCCCACAATGGCAACGATACCGCCGGCATAAGTAGGCCAGCCTATCCACCTGTTCTCTTTCTTGTTAATTTCAACAGGACCAATGTCCACCACTTTCTTTTCTGTTTGAACAGAGAAGCCCCTGATAAGGATCATTGCAATACCAGCAATAATGAGGATGATGCCAAGTACTTTCATAATGTTGAGTTTACGAAAGTACCGGCAATCCACATGCCATTGCTATGGCCCTGTTTTTAGCGATATAATGGGGAATTAGCGCCCCAATCAGTAGGATTATTCCGTTTTCAGGCTTTTCACGGGATCCATGGCAGCCGCCCGGATGCTCTGGAAACTGACGGTAAGCAAAGCGATAATGATAGTAATAAGCCCGGCCCCGCCAAAGATCCACCATTCAAGATCTGTTTTGTAGGCAAAGTGGGTAAGCCAGCGGCTCATAGCAAACCAGGCCAGCGGAAATGCAATGAGCATCCCCGTAAATACCGGTTTAAGAAAACCGGCAGAAAGCAGGATAAATATATTGGAGGCAGAAGCGCCCAGTACTTTCCGCACACCTATTTCTTTTGTGCGTTGCGCAGCGGTGAACATGGCAAGGCCAAATAAACCAAGGCAGGAAATAAATACTGCCAGGCAGGCAAAGTAGTTGCACAATTTACCCACCATCTGTTCACTTTTATAAAGCTTCGTATATTCTTCATCGGAAAACTGGTAAGTGAAAGGAAAGCCCGGGTTCAGATTTTTGCAGATGCCGGCCAGGCCGGCCAATACCGGCTTTGTTTTGCTTCCGGCGGTTCTTACCAGGATATTGCCCCACTTGGGCTTTTCATCCAAACGGATCACCAGCGGTTCAATAGCATCATGCATGGAATTGAAATGAAAATCTTTGAGTACACCAATAATGGTACCTGAAACATTGCCGAGTGTGAATGGCTGTCCTACCGGGTGTGTATACCCAATTCTTTTCACCGCACTTTCATTCAGGATATAGCTGCCGGAATCGTTACCAAATTCCCTTGAAAAATCGCGGCCTTCCAGCAGGGTGAGGTGCAGGGTTTTCACAAAGTCGTACCCCACTGCTGCATCAGCAAAAGAAGCGGCATCGTTGGGGTCTTTCCCGGACCAGTTCAGCCCCCCTTTATGATGCGCTATCACCGTAGGTGTTTCTTTCATTTTTGAGATGGCCAATACGCCTGGAAGATCAGCAGCTGCGGCTTTAAATACATCGTACTTAGTGATCAGCTCTCCTTCAATAGGAATATAAAGGAGGTTTTGCCGGTCGTAACCCAGGTTCTTCGTTTGCACATAATCCATTTGACGGTAGATCACGAACATACCTATCATCAGCAGGATGGATAAGGAGAACTGGAATACCACCAGCCCTTTACGGAAATTAACAGCGCCGGCGCCGAATTTCAGGCTGCCTTTCAGCACCTTCACAGGGTTCAGGGCAGAGAGGAACAAGGCAGGATAACTGCCGGCCACAAAGCCGGTAAGTACCGTCAGGCCCAGCAACATAGTCCAGAAGGCAGGTTGTGAAACGGGCAATGATAACTGTTTCCCACTAAGCTGGTTAAAGGCCGGTAACAGTAGTACTACCACCAGCAAGGCAATCACCAATGCAAAGAATGCCAGCAGTAAAGCTTCACCGATGAACTGAATCACCAATGCGGAACGCCGCGCCCCTACTACTTTTCGCACGCCTACTTCTTTAGCCCTTTTTACGGAACGTGCCGTGGCCAGGTTCATAAAATTAATGCAGGCAATGAGCATAATAAATATGGCCAGTAACGTAAACAGGCGTACGTATTCTATACGGCCGCCGTCGGGAACGCCATTGCTGAATACGGCGTGCAGGTATTTTTCGCTGTAGGGCTGCAGTCCCAGCTCTGTATAGGAATCGTTGCTCCGTGCCTGGTAGTTATAAACGAAGTCTTTTATTTTAGCAGCCACCTTACCGGCATCGGCATGATCACGGAGAAGGATATACGTAAGCGGGCTAAAGCTGCCCCAGGTTTTTGTCCATGCGTTATTAGCGGTAAAATCTTCCCAGTTGCGGACAAAGTCGAACTGCTGCGAAGAGTTGGCCGGTACGTCGTATACAGCTGTAACAGCAAGACTTGTAGTGTCTTCATACCGCAACGTTTTCCCAAGCGCTTTTTCCGGGCTACCGAAAAATAATTCCGCCACGTGTTTGGAAATGGCAATGGTGCCGGGTTTATCCAATGCGGTGGCTTTGTTGCCCTGTAATACGGGGTAGCTGAACATGTTCAGGAAATCGGCGCCTGCATAGGCCCCTGTGATCTTCATTATTTTATCATCTCCCCTCAATGCCACCGGCGGAAAAGCCTGGAACCCGCTGGCATAAGCTACTTCAGGTATTTCTTTTTTCAGTTCGGCTGCCAGCGGTCCCTGTGTAAGATAGCCCGCATCCACTTTCCCGGCAGACGACTGGCGCACATATACCTGGTATAATTTATCACTGTTGGCATGAAATGTATCCACACTTTTTTCATCCTGTACCCAAAGTATCATGAGCAGGCTGCAGGCCAGTCCGAGCGCCAGTCCCAGGATATTAATAAAAGAAAAGGCTTTATTGCGGGCCAGGTTGCGCCATGCAATCCTGAAATAGTTTCTTATCATGATCATCAGTATCAGTTATCCGGACATTAAAAAAAACATGCCACACAATAGTAATATATATGTCAGCAATTTAGAAAATCATCTTTTCAATAATATGTCCGTTTTTGATACAGTAGCTGACCGTTTATAATATCCCTTCCTCAGCAAACCTGGATAGCCGCAATACCCAGCAACTCCGCCAGTTTTTTTATACGGGAAGCAATATGTCCTTTACCCACTGCGCAATGGTGTGCGGGTCCCTGTGCATTCCAAGCCTCTACAAAATTCCTGGCGCCAATGGGAAACCGGTAACGGCTGTTGGTATTGCCTATTTCCAGGATGGGGCCGGCTTCAGACATGCCTTCCGCCAGGAGGAACTGCAGCGTGCCGTTGCCTGTTTCCACTACAGACAGCAGGGTAACAGGGCCATGCGCCACCGACATCTCCACAGATAATCCCTTTCCTACTTTTCCATGATATACCTGTAAAGGCTTCAGCTTTATTTTACCTGCCGCGATTACCGGATGGCAAGGTCCATCGTGGCCCATCAGCACAATATCATCCTGGTAGTCCATGGCATAGTATTCGGTAAATGATCCTCCGGCGCCAAAGCTGTCCATGATCTTCATGGCCTGTGCATTCTTTACTTCGTATTCGCCTGCTACCGGAACGCCCTGCGCAGTCAGAAGTGAAGTACCCATAATAACGGAGCTCATGGTATCTTCATTCACCGCGTTACCTGTTCCTTTATGATAATATGCCAGGGATCCCAGCTGATGCTTCACCACCAGCTTATCTAATGCCACCGCTGTTTTAGCAGCGCGGTGCAACTCTTCCGGGGAGCAATCGGGCTGAACCTCAAACACCCGTTGGGCTTCCTCCAGTTTGGCAGCAATTTCCGTTTCACTAACGGTGGCACGGATGCCCGATAATTCATCTACTTCAATGATCTCCATATGCCCGCCTAACACGGCTGCATGCAAAGTCAGATTGGAATAAATATCCAGCATACCGCCGTAGTAGTTGCCCATTAAACCAAGCCGGTTGTGATACATGGTGTGGGCTACTTTCGCTGCCGCGATCCATTCTTCCACTTCTTTCCATACAACGGGATCATTGTGCAGCATACCGGTTACCTGGTAAAAGGGAATGCCGGAGCGTTTGAATACACTAGCTATTTCCGGTACGGGGCAGGCGGCGCAAAAGGCCAGCCATTCGCCGGTCATGGCGGTGCGGTTGCCCAGGGTATTAAATGAAGTATAGTCAATAGCCGCTGCCGGGGAAAGGTTTAATACGATCACCGGCACCTTTGCGCGTTTCACTACCGGCAGCACCGTGGAAGACAACGCATAAGTGGTAACGTATAAAAATATGAGATCTACGTCTTCTTTGCGGAAACGGCTGCCTGCTTCAAATGCCTTTTCCGGTGTATCAATTAATCCCAGGTTCACGATCTCTGCACCGTAGCCCTGCAGCTGCTGATGTACAACGCCGATGTAGCCGGACAACCGCTGTTGCAGGCCTTCGAACTGTTCCCAGTAAGCAGCGAGGCCAATGCCAAACAGGCCCACTTTCAATGTATTCATGGTGTAACTTTTTGAATGATAACGGGTCCCAGTAAACCGGATGGCAGTAACGGGGAGTCCTTTGTATAAAATTTCCAGGTAGAGAAGGTATACCTTCCGCTGCTGCGGGGCTGGCCTTTCAGCAGCCATTCGGGCCATTGCCCGTTCTTTATGCCGTCGTCCGGCAATTGCTCATCGCCTGTTAAACGGTTAGGCCACAGGTTAGCAACGGTTATCTCCAGCAGGTTATTTTTCTCCTTCACCACGTTGCTGATATCTGCCTGCCACGGAGCGCACCACAGCACACCCAGGTTTTTCCCGTTCAATGTTACCCTTGCCAGGTTATGTACTTCGCCAAGCTGCAACAGGAGTGCCGCTTTTTTTCCACCTTTGGCAAGGTCAAATGTTTTGCGATAGGTAGCCATACCGGAATAATATTTAATACCGCTTTCGGGGCGTTGCGTCCAATCCTGCAGGGTATGGAAAGTAATGTTCTCCGGGCCGCCCCACTTAGGATCAAAGGCTACCTGCCAGTTGCCATTGAGCGTTTGCACTTCTGTTGTTCCGGGAAAGTTTTTGGAAGATGAAGGCTTCATGGTTGCCTCTTTTGTAAATATGATAAAACAACTTTCTCCTCCTGCCAGTTGCAGCGGTATGGTAGTACGTTCTCCGGCAACCGTAAATTCCGGTAGCGGCCGGATGTTGCCGGTCATAGGATCCCACAGCTGCGGTGTGCCTTTATTGCTGCGGAACACGGCATTACTGCTAACGGGATCATTGCTGCGGTTGGAGATAAAATATATATCGGCTTTAGGGGCAGTGCGGTGTGTGTAACGGATATTTTCATCGGCTACCAGGTCAGGCGGTATGCCCATTGCGGCAAGTACGGCGGCGGTGCTGTCGTAGTGCGGGTACAATTCACCCGCCGGCGCGTGGCTGTAAATCACCTTTCCTTTCCCGGGAGTGGGTTGTTGCCAGAGCGCTGCGGCCATTGCGCGCACTGTGTCATCACAGGCCGGGTAACCGGACAAGCCGGGCGCATGAAGTGGAGGGATGCCTGTTACCACTGCTCCGGCCAATACAAGGGAACGGATCTTTTCCAGCAGCCGGGGCGTTATGGTGGTAACAGCCGGCAATACCAGTATGCGGTAGCTGGCGCCACCGGGAAATACAATGCGGCCGTTTTGTACGGTAGCTTTATATAACTGGCCGGGGGCGCACCCATCGAAATTATATCCTTTGCGGTCCGGCAGTACGGCATCGCCTGAAAGCGCCGATGCCGGCGGCTGGAACACATGCGGAGCGCCTTCCGGTGTTAAATAAAGTATATCCGCTGCCGTTATACCCTGTTGCAGCAGGTACTGGCAACGGGATAAGTAGCGGTGATAGCCGTCTACCATGGGCCACCAGGTTTGATGGCGGTCCCAGTGTACGCCATAAGGCCCCATAGTCATGCCCGGGCGCAATGAATCCGCCAGCATCTGGCTTTGGAACGTATGAAAAACAAAACGGTTTATACCGGCTGCAAAGGCCCAGTCGCCCTGGTTTTTCATGGCGCCGGGATATAGTTTCCAACCTTCATCATTCTGCGCGGTAAACGCTTCCGACGGCACCACCGGCTGCCCGTTCACATGAGCTACAGACACTGCCTCTATACAACTGAATGCGGAATTAAAACCAAGACCTTTGCTCCAAAATTCACACATGGGGATATCCGCCACAGCGCCGAGTTCCAGGTCGGCGGTAGGGTTCATATCGTAGGGTTCTATAGAAAGACTTAACCCGTGCCGGTGTGCATATGTTTTCACGTAGCCGGCATGATTTTCCAGTACCAGCTCCTGTGCAGTTTGCCGCAGGTCCCATAAAAAGCGCTCGCTGATTTCGCGGCTTTCCACGATGCTTCCCGTGTATACCGGGTAAAAAGGTAATGGATCATAGCCTCTTCTTTTTGTAAATTCTTCCCGGAAATGCGGGGTCCAGTTTTGCGCGCCCATTTCCCAGCTATCTATGTGCAGTCGTTTCAAACCGCCTGTGGCTGCGGGATCCCGCGGGCCCATTTTTCGCAGCAAGGCGCCTATGTAGTGATCCAGGTGTGCATTCATCGCCGTGGTATCCAACTTATCGGCTTCAAATCCCAGGCCGGGGAAAGGCGCCGGCCGCGTAACAGCGCCGTTATTGCGCGCGCCGAAACGAAGGATGGTCCAGTTACCGGGAGGAACCTCCCATTGCAGTGTACCATCTGCCTGCAAAGCAGTAGTAAGATTAATGATGCGTTGTTTTGCGATCACTGCAGCAGCGGGCAGGGTATCATATACAGCGGGGAACGGCAGGTAGGGTTTTACGCCGGCCACGGAAGTGAACGGCGCGCGGTAATACAATGCTTTTTCCCCGATATCGGTAATGGGCTGTGCATTGACCGGTGTGGGAAACGCCAGTACCGCTACATCTTTATAAAAATCGTTCCATTGCTTTTTAAGGCCGGGGGTAAAAATATCTTCCCCGAAATAAGGAGTTTTGGGAGATGGTACCGGCAATGTGATGCGCTTTTTTTCATTACCGGAAACATGTGTTACGGAAGCTACCAGGTGCTGCATAGATTGGGCGGGCGTTACCCAGGGGCCGCCACTGCCGGCCCATCCCGGCCCGATGCCTAATGTAATTTCAATGCCCAGCCGCTCACTTTCCTTCACGGCATGTATAAACAACTCCTGCCAGGCTTCGCTGAGGAAATCCACCTTACCACGAGGAATACCCACATTCACTTCCAGGAAGGTAGCGTTACTGATGCCTGCTTTTTTCATGGATTCCAGGTCGGCTGTAATACCCTGTTTTGATAAATTGCCGTCCATGAAATACCAGTATACACCCGGACGGGCCACTGCAGGCGGTTGCGTAAAGCCTTGTTTCCATACCTGCAACTGGCAGCGGGCTGCCTGTGTAAAAACCACCTGCCATAATATGAGCCAGAAAGCGCAACGGCAAAGCATATATCTCCCGGAAAAAAAACGTGGAACTGCTGTCATCAGTTGATTGTTTTAGCCGGAATAAAGCTATTACGGCCGCGATGAATTATTTGATATTTCATTTGTACTTTCTGACATAATTACCGGCGGAAGCGGAATTTATTTTTACTTTCCCTATCCTTTCCGGCTTTTTATATTTTTATATAAACGGAAGGAGCGTTATGATCAACTATTACAAATACCTGCCCGTAAGCCGGGAAGATGAAAGCTGGGGTTTATGGGTAGTGAATACAGGCTGTACGCGTGTAGCGGCAACGGGGATCTACCCGGGGAAAGATCATCCTGCGCATCATCATTTCAACTGGAAAATGGGGCGTGTGCTGAACGAATACCAGGTGATCTACATCACCGGCGGCAAAGGTATTTTTGAGTCGGACAGCTGCCGGCAGCAGGCAGTAAAAGCAGGCACCATCATCCTGTTGTTTCCCGGGGAAAGGCACCGCTACCGGCCATTACCGGAAACGGGATGGGATGAATACTGGATAGGTATGAAAGGGCCTGTGCTGGATAACCTGCTAAAGGAAAATTTTATTACCAGGGAAAAGCCCTGTTTACATATCGGTTTCCAGGAAGGTATATTACAGTTGTTCCATCTTGTGATAGAAAAAACAAAACAGGAGCATCCCGGCTACCAGCCAATGATTGCCGGCGCTGCACTTCATATGATGGGCAACATCCATTACCTGGTAAAGCAACAGGCAGCAGGGAATAAGGATAAGGAGGAGTTGATGAACAAGGCGCGGTTGCTGTTCCGCTCGCATATTTCCGAACATTATTCTCCCGAGCAGGCGGCGGAAGAACTACAAGTAGGGTACTCCTGGTTCAGGAAAGAATTTAAGAAATATACAGGGCTGTCGCCCTTCCAGTATTATATACAACTTAAAATAGAAAAAGCCAGGGAATTACTAAATGATCCTGCTGTATCTGTAAAAGAAATTGCCTATGCGCTCAGATTTGATTCTTCGTTCTATTTTTCCAGGATCTTTAAAGAGAAGACCGGCCTTACGCCCACGGAATACCGGGAAATGGCGCAGGGCGATCACTAGTATCCTGTTGCTGCTGGCATATAACGTGCATGCACAAACGAATGCCGCTATTATTAACTTCAACCGGCAGCAGCAGCAAACGATCCGTTTCAGCACCGCAGGCGCCGCCATCGATGCGCATGATGGTGAAATCGCTTATTTCAATGGCACCTACTACCTGTACGGCACCAGCTATGGCTGCGGGTTTGAATGGGGAAAGAAAGAGGCGCCTTTCTGCGGGTTTAAAGTGTATACCTCCACTGATCTGCAACACTGGACCGATAAAGGATTTTTGTTCGATGCCCGCACACCGGTATGGCAAACACGCTGCAATGGCAGCACCTATGGTTGTTTCCGGCCGCATGTGATCTACAATAAAAAAACAAAACAGTATGTGTTGTGGATCAATGTATACGATAATCGTATAGGCTTCCGCGTATTTACCAGCTCCCGGCCCACCGGCCCGTTTACCGAAGTAGCGGAGCCTACGCTGGCGGTGAACAGCAACGGCGCTGTAGCAGGATTGAACAATGGCGATCATGATACGTTTGTAGATGAAGACGGCACTGCTTATATTGCGTATACCGACTGGCAAACGAAAGGTACTATTGTTATAGAAAAGCTCAGCGCTGATTATCTTACCGGTAGCGGCGAGCATGTGAAAGCCGTTACAAAAGGAAGTACAGAGGCCCCGGCCCTGTTTCGCCGCAATGGCAGCTATTACCTGTTTTACTCCGATCCCAACTGTGGTTACTGTTCAGGTACAGGCACCTCTTACCGTCGTGCTGCCTCACCGTTAGGGCCATGGTCGGAGGGTATAAAGATCAGCGACAAATCGTGCGGGGGGCAACCTTCGTTTGTATCGCTGGTGAAGCTGAACGGCGACAGCGTATTTATTTACGGCAGCGACCTGTGGAACAATGCCGCGAAAAATGAAGCGTTGGCTAACTATTACTGGGCGCCGCTTTCCTTTGATGCCAATGGGGCCGTTGAATCCATTGTGTGTAAAGATAGTATACCACTGCCCCTGCGCGCAGCGCGACCTGCTAAAGTAAAAGTAAAGCCCGACAACAGCAGCGGGCAGGATGGCTTCAGCACCCAATGCGATATCCACGAATGTATACAACGCGCACAAACCTTCACCCCTACCCGTTCCGGAAAATTGTCCGTAGTGAATGTCACCGCTTTTAAAAGCGGCTATCCCGACGATGATCTTCATATCAGTATTTACCCGGCAAATGAGCATGGATTGCCGGTACCGGGAAAAGTATTGTATGAAACAGTTGTTTCGCGTGATAGTATCAGCTGGTCGCCCCAACCGGTGGCAGGAACAACTCGGCA
>JBCNPS010000379.1:0-7538 GCA_039593235.1 Chitinophaga sp. | reverse complement strand
AACAGGCAGATACAGGGTTATTGCTCACCTTTATTATCGGCGCAATGAACGAACTGGTAAAACAAACGCATTACAGCGGCATTACCCTTAACAGAAGCAGGATCAACACCACCTTCGACCTTTGTTGGGACGCCCTGAAAGCATAACAATAATGAATAAACATTCACAAATTAATACATCTGCATATGTCAGACATTATGATCGCAGTAGACCTGAGCAGCTTTTCAGAAAACCTGATCAGGACCGGCCTTGAACTGGCCGATAAAATGAATGCTTCCGTAACCCTTTATTCCGTAGTGGAAATAGGTATCGGCATCGGTTTGCCGGAAGGCGGCCCGGTATTTACCGACGATATCCCTGCAAGGGTTCGCGAAGTGGAGGAAAGGCTGGAAGCATACCGGCAAAACTACCCTGATAAAAAAGATATCAGCATTGTAGTAGGCACCGGGAATCCAAAAAACGAAACCCTGGTACAGGCACATGAAAGCAATGCAACCATGCTGGTGGTGGGCACCCATGGCAGAACCGGCCTGGATCATATGCTCCTGGGCAGCAACGCGGAATATATTATCCGTCACTCCCGTATACCTGTACTGGTGGTTCCCTATAACCGGGAAGAACATTAAGACCAACACTCAACAATTAATACAACAGTATTAATACTGAATCCCGGCCATCTCGCCGGGATTTTTTATGCCTCTGCCGCAACTTTAAATGCCCTATATGGGTTATATTTAATAAGGAATAATTAAAGTATATCTGTACGTTAAACCTTTGACCCTCCAGCCCCCAACTGGTAAAGGATTTCCTATACACACAACTCCCGCTCATCTTTAAACCATTACTATGAAAAAAAACTACACCGGCAAAGGCATCTTACTGGTATTATTATTCCTGATGCTCGCCACCGCAGTATCTGCACAGCTCAAAATCGGCGATAATCCCGCTACCATTAATAAATCCTCCATCCTGGAACTGGAGAGCTTACGCCAGGGTTTGCTCCTCCCCAGGATCGTGGATACAACACTTGCCCCCCTCAATACAGCACCCGACGGGATGATCATTTACCACACCGTTACCCAGAGCCTGATGGTACGGCGTAATGGCTACTGGTCAAGGCTGGTGGACAGTCTCAATGCTTCCGCCGGCAGCTGGCAGCTGAAAGGGAATGCCGGTACTACAACGGCCAATTATCTCGGTACTTCCGATAACCAACCCCTGTCTATCCGCACCAACGCGGCAGAAGCTATTAACATCAGCAACACCCAAACGGTAGCGCTCAAACAAGTGCCTGCCACCACTACCCTCATCAGTGTGCTGATGATAGACCCCGCCACCGGTACCATCAACCAGCGGAACCTTTCCCCGGCCGCTTTTACAGATGCTATCAGAACACTCAATGGTGTAGCCAAACAAGGCTTCACTATCCGGGCAGATACCCTGAATGCTGATTTTGGAGTAACCACCAATGCAACAGACAGTACTATCACGATGAATGTACCAATTGTTGGTACTGCTTCACAGCGGACAGGGTTGCTCACTTATGAGGACTGGCAATCTTTCAGCAATAAACAAAAAGCAATTACCGTAGGCGCCTTTATCCTTACGCCCGGCGATCCCAATGGGCTGGTACTGAACAATACCACAGGCGTACTACAGCTGGTAGCTGCAGACGCCACCAATCCCGGCGGCGTATCTATTGGTGCGCAAACTTTTGGCGGTGTTAAAACCTTTAACGACAGCGTAAGCATTGTTACTGGTCTTGGCGTAACCGGCCAGGCAACTGTTGGTAATGGCCTTAAAGTAAACGCCGGTGGCGCCAATATCAGCGGTGCAGTGGTACTGGCTACAGCTCCTCCCGATGTAAGCACTCCCGTTACTACCGTATTATTCCGCAACCCCACCACCGGTGCGCTGGAAAAAAGAGAAGTGGATTCCGCTGCATTCTCTGCCGGCATCCGCAGGATAAACGGACAAACCGGCCCCGCTATTTATATCAAAACAGGAAAAGCCGGTACCGACATCTCACTCGACAGCACCAGTGTAACCAATACCCTTACGCTTAATATCCCCGATGCGAGTACTACAGCAAGAGGCGTGGTAAATGATTCCACTCAAACTTTCGCCGGTTTCAAAACAGTAAGAGACACACTGGCAGTAGGGAAAAACGCCATCGTGGGAGCAGGCACACAACCCAATTCCACCCTGGATGTACAGGGATCAATGTCTTTAAAAATAAGAACCGCCAGCAGTAACGAAGCTTTGGCTGAAACGGATAATACTCTACTCGTAAATGCCGGTACCGGCGCTGTTATCATTACCTTACCACCGGTAACAAATATTGCAGGACGCGTATACACCATCAAAAAAATAGCAGGCTCCATTGATAATGCAGTTACCCTGCAGCCACAGGGCGGCGCCCAAATTGAGGGAGGTGCTAACTACATCATCTACAACAATTATACTTATGTAACAATTCAAACAGATGGTTCCAACTGGTATGTGATCAGAAAGTAAACCGATTTATTGTTACCCGTAAATTGTTGTTCATGCTGAAAAAAAGCATTCAAAACAGCGTATGGCTATGCGTACTGTTGTTGTTGTACATTCCTGTATATGCACAACAACTTAAACTGGGAGATCCTACTACCTCTCCCATCAAAGCGGCATTGCTGGAACTTAATACTACCAACCAGGGGCTGTTGCTACCACGCGTTACAGATACTACAACAGCGCCGCTCAACGCCTCTCCCGACGGAATGATCATTTATTACAAACCTGCCAGTAGCCTGCTTATCAGGAGAAACGGTTCCTGGTCGAAATTGGCGGACAGCACAGCCGTCAGTAATAATCAATGGTTACTGAGCGGCAATGCGAATATTGACAGCGCTACGAAATTCCTTGGCACATCTACTGCCAACCCCGTTAATTTCCGTACCGGCAACTTAAACAGGATGATCATTTCCAGCACAGGAAATGTAGGGATTGGTACGACCACACCATCGTCGTTGCTACACATAAAAACCGGCACGGCCAATACTTCAGGAGTAAGGTTGGAAAACCTTACCAGCGCTTCTGCTGTAACTGCCGGTGCTGGAGGGCTTGGGGTGGATGGAAGTGGAAATGTAGTAAGAACAGCGGCCCCACCGGTGTTCTACAACGCTGCCGGTGTAATATCACAGTCCATAAAAATATGGGCCGATTCGGTAAACCAGCCAGCAACACCGCTTAACAACGGGCAGCTATCCATCGATATTTCTTCCGCAGGATTTACTAAAATCCTGTCGATACAAGCCACTGCAAAAGGCGGGGCTGATAATACCAATGCCCCCCTGGTGACCATACTGGGCTATAGCTTAACGAAAATAAACTTCATCCTCACAGAAAGTAAGCAAACTAATATTCTACTGCTTAACTCAGTAGAGGGATTAGAACCAAGTATTATAAACACCACCAAAATTTTCGTCACGGTTATCGGATACTAAAACAATTACTATAAAACACTACCGCTCCATATTATTCATTTTATTGCTCCTGGCGGCCTCCCCGGCAACCAGGGGGCAATCTGTTACCTGGCTGCATCCCAACAGCAAAATGGGCATATTCAGTACAGATACCATTGCCGTTTTTGGCGACATGGTCAATGAGGGGAACATACGTGCAGTAACCGGGTCGGTGGTGAATTTTTACGGATTACGCTGGCGCAACGGCAATAATGCGGCTATACTGGATGAAAGCATTGATGGGTACAGCGCTTCCGGGGGATTATTCCGCTTTATGCAAACCAATCCTGCACTGTACCAGTATATCAGCGGCGGCTATAACGCCGCATCTGCACAGGGGGCCAGTTTCCCGAATCTGAGTGTGGAAAATTCGCCGGGTATTTTTTTAGATGACCTGAGCGATCTGAAAATTGTAAATACCCTGGATCTTAAGAAGGGATATGTATTTCTCAATGGATGGAACCTGGTAATGGGCCATCATACGCCGGGGGATATACGGAATTATTCCCAGGATCACTTTATCATTACAGGTGGCAGCTTTGGCAGCGGCGCCCTTTACCGCAGCCGCATCTCCGGCGCCGGTAATACGGTTGTTTTCCCCATTGGCACGCGGCCATCCAGCTTTACACCGGTGGCATTGGAAAACCGCGGGGCAACTGCCACTATTCGTGCAGGCGTTTCCGATAGTGTGAGGCAACATCTTACAGATGGTGCAAACCTGGTGCTCACCAGTGTAAACAAAACCTGGAATGTGGATGTTTCTGAACCGGATGCAGCCCTGAGTATTCACCTGGCATACGACATTTCAGACGAAGGCCCCTCGTATGAAGCAAACCGGAATACCGCCTACCTGGCAAGGTTCATAGACACCTCGTGGGACCTGGCCACACAGCGGGCGGCTCCTGCTGGTCCCAGTCCATACACCACAGGTGCAGCCGACCGGCAAAAGGTATTTGTAAGCCGTACTTTTCAACATCTGCGCACTACCAATTACTTCACCAGCCTGGTGGCGGAAACAGTGAACAGTCCCAACCAAACCACGCTGACCTTCTTCAGTGCTACCCGCAGCTTCACCGATGAAGATACCGTACTGCTGCACTGGATCACCGGAAGGGAATATTTCTGCCGTGGGTTTGCCATTGAAAGAAAATTTGCCACCGGTCAAACGTTCGACTCCATCGGGTTTGTAGCCAGCAAATCGCCTGGCGGGATCAGCTTTTTCCCGGTGGGATATGATGCAACAGATGCACCAGCCAATGACGGATTTATTTTTTACCGTCTTAAAGTCATCATGACCGATGGTTCCTTCTTCTATAGCCCGGTGCGCATTGTAAAAGGTAAGAACATCCGGAGTGAAATTGCCATCTGGCCCAACCCGGTAAGAGGAGGCGTGTTGCATATTTATTACAGTGCCAACCAGCATGTAAAAGCTATTTCTTTCATTGATATTCCAGGTCGCCGGATCATTTACCAGAAATACGACCAGCCACTGCAACAACGGAACTATTATGAACTGAATATTCCTGCTGGTCTTGCCCGGGGTACCTACTTCGTTCAGCTAATCGGGGAAAATAATGAACTTATTCACACAGAGAAGGTTATACTAATGGAATAAAAGCCGGAAGATCATCTCCCATAAATTAAAATCCCCTTAAACTCCCCGCAGTTACAGGGATTCGTTTAAAAGTTGGTATAACTTTGCGGGTTAGTGCGAACAACAGATTTAACGAAACCTACGAACCTTTGAAAAAGAAATTTTTTACTGCGGCATTTCTGCGCAAGCTCCACCTGAAAGAGCTGCTGGCAGTGCTATTTATATTGCTGGCCATTTATTTTTTCCGTTCACAGCGTCATGAATTATATTCCCTGATTCCTGCTATAGAAAAGGCCCACAGGGGCTGGGTAGTGCTTGGCGTGATAGTAACCATTGCATATATTTTGTTGCAGGCAGCCATGTATGTATTCAGCTTCCGGGCAGTAGGTGCAAAGCTGGATACCGGCAGGAGTACGGAATTATTTCTGAAGCGCAATCTTCTATCGGTATTCCTGCCGGCAGGCGGTATCAGCTCACTGGCTTATTTGCCGCAGAGCCTGCGCCGTACCGGCTTACATAAACAACAGATCCACCAGGCTTCCGGCATCTACGGATTTGTGGGTATCCTTTCCGTTTTCCTGGTAGGCATCCCCGTAGTGGCATATGCCATGCTTCATGCGGGTACTATGAGGGATGCCCTCTGGGGGCTTGTGGCTATTTGTGCGCTACTGCTCGGGGTGGTATGGCTGGTACGCTCCATGCAGGCCAAAGGTGGCGCCTACCGCTTACTGGTAAAATACTTTCCGGGAGCTGCACGACAGGTAGATGAAATATTTACGTTTCAATTATCAGTGCCGGCTTTCATGAATACCGTAATAGCATCCGTACTGATAGAAGTAGCCGGTGTGGGCCACCTGTACCTGAGTATGCTGGCAGTAGGCGTTACGCCATCGCTGGAAGCAGCTTGTGTTGGATATATTGTGGCTACCATCTTTTTAATTATATCCCCTTTTCTACGGGGGTTGGGCGCCATTGAATTATCGCTGGCCTATATCCTCAGTAATTATGGATTCAGTACACTGGAGGCGCTGGAAATCACTTTATTATTCCGGCTGTTTGAGTTCTGGCTGCCGCTGATTGGCGGCATGTTGGCCTTTGCCTTGAAGGGGCGCGACCTGGTATTACGATTACTACCGCCTATCCTGATTTTCCTGCTGGGCATGGTGAATATTTTTTCGGTGCTCACTCCACCTTTGGCTAACCGTATGCATTTATTGCGGGCTTATATTCCGGGTACCTCCATCCACGCTACTAATTTGCTGGTGGTATTTCTTGGACTGGTGCTGCTGGTAACCGCCACCTTTTTATTCCGGGGTTTACGCAGCGCATGGATCGTAGCGCTGGCGGTGTCGCTGTTATCGGTATTCGGACATATCGGGAAAGCGCTGGATTATGAAGAAGCTTCCCTGGCCCTGGTTACCAGTGTTATATTGCTTATTACATCGCGGCAATACCGGGTTAAAAGTAATCCGCAACTGGTGAATATTGGGGTAGTAACGGCAATGGCTACCCTGTTTGTGGTCCTGATTTTTGGTACCATCGGCTTTTATTTTTTGAATGTGAGACACTTCGGAATAGATTTTACCTGGCAGCAGTCTATCCGTCATGCTTTCCACTGTTTTATGCTGCTGGAAGATGATGGGTTGCAGCCCGTTACCAGGTTCGGGAAAGAATTTATGTCGGCCATCCGCGTGTTGGGTGTAAGTGCATGGGCTTTTCTGTTTTACACTATCATACGGCCTTACCTGCATGTTACGCAGCAATCCAATACCAGCCTGGAGAAAGCGCGGTTTTACCTGAGCCAGTACGGCGATTCGCCGATGGACTACTTTAAAATAGGGCAGGACAAATTATTGTTCGTGTCTGAACAGTATGAAGGTTTTATTGCTTACCGCGTGGCCGGCAGTTTTGCGATTGTACTGGAAGAACCGGTGTGCAGTGAAGATAATAAACTGCTGGTACTGGAAGAGTTTGAACAACAATGCAGGAAGATGGGCCTCCGGCCCGCATTTTACCGGGTAGATGAAGACAGCACCTATTATTTTAGCCATCTGAAAAAGAAAAAGATGCTGATTGGCCAGGAAGCCATCATGGATATCCGGGATTTTACCCTGAGTGGGAAGGATAAAAAATCGCTGCGCAACGGGCTGAACAGCTTGGCTAACAAGGGCTATGTAACTGCTTTCCATGCAGCGCCACAGTCGCCCGCAATGCTGCATGATTTAAAAGCAGTGAGCGATGAATGGCTGCATCAATATGAAGTAAAAGAGCTCACCTTTTCACAGGGTTTGTTTGATGAAGATGTGATACGGAACCAGGACGTTATTACTGTAACCGATGCAGAGGGACAAATAGCGGCTTTCCTTAATATAATTCCTGACTATGCTCCCGGTGAATGTACGTACGACCTGATCCGGAAACGCGCCGATGCTCCCGGCGGT
>JBCNPS010000378.1:0-7553 GCA_039593235.1 Chitinophaga sp. | reverse complement strand
CGCATATAATCATAAGTATAAAATATTCTTTGCGAGTACTGAAAATGATACGGAAAAAACAAAAGTACTGATAAAATTATTCAGGGAGCGGCAGGTAGATGGATATATTATGGCGCCCCCTTCCGGTGTAGAAGATGAAATAAAGGCGCTTATGGATGATAATGTACCGGTGATCCTTTTTGATCGCTACCTGCCTTCTCTTAACACGAGTACTGTAATCATTGATAACTATTCCGGCTCATACCAGGCCGTAAAGCATCTGCGGGAAAACGGTTATGCTAACATTGCCTTCGTAACGCTGAACTCGGAGCAAACGCAAATGCATGCCCGCCTACAAGGCTATATTAAGGCCGTTGAAGACAGCTTGCGCGACCCAATCGTAGCGAAGCTTCCATATAAATCAAGTTGCCAGGTGGGAACGGGAGAATTGGTACAAGCGTTTATTAAGGAACATGACAAAGTTGATGCGATCATTTTTGCGACTAATTATCTGGCCATAAATGGACTAAAGGCGATCAGGGATTTAGGACTGGCAATACCGGATGACATAGCAGTAATAGGCTTTGACGATAATACAAACTTTAATTTATTTTCTCCTTCCATCACAGCCGTAGCTCAACCAATAGAAGAAATTGCAGAAGAAGTAGTACAGCAACTGCTCAATGCGTTATCAGATGAAAGGGAAAGCAAAAAACGAAGAACGGTAATATTACCGGTTAAATTAATTGTAAGAGATTCTTCTTTTCCCAAAGTGAAAAGGGAGTTGTTCACTCAGAAACATCAACCATGAAGAACAGTTAATCGGTTAAGTAATCAATCAAAATTTCAATAATAACTAATAGGGTAAAAAAGCGGTTTTTGCCCTAACAGGAATCTTTTTGTCGTTATAAACTTCCACTATGAAAAAAAATCTAACCGCAGGCGTTCCGCTACCATCTGGTATCTGGAGGCAAGTATACCGTAAGGTTAACTTGGCCGTCCTGGCTGCTATTCTTTTTTTATTTTCTTCTGCTACGGCACAGGTGGCCGATACAACAAAGATCGATCTAAAATCGGGTTCGCCTATTGAGGCGCCAAACAACACTGCGACTGTTCCGATTCTTTATGGAGAACAGGCAAAAAACAGGTTGCTCCAGTCGGTTGCCACTGTTTACACCAATCAGTTAACCACAACGCCAAGTCCACAGTTCCTGCAGGCTTTACCTGGCCGCCTGCCCGGACTGAATATCTTTTTCAGCAGCGGGGGACCCGGACTTGATGGAAACGGGATGGGCTTTAATATCCGTGGCGCCAGGGCGCAGATCATTTTGATCGATGGCGTTGAAAGGGGATACCAGTCCATAGACCCGGAACAGATTGAATCCATCACTGTATTAAAGGATGCGCTTTCAACAGTGATGTTTGGTCAGCGTTCCTCGTACGGGATCATCTCCATCAGAACAAAGAAAGGAGATGAAGGCAAACCCCGTATTTCATTTACCGCCCAATCGGGTTTTGAAACGCCTACAACCCTGCCCAAACCTTTATCTGCCTGGCAATACGCTACCTTGTATAACGAGGCTAAGCAAAACGACGCCGGCACAATACCGGTTACCCCCCAATATACCCAGGACCAGATTGATGCATACAAGAATCAAACAGATCCCTATACCTATCCTGATGTGGACTGGTACAATAAAGTGCTGGGCAAAAGTGCAGGCGTATCGCGTTACAATCTTAATATACAGGGCAGTGGAAAAGGATTCAGGTATTTTGTTGACCTGGATAATATGAGAGAAAAAGGAATAATCAGAACCAGCGATGAAAATAAATATAACACAAACTCCCAGTTAAACCGGTATGCTTTGCGTTCAAATGTTGGTGTTGATGTAACGCCAATAACTTTTGTGCAATTGAACCTGTTTGGTCGTTTTCAGCGTTACAACCAACCCGGTGGAGGTGTTGGAGGTATTTTTTCATCCTTGTTAAATACTCCGCAACTCGCTTACCCGGTTTTCAATCCTGATGGGACTTTTGGTGGGAGCGACAAATACCAGGGTAACACTAATATCTGGGGGCAGGCCATTGCCCGGGGATACCAGTTCCAGGATGTAAGAGATATTGCCGTTGACCTGGAGGTTACTCAGAAGCTGGATGTGCTTACAAAAGGCCTTGTTCTGAAAGCTAAGGCCTCCAACAACAATACTGCTTATTATACAACCACACGGTCCAAGAATTTTGAAGTATATCAGTATCAGAATAACACTTATACCAAGTACGGGTCAACAACCGAGCAAACATCCGGGGGAGGCGCAAATGATCGATACAGGATTGTGTACCTGGAGGGATCACTTGGTTATGAAAGGACCTTTAAAAAGCACGCTATTTCCGCATTGACGGTTGCGAACCAGCAGAGCAGGCTGGCATTCAATACCACTAACCTGCCGGAAAACTATACCGCTTATTCGGGTAAACTGAACTATTGTTTTGATGAAAAATATGTAGCTGAAGGCGCTGTCAGCTATGGAGGATACAACTGGCTGGCGCCATCAAAGCGCTGGGCAACCTACTGGGCCGGAGGGCTTGGCTGGAACCTGCATAAGGAAGCGTTTATCAGCCGTAACCTGCCTTTCATCAGCAACCTGAAATTACGGGCCAATTATGGATTGACCGGCCAGGTAAATGCCGGGTATTTTTCGTATATACAAACCTATTTCGGCGCCAATGGTTATTGGTTTGGCTCCGGTTCTTCACTTGAAAAAAGCTCTGGAGAAAACGCTATTGCCAATACAGGTCTTAATCCTGAAAAAGCCAAAAAACTTGATGCAGGAATTGATCTTGGTCTATGGAACAACAAACTGACAATAACTGCAGACTACTTCTTCAATAAGTTCTATGATCTTGTTGCTGCACCTACCCTGACAACCGCTGTATTTGGCGCGGGCTACCCGCTTCAGAACTACCAGCGGTTCAACTATTGGGGTACAGATATTTCCGTGAACTGGCAGCAGCGCATAAAAGCGTTTAACTATTTTGTTTCAGGTAATTTCTCGCTTGTTCAGTCAAAGGTGGTTTATAATGCAGAACTACCTAAAAATTACGATTACCAGATTACAACGGGAAAACCGGTAGGGCTGCAGTATGGTTATACCGCAATTGGCCTGTTTAAATCCTATGAGGAAATCAATGATCCCGCTACCGCGGTCATGCCTTCATCTCCCAAGTCTTCCCTGAGGCCCGGCGACATACGGTACCTCGACCGTAACGGTGATGGCCAGATTACAGTTGATGATCAGGGCCCGATCGGGAACGCAAAACCTACAATATATTATGGGCTCTATACCGGCTTTAGTTTTAAAGGATTTGATTTCTCCATACTTATCCAGGGCACACTGAATCGCCAGAGTTATATGAGCGGCGATTTCATGAACGGCTTTGGAAACAGCGGGCAAAACAATGCTTATGAGTATAACCTTGGCCGGTTTACAGCAGCAACCGCAGCAACGGCAAAACAACCCAGGTTGTGGTTGGGTAACAACACGAATAATACCCAGACCTCCTCTTTTTGGCTGAAGGACAACGATTTTGTGCGCCTCAAGAACGTAGAGATAGGCTATACCTTCCCCGAAAAATTATCGCGCAAAATTGGTCTTCCTTCCGTGCGCCTGTTTGCCAACGGATTGAACCTGCTTACCTGGGCGGAAATTTATGATGTAAGGAAAGATGTGGACCCGGAAGCCTGGGGAGCTGCTTACCCCATTATGAAGATTTTCAATTTCGGTATCAACATTAAATTTTAACCGGCAATGTATTGTTGTATGAAAAAGAATTATAGCTGGATTAGTTTTGTTTTCGCTGCAATCATCTTTACAGTATTATCCTGTAAAAAAGCATTTGAAGACAAGCCTCTTGAGCTGCTTACTATAGATTTTATCTTCGATGCGAGTGACCCTACCGGGGATCAGGCATATAAATGGATAACAAATATATATGGGAAAATCCCTTCCGGGTATAACCGGATGTTGGGCGGTTCCAGCTGGGGACTTAATGGTGGCGTGAAAACCAACCTTTCTTTGGTACCCCTGGAATGTTTTTCTGATGATGCTGTTCCGAGTGCTGATGGAAATGAAGGCTGGAATATCATTCGCGGCGGCTACAGTCCTGATGCTACCTTCGATGATAACTGGGGCAACTGTTATAGCGCTATAAGAGCGGCGAATATTTTTTTGAATAATTATCAGCGGGTTCCCTGGGCAGATTCATCCCGCAAAGTATGGTTACCTAACGAGGCGCGCGCACTGAGGGCTTATTTTTATTATGAGCTGGTAAAGAGGTATGGTGGTGTGCCATTAATAGGCGATAAGGTTTTCGATTCCAATGATAAAGAATTGTTGAATCTGAAACGCAACAGCTTTGAGGAGTGCGTGAACTATATCGTATCAGAACTTGATAAAGCTAAAGATAGTTTGCGTCCAGACGCTTCCCTTGCCGGCAGGACAACCGATGCTGATTTTGGAAAAATGCGTAAAAGTATTGTGTTGGCAATTAAGGCTAAGGTATTACTCCTGGCTGCAAGTCCCCTGTTTAACCCTTCTCTAACCCCCAACAGGTCCTATACCGGTTACGCTTCTTACAGTGCAGAAAGATGGAAAGCAGCTGCTGATGCAGCAAAAGCTGTGATGGATCTGGGTATTTATGACCTGGAGCCTATCCGTTACACCCTGTTGTTGCAAAGGGCAAACAAAGAGCATATTTTCTTCCGGATGAGTGATCCCCGTATTGATAATGCATATTCCTATTATATGTCTCCTCCAGGGTACAAGCCGGCCAACCGCAATAGTGAAGGACGTGTAAGCCCCACGCAGGAATTTGTTGACGCCTTTCCGATGAAAAACGGGAAAGCCATCGCAGACGGTTCTTCAGGTTATGATCAATCGAATCCCTACGCAGGCCGTGATCCCCGTTTGGAACAAACCGTGTTTTATAATGGGGCTAAATGGTTGCAAAGACCGGTAGAGACTTTTGAAGGAGGAAAAGATAAACCGAATGATGCCACCGTTGCTCCGGTACAAACACAAACAGGTTATTATGCAAAGAAGTTTTGTGCAAATGATAGCAGCAGTGCAAATTATACCACCACTTTTTACCGTGACGGCGGCTTTATTCCTCCATGGTGCATTATCCGGTATGCGGACATTATTTTAATGTATGCCGAGGCGCAAAATGAATATTCAGGACCTGATGCAACTGTGTATGCGGCGATTGAGAAAATCCGCCAGAGGGCGGGTCTTTCTCCCTTTGCCCTGCCTTCCGGGTTGTTGCAGGGGCAGATGCGTGATGTAGTCCGTAACGAACGCCGCATAGAGTTAGCATTTGAAGAACAAAGGTTTTGGGACATACGCAGGTGGAAAATCGCGAAAGCCGTTTATGGAACCGCGCTTCATGGAGTAACCATTACCAGAAATACAAATGGTACGCTCAACTATTCCCCGAAGGTGGTTACCACTCCCTATTTTACGGATGCCATGTATTTATTCCCAATTGCAACAAAGGAAACGCAGGTAAACCGCGGGATTGAACAAAATCCCGGGTATTAAACCTTTTGATTCAATAAACAGCATAACATGAAAATAAAGATATTCATACTGATATGGTTTTCGCTGATGTCAACTGTTGTATGGTCTCAGAATATAATCATAAGAGGACGGGTGGTGAATGATAAAAACCAGGCAATAAGCGGAGCTACCATTTCAGAACTGGACAACAGGAAGAATGGCATCGTCTCTGATGAACAGGGTAATTATGCCATCTCGTTAAAGCCCGGTAGTGTAAAGAAACTGGTGATCACCTGCATAGGCTACCTGCCTCAAACCATTGCCGCAGTTACGGGAGCCCCGATGCTCGTTCACCTGACGCCGGATGTAAAAGGCCTGGAAGACGTAGTGGTGGTTGGTTTCGGACGTCAGAAAAGGATTACAAGTACGGGGGCTGTCAGCTCGGTAAAAGGGGAAGAGATCAGGTCGGTTCCAACTGCCAGCATTCAAAATACGCTTATCGGCCGCTTGCCCGGATTTTTCAGCCAGCAAAGGAGCGGGCAGCCCGGAGCAGATGCCGCCGATTTTTTTATCAGGGGAGCCAATTCCATCACTGGCGATAATAAACCACTGATCATCGTAGATGATATAGAATACGATTATACACAACTTTCACAGTTGAATGTAAACGAAGTTGAATCTGTTTCCATCCTGAAAGATGCGGCTACAACATCCATATACGGATTAAAAGGCGCCAACGGTGTACTGGTTGTTACCACTACCAGGGGGCGTATCGGGAAGCCACGGATCAATGTTACAGCTGAAAGCGGGGTTAATCAAACGATCAGGATGCCTACTTTCCTTGATTCATATACCACTGCACTGCTTCGCAATGAAGCCACTATAAATGATGCCTATGGCCAGTCACAGGCTCCTGTACTTCCATTTACCCCCGACGATCTGCAGAAGTTTAAAGACGGCTCTGATCCTTATGGGCATCCGAATGTTAACTGGGCAGACGTTTTATTTAAAAAGGCATCCACCCAATCCCGTTATAATGTGGATATAAGCGGGGGAAATGCGCTTGTAAAATATTTTACATCGTTAGGCTATTTTTCCCAGAATGGCATTTTAAAGAAATTCGAGCCGGTGGGCGACTATGTCAACACCAATTATTTCTACAGGCGTTTTAATTACCGCTCGAATCTTGATATTACCCCAACCAAAACATTAAAGATCCGGTTTGATGTGAACGGCCGCTTTGAAACGGTTAACAACCCAAGCGGCACCGTAGAAAACGCCGGGCTTTTTTATGAGTTGGGCGCATTTCGTTACATGGCTCCATATGCTATGCCGGTAATAAATCCAAATGGAAGTTCCAGCTATGCAACACACCTGGGCGCCGCAACTAATAATGGCGCCATTAACCCGGCTTTCCGGTTGGCTAACGGAGGGTACATAAGAAGCTTCAGGAACAACTACAATATTGTGGTAGGTGCAGACCAGCTGCTCGATTTTATAACTCCGGGCTTATCCGTAAAAGTGAATGTTTCTTATGCCGGTAATAATAATGAGGGTCGCAACCTTAACCGCAGTGGTTTACCGGCCTATAAATATGATGTTACCAGGAACACTTATTCAATAAGAGACGCAGGTCAGTATCGTATGCTGCCATATTCAGTAGCTTCCCCGGCCGGCGCTTTTAATTCTACCACTATCCTTCAGGGATCTCTTAATTATGACCGCACTTATGGGGACCATCATTTCACCGGGCTTTTATTGTTAAATCAACGGAATTATATAAATGGTGCAGCTATTCCTGTCAACTACCGGGGTACTACCGCCAGGCTGGATTATGATTTCAGGCGTAAATATCTCCTGGGCATCACTGTTGCCCGTAATGGAAATGATTTGTTCCAGGAAAACAACCGGTATGGCATATTCCCGGCAGTATCCTGGGGTTATAACCTGGCAGAAGAACCGTTTTTCAAAAACTTGTTTCCATTTTTCGACATGTTTAAGATCAGGGGATCTTATGGC
>JBCNPS010000377.1:0-7582 GCA_039593235.1 Chitinophaga sp. | reverse complement strand
GGCAATAATTGCTTCGTCTTTGATGAGTACATGGTGATGGCTTTCATATTTTTCTTTAAGTCCGCGTAAAATAGAGATAGCATCTTCCACGGAAGGCTCATCTACCAGCACCTTCTGGAAACGGCGTTCCAGGGCTTTATCTTTCTCAAAATATTTCTGGTATTCATTGAGGGTGGTAGCGCCAATGGCACGGAGTTCACCTCTTGCCAGGGCGGGTTTCAGGATATTGGCAGCGTCCATGGCGCCTTCCATAGCGCCGGCGCCTATCAATGTATGGATCTCATCTATAAAAAGGATGATCTCTCCATTGCTTTCGGCTACTTCCTTTACCACGCCTTTCAATCTTTCTTCAAACTCACCGCGGTACTTGGCGCCCGCCATTAAAGCACCCATATCAAGGGCGTATATGATCTTTGACTTCAGGTTCTCCGGTACGTCGCCGTTAATGATCCTGTGGCCCAGTCCTTCTACAATAGCCGTTTTACCCACACCCGGTTCACCCACCAGGATAGGGTTGTTTTTAGATCTGCGGGAAAGGATATGCAGCGTTCTGCGGATCTCTTCATCGCGGCCGATCACCGGGTCGAGTTTCCCTTCCCGGGCCATTTCATTGAGGTTTTTGGCGTATTTCTGCAAGGTGTTGTACTGGGTGCCGCCGGTTTGGGAATTGACGGTGTCTCCTTTGCGGAGTTCCCTGATGGCGGTTTTCAGCCCTTTTTCAGTAAGACCGGCATCTTTAAGTAATTTAGCCGTGTCGTCGTTACCGCCAAGGATGCCCAGGAGCAGGTGCTCCACGCTTACAAATTCATCTTTAAATTCTTTGATAGCCGCTCCTGCGCGCAGGATCACGTTATTGGCATCACGGCTCAGCGTTTGACCGCCTTCACCGCCTGCCATACGCGGGTATTTATTGATCTGCTCATTTAACTTGTTGTTTACAAATGAGGTATTTACATCATTCTTCTTCAACAGGTATTCAATCGGGCTGTCTTCATCATTTAATAAAGCTTTGAGCAGGTGCCCGGTTTCAATAGATTGATTCTGATTATTAAAGGCCAGTTGCTGGGCCTGTTGCAGTATTTCCTGCGATTTTATAGTGAAATTATTCAAGTTCATATTGGCTTGTTTTTCTCCTTTTTTGATGTTATCAAACGTCTTTTGGTAACAACAAACCCTGATCCAATGTTGTATCTTCGGAAATTATGACATATAAGCGAAAGGATTACTGCATTTTTAGCAGAAAACTAGCCTTGTAACTGCAATTTTTTCATTAAACCGCTACCTTACTCCCATTCTTTTACCAGCTGTTCGTTTTTGCTGATCCAGTCGTTTACAGCGGCATCTTCCTTACCATCTGCATCTGCCAGCGCACCCATGAGGGAACCCAGTTGTTCGCTGTTCAGCCGGAAATTCCGGAAAAAGTTAACGGCTACGGTATCGGATACACTGAATTGGCTGTTGGCAATGGTTTGTATCTTTTCTGTTTCCCCGAAAACCTTCTTCGGGTCTTCCAGGAAACGCAGCTGGTAGCGGGCAAACATCCAGTGTGGCGCCCAGCCTGTGATCACCACCGGTTGCTTTTCGTCGATGCTCTTTTTAAGAGTAGCCATCATGGCCGCTTCACTGGACGATTGCAAGTTGTAATCCAGCGCATATTCCTTTACAGCCGCTTCTGCTTTGTTCATGATGCCAGCGCCCGCATCGATGCCTACTATATTTCCGCCAAACTTTGTTTTTGCCCGGTTCAGTTCCTCAATACTTTTTATGGTTACATAATCAGGCACCACCAATCCTATTTTAGCGCCTTCAAAGTTGGTATTCAATACCGTTACCTGTTGCCCGAATGTTTCCATATAATTCTGGTGGGTTACCGGCATCCAGGTATCGAGGAATACATCTGCATCACCGCCTGCAACTGCTGCGAATACAGGCGCCACGTCGGCATTTTTGAGGGTTACCTTATACCCTTTTTTCTCTAAGATGTTTTTTGCCAGCTGCGTCATGGCTACGCCCTCCGCCCAGTTTACATATGCAATGGTAATGTGCTTATCGTTTTGCTGTGTTCCGGGATTACAGGCTGCAAAGGCCAGCAGTGCGGCCAGTGCGAAAAGGAATAATTTCTTCATATTAAATGGTTTTAGTGTTTAGCACGTTGTTTCTTTTTTCCAAACGACTGGGTAATACGATCCAGGATAATTGCCAGGATCACCACGGCGATACCGCCTTCAAAGCCCAATCCTATTTTCAGCTGGGTAATGCCTTTCAGCACTATTTCCCCGAGTCCGCCGGCGGCAATCATGGCGGAAATCACTACCATAGACAGGGCCATCATAATGGTTTGGTTAATGCCGGCCAGCAGCGTAGGCATGGCCAGCGGCAGTTCTACCTTAAACAGCAGTTGCCGGGAAGTGGCGCCAAAAGAGCGGGTTGCTTCCACAATATCTTCCGGCACTTGTTTAATACCGAGCGTGGTTAACCGTACAGCCGGCGGCATGGCAAAAATGATGGTAGCAAATACACCCGGTACTTTTCCCAACCCGAAAAACAATACTGCCGGAATGAGGTATACGAATGCAGGCATGGTTTGCATAAAGTCCATCAGCGGCCGCATCACTTTACCGGCCGTATTATTCTTAGCCGCCCATATTCCCAACGGAATACCAATGAGCAGCGCAATGGCTGCGGATACCAGGATCAGGGCCAGCGTTTCCATGGTTTGTCCCCAATAGCCCATGCCGTAAATCAGCCCGAGACCCAGCAGGGTTGCCACGCCCACACCCCAGCCGGCGCGTTTCCAGGCCAGCAAGGTCAGTAAGGCGATCACAATATAAAAAGGGGTGAAAGTAAGCAGCCATTGTACGCTGCCTACGACGGCTTCCACACCTATCTTCACCGTTTTAAAGAACGGGCCGAAGTTATGCGTAAGCCAGTTGATGAATTGTTCTATGTATATTCCAATCTTAATCATATAAATTTCGTTTAACCGTATCAGTTATACCGGCTGGTTACCGGTGGTTTCAATGATCAGGGCAGTTTGTGAAATAAGTCCGAGGAGTTTATTATTCTTTGGATCTACCACGGCTACCGGTTTATCTGTTTCTGCAATAAAGGGCAGCATCTGTTCCACGGTAGTATCTGGGTAAGCTACAGGTACCTCGCGGTGTATAACGGCTTCAATGGTTTTATCGCCCCGTTTCTTTATTTCCAGTATTTCCCGGAGATAAACAAAACCCAGGAAATGCTTATCCACGGTTACTGCCGGCAGGATGTCGAGCCCGGTGGCGCGCATTTTACGCAGGCTTCCTTCTGGTCCGTCTTTACGGAATACGGCCACGGTTGGTTTTGTATCCATCATGGAAGAAGCGGTGATAATGGTTTTGCGGTCTACTTTTTCTACGAAAGAAGACACATAATCATTTGCCGGTGTTGTCAGGATCTCTTCCGGAGTGCCTACCTGGATCACTTCGCCGTCTTTCATGATGGCGATACGGTCGCCCAGGCGGATGGCTTCATCCAGGTCATGTGTAATGAAGATGATGGTTTTATGCATTTTCTCCTGGAGATCGAGCAGTTCATCCTGCATCTGGGTACGGATGAGCGGGTCCAGTGCAGAAAAGGCTTCATCCATGAGCAGTACTTCCGGGTCATTGGCCAGGGCGCGCGCCAGGCCAACGCGTTGCTGCATACCACCGGACAGCTCCGAGGGCAGCATTTGTTCATAGCCTTTGAGTCCTACCAGCTCCACCACCTCTGCGGCTTTGACTTTTCTTTGAGTAAGCGGCATTCCCTGCAGCTCCAGGCCAAAAGCAATATTTTCCAGCACCGTACGGTGCGGCAGCAGTCCGAATTTCTGGAACACCATGGCTATTTCTTTTCTCCGTGTTTGTTGCAGCGCCGTTTCATTCAGTGCGGTGATGTTGGTACCATTGAGGAAAATTTCCCCGGCAGTAGGTTCTATGAGGCGGTTGAGGCAGCGCAGGAGGCTCGATTTCCCTCTGCCGGAAAGGCCCATGATCACAAAGAACTCTCCTTTCTCTACCTGGAACGAAGCGTCTTTTACTGCCACCGTACAACCGGTGGCATCCAATATATCCGCTTTACTTTTCCCTTGCTTCAGTAGTTGCAGGGCCGTTTGCCGGTCGCGGCCGAAGATGAGGGTAAGATCATTGATTTGAAGTTTAGGCATCAGTTACATTTTTAGTGGCAGGCCACTGTGAATAATATTTTACTGTTAACTGCAGTATCAGAAGTAGTAGCCGATATTAATGTTAAAGCGGCTATGCCACTTGCCTGCCGGATCACCGGCGGCCAGCGCCTCCGTCCATACAGGGCCCAGCCAGGGTTGATTTTTTCCCGAGGCCCAGTCTACGTAGGTATAAATATGACCCGCAGTAAGCATACAACCCAGCACGTTCATCTGCGTGTCTGCAAATCCCGTTTCGGGTTTATGCATATAGGAGTAATCGTTGTAGAAAGTGAGCGCGCTTACCGGTCCCCAGTGCACGGGTTGCGTATAGGAAAGCGAAGCGGTATGCAGGAAGGCTTTTGCTGCTACCTGGTAAGCGGCGCCATAGGCGGCCATATCCACGGCCTGTTCAAACTGCGTAGAGTCGGCTACGTTATACCGGTAGTACATTGTTTGCAGCTTTAGGTTCCATTTCCGCCAATTGAGATTGGAATGTAATGCAGCAGCCCAATGGCTCCCCATGTTACCGGAGGGGATGTTGTATAAGCCTCCCAGCATAACGGAAGCGCCTATACTATTATCCGCGTTGAAAAAATATTCGGTGCGGGCAGTACCCTGGTTCACTTCTTTATTTCTTCCGGCCACATCGTAGGAATAACGGCCGGGATCAATGGTCGTTTTATCGCCGAAGTTAAGTTCCTCTGCATTCTTAGAAAACGCCAGCTGGTACAGCCAGTGCGGGTTACGTCGTTCGAATTTTATACCCATATCATAATCATCTTCCTTACCCACATAGTAAGGCAGGTTAAAAAACCAGCTATGGGAATTGTAGGTCTGGTTACCAAAGGGCACCTGGGTAAGCCCGATATCGATGTGCGTACTATCATTGAAGTTATATCTCACATATCCTTCTTTCAACATTCCTCCTCCAAAATCCTTTGAATAAAAACGGTATTCCGCGTGGAGGGATAAGCCTTTCCACGCTGCATCTGCATTAATACGGAACATATCGAAGCCAAAGTCGCCGCCTCTTTTTACCTGTTCTTTTTTCCAGGTAGAAAGATTGTAATTAAAGCGCAAGGCTCCACCTATGTGAAAGGTGGGCTTATCTTTTTTGGTTTGGGTACTATCCTGTGCAACAACGAGCATACTCGGCAAGAGGAGCAGTAAGCATAGCAAAAACCAATACGATGATTGTTTAATCATAGTTACTAATTTTTAAATATGTTTAAGCTGATCTTTTTCCTGGCGACATAGGGGTTCTATGTGCATGTAACTGCAAAAAACAGCTAACCGGAAATGGAAACCGGGCGCGATGTGGCCCGACAAATGATCAAATCCAATAAATATTGACTGTTATAGCGTATTGCATCGTGCACGGAAGGCACATTCAACAGTCAGAAAATGCATAAAGCGATGCGAAGGTACGAAATAATGAGCGGGCGACCAAGAAAAAACGAACAAAATGTTTACATACTATTAAAAATCAACATCTTATCATCCCCTATTTATATGTTTAAACTTATACTTGGCTGTTTATTCTTACGGGAATCAAACAACCCGGCAGCCTCTGTTGTTATAAAGGTCCCTGAAGTACAAACTGTACATTCCTGCTTACAGCCGGATGATTCAGCGTCAAAAACTGGTCACCAAATTCTTCATCACTAAACCCTACAATTATGTCTTTCGATTTACTGGAAAGCGCCAAAAGTATCTTCAACAGCAATGTCGTTAGTCAGGCTTCCTCACAACTTGGAGAAAGTGAAGGCGGCATTCAGAAAGCCATCAGTGGTATCATACCGGTTGTATTAACCGGCCTTCTCAACAAGGCCGGATCGTCGGGAAGCGCCGGCAGCCTGCTCGACCTTGTAAAAGGCGCAGCTGGCGATGCCAATCCATCGGCTGTTTCCGGTGCGCTGCAGGGCGGCGCCGGGGGATTGCTCAGTAAGGGCGCCGATCTGCTGCGCAGCTTGTTCGGCGACAAAGTGGGTGCTATTACCGGCATGTTATCTTCCTTTGCCGGTATCAAGGAATCATCTGCCAATACATTACTGCAATCGGCTGCTCCCGCTACGCTTGGTACGGTAGGGCAATATGCAGCGCAGAATAACCTCTCTCCCAACTCTTTCCTTTCCCTGCTTGATTCGCAGAAAGATAAAATACTGGGCGCCATTCCGGGCGGGCTAAACATTGCCGGCATACTGGGTTTAGCCAACATCGGCGATCTCGGGAAAAAATTAGGCAGCCTGCTTCATATGGATACAGCTACCACCACCGCCGGCGCTGTGAATATACAGCCGGAGGCAAAATCCGGCGGCAGCAGGTGGATATGGTCATTGCTGCTCATCCTGGTGGCTATTATCCTGCTGTGGTACCTGATGCGCGGTTGCGGCGCCAATAAACGCGATGGGGTACCTGCTACCGACAGTGTTACCACCAGCCAGCTGGCGGATTCCGCTACGATGACCGTTACGGAAGGCGGTCCGGTGGTAGCCCGTGAAAGTATCAAAGTAACGCTCCCTGACGGCACTGTACTGGACGCATACAAAGGAGGCATAGAAGATCAGCTGGTGGCATTCCTTAAAGACAATAGCCGCCCGGCAGGCAAAGATGTATGGTTCGATTTTGATAACCTCAATTTCAAAACCGGTAGTGCAGAACTTACGGAAGAAAGTATGAAACAGGTGGGCAATATTGCCGCTATCATGAAAGCCTTCCCCAAGGCCAAAATAAAGATCGGCGGCTATACAGACCGCACCGGCGATAGCACCATTAACTTACGCCTCTCCAAAGAGCGCGCAGAATCAGTAGTTGCCGCATTGAAGAAGAGCAATACCAACGCCGCACAGTTACTGGGCGCAGAAGGGTATGGCTCACAGTTTGCAAAGGCCGCCGCCGATGCACCTGAAGAAGAAAAGAAAAAGGACCGGCATATTTCGGTAAGTGTACGCGAGAAATAATATTCTATAAAATAAAAAAAGGCCGTATCATTCATCTGATACGGCCTTTTTTTATTCGTATTCCTGATGGAGCATTAGCATCCCGCAGCATTCTTTTTATTTACGGGCTTTATTCTTTTACCAGCACCAACCGGCTCCTGTCGGACCTGAGCACAGTGGCATAAAACTTCACCAGCTCCGGGTAATCTGTTGCGGGGAATGTTCCTGCCTTTTGTTCCCTTTTTCGTATATAGGTCAGCGTATTTCCTTTAACACTCGTCATAGCGTTGTAACTGCCAAACTTAGCGGTTAAGACCACCGGCGCCGGCAGCGATTCCGGCTTATATCCCGCCGGGAACGTAATGGTTACGCTATCCACATCGCGATAGGCAAAATCAAATTTGATATCGGATTTGCGGGTCGTGTCTGCATCCAGTTTCAGTGCCTCTCGGTGTGG
>JBCNPS010000376.1:0-7585 GCA_039593235.1 Chitinophaga sp. | reverse complement strand
AGGTATTTGGAAATTTCTTCCGGTGTGGTAGCGTCGGTCCATACTACTTCGCGGATCCTTGATTTGCGGGTGCTTTCCATTTTCTCGTAGGATGCCCTGAAGTCTGCTGCCAGTCTTGTTTCAAACGCGGTGTTCCTGCGGAACAGCACGATGTTTTTAGTGGCGAAAGCGTCCTGGATATAATTCTGCAGCGCCTCACAGTGTGTTTTCAGCGTGCTGTTGGAGATATACAGAAAGGGATTGTCGCTGATACCGCCATCGTTGGGATAGGTACCGGAAATCAGGTTGATCTCTTTGCTTTTGGCAAAATCGCTGAGTTCTTTCAATTCAGGATTGCTTACAGACCCGAGGATCAGGTCCGTTCCGTCGAGTGCCTTGCTGCGGATCAGGGAAGCCACGTTTTGCCTGGCTTTGCTGTCGTATACGGTCACTTTCAGGTTATACCCCTGTTGTTGCAGGGTATCCAGTGCAAGTTGAGCGCCTTCATAAAATTCAAGACCGGGCAATACGTACCGGGGCATAGTGCGACCGGGAATATCCGTACTGTTGGCAAAAACGGAATCGAGGTATAATGGTGCAAAGAATGCAATGTTGTAGGTAGCTTTTTTAACTTCTTTACCAAATGCAGGTACATTAAAAGGCGCCTTTGCAGCTTCTTTCTTATTATCCTCCGGTTTTTTTTCCGGTTTAGGTTTACTCAGAGATGGCGGTGGCCCGTCTACCTTACTGGCACTTTTCCTGGAAGAAGAGCAGGAGCTGATCAAAACCAGTAAAGCCAATCCGGATAACAGGTGCTTAATTGAAACTAAGTGGTTCATAATTGGCGCTAATTTACAAAAATCATTCCGGGGAATGTGAAATAAAGCATTACGGAGTTAAGGATAGAAGAAATTATTCTTTCTATCCTTAACTCCGTAACTATAGCTCAGTATTTTATTGCATCCTTTTTATTCCCACTCGATCGTAGCAGGGGGCTTGGAACTGATGTCGTATACTACACGGTTAATGCCTTTTACCTTGTTAATGATGTCGTTAGACATTTTAGCAAGAAACTCATAAGGCAGATGCGCCCAATCAGCCGTCATTCCATCTACGGAAGTTACCGCACGTAAAGCTACTGTAAATTCGTAGGTGCGTTCATCGCCCATTACGCCAACGCTTTGTACGGGCAGCAGGATGGTGCCTGCCTGCCATACTTTGTCGTATAAGCCTGCTTCTTTCAGTCCTTCTATATATACATTATCTGCTTCCTGCAGCATGTGTACTTTTTCGGGGGTAATAGCGCCGAGGATACGGATGGCCAGCCCGGGACCGGGGAAAGGATGACGGCCCAGGAATATCTCGCTGATGCCTATTTCACGGCCTACGCGACGTACTTCATCTTTAAAGAGGAAGCGTAGCGGCTCTACTAGCTGCATGTTCATTTTTTCCGGTAATCCGCCCACATTATGGTGCGATTTGATGGTAACAGAAGGACCGTTTACAGAAACGGATTCAATTACATCCGGGTAAATGGTGCCCTGGCCCAGGAAAGAAATATCGGTAAGGTGTGTGGCTTCCTGCTGGAAAACATCGATGAACAGGCCACCGATGATCTTGCGTTTTTGTTCCGGATCGGAAACGCCTGCCAGCTTTCCGTAAAAAAGATCTTTTGCATTGATCCCTTTTACGTTCAGTCCCATATGTTTATAAGATTCCAGTACGGTTTCAAATTCGTCTTTTCTCAGCAGGCCGTTATCCACAAATATGCAGAACAGGTTTTTACCGATGGCTTTATGGATCAGCTCTGCCGCAACGGTAGAATCAACGCCGCCGCTGAGGGCCATTACTACTCTTTTATCGCCTACCTGTGCTTTGATCCTTTCTACCGTTTCATGTACAAAGGCCGCCGGGGTCCAATCCTGGCTGCAATTACAGATATGTAACAGGAAGTTACGCAGGATCAGTTTTCCTTCCAGGGAGTGGGTTACTTCGGGGTGGAACTGTAAGCCAAACATCGGGTTGGCCGCCAGGGTGGTGTTTTTGAAAGCCGCTACCGGTATGTTTTCTGTAGTGGCAATGATCTCAAATCCTTCGGGGATCCGTTTAATGCTATCTGCATGGCTCATCCATACCTGGCTTTTTGCAGAGATGTCATATAACAACTTTTCCTCTTTGTCGTTGTGCTCCATAAAGGCGCGTCCGTATTCGCGGAGGTTGCTTTTTGCTACTTCGCCGCCAAAAACTTTGGCCATCATCTGGGCGCCATAACAAATACCGAGTACCGGTACTTTTGCAGCAATGGCCGCAATATCAAGGATGGGCGCATTTTCGTCGTTCACCGAAAAAGGACTGCCTGATAATATAACACCTTTAATGGTTTCATCCCAGGCAATAGGCTGAAGGCAAGGTTTAATTTCGCAATAAACATTCAGTTCACGGATGCTGCGTGCAATCAGCTGTGTATACTGGGAACCGAAATCGAGGATAAGTATCTTTTCTGTCATGGTGGTGCAAAGATAAAGTCCTTCTATGAATTTCGGATTTGGAAATTCGAATTTCGAATTTCTGGCGTATCTTCCTGCTATAATTTAAACCCATGATATCAACAAAATCGCTCCTATGTCAGGCCACCATGGCCTTTTCTGCTGCTGTACTCCTTTATTCCTGCGACGTAACCGGACAAAATCGTGTAAAAGGCAATGGCCATGTTATCAAGGAAGAAAGACAGGTAGCCCCGTTTCACAGGATCAAGGTAGAAGGCAGTATGAACGTTTATCTCACCCAGGGTGCTGCCAAAGCAGCTGTTATTGAGGCAGAAGATAATATTGCCCCGCTGGTGGAACTGGCGGATGAAGACGGCCGTCTTATTGTAAGGATCAGGCGTGGCGTTTCTATCAGCACCCATAAGGAATTGAATGTGTACCTCACCACACCTGAAGTAGACGATGCCAGCCTGGCCGGTTCCGGCGACCTGAAACTGGATGGCCGGTTTACTTCCCGTTCTGACGTGAAATTCAGCCTGTCGGGTTCCGGTAATCTCAAAGGAGAAATCAATGCACCTGCGGTAAAGGCTTCTATTGCGGGTTCCGGTGATATGAAGCTCAAAGGGGAAACAAAAGATGTAAACCTTTCTATTGCTGGCAGCGGCAACTTTGAAGGCGACGAACTGTTGTCTGAAAATGTGAACGTTAATATTGCCGGCAGCGGTGATGCGGATGTTTACGCCAGTGTAAAACTGGAAGCGAAAATTGCCGGTTCCGGAAACGTAAATTACAAGGGAACTCCCCAGATATCCTCTTCTGTAGCGGGTTCAGGCAATATTAATAAAAGATAAGCATCAATATTTACAAATCTTTAACATTTAAAATATCATATTTGCCGGTGTCAGAGAGTTTATAGAGATGTTTTGAAGAAAAACATATCAAAAGTCCTTGAGTCCAGGTACAGCGTTCGCTATAATTAACCCGCTGATGCTGTACCTGGCTGGGGCACAAAACAGAACCCCTTTAACAAATACCCCACTCCGTCAACATTTCGCGTCAAATTATCATTAAATCACATGAATCATTGCTGTTTTTTTGTATGTTTACGGCTTGAATTGTAGATTTTACCGTTTGAATTGTTTGATTTAGGTTTGAATTGTTGAACTCCTATTCCTTTTATGAACGAAAGACCGAAGATCCTGGTGGTATATTATACACAAACAGGGCAATTGAAAAGGATTATTGATCATGTGCTGGCCCCGCTGGAAGGCAAAGCCGATGTTACTTTTGAACAACTGGTGCCTGTAACGCCTTTCCCTTTTCCATGGGGAAGGCAACAATTTTACGACACTATGCCGGAAACCGTTCAATCCACCCCCCGTGGTATTGAACCGCTGAAAGTGGATGTGAATGCGCATTTCGACCTGGTGATCCTGGCTTATCAGCCCTGGTTCCTTTCTCCCTCACAGCCAACTGCTGCTTTCCTGCAAAGTGAAGCCGCCAAACAGTTGTTGAAGGGTAAAAAGGTGGTTACACTGCTGGGCAGCCGTAATATGTGGCTGAATGCACAGGAAAGAGTAAAAAATTACCTGCAGCAGGCGGGTAGTACCCTTGTTGGGAATATTGTGCTGGTAGATAAATCGCCCAATCTCATTTCTGTGATCACCATTCTTCGCTGGGCTTTTAAAGGGAAGAAAGAAGCGACACGCTTTTTGCCGCAGGCGGGAGTGCAGGAAAACGAGATTGTTACCTCCGGCCGGTTTGCCGGACCTATAGCCACCGCACTGCAAAACAACAAATGGGATACATTACATACGGAGTTATTGTCGCTCGATGCCGTAGAACTGCTTCCCAACCTGGTAGTTCTCGAAAATAAAGGTATCAGGGCTTTCCGTTTCTGGGCTAAATTTATCAGCGCAAAGGGAGGCCCCGGCGCGGCTTCCCGTCAGGGACGTGTATCCATGTACCGGGCCTTACTGCTGGCAGGGATCTTTGTTTTAACACCCATCTCCCTGGTTACTTCTATTATACAGTTGAATTTGAAAAAAGCTAAGTTGCGCCGCGAAGTAGACTATTACAAGGGTGTTTCCCTGAGATAAAAGCGTATCAAGTCCACCTTAAGGGCATATCAAAGCCTGGTGTAATGCCGGTACAAAGCAACCCCCGGGCAGTGGCGTGATACTTGTAATTCCAATTAGAGTTCTATATTTACGTCTGTGTATAACGTATACTAAATTAAAATATATTTTACTGTGAGCTGGCTGGTAAGGCAAGACAGTTCAGACCAGGTTTTAAATGTAGCCTTAAAAGACGAATAAATTCAAATGAAGGAAGTTTATATTACCAGGCTGTCTAAATTTTTACCTAACACGCCTGTAGAAAATGATGAAATGGAGAGCATTCTCGGCATGGTAGATGGAAAGGCTTCCCGTGCGCGTTTGAAGATACTTGGTAACAATAAAATCAAAACCCGTTACTATTCTTTGGACAAGGAAGGGAAATCCACCCATTCCAATGCGGAAATGACAGCAACAGCCGTATCGCAATTATTCGATGAGCAGTTCCCCATCAGCAAATTACAATTACTGGCCTGCGGCACTACTTCTCCGGATCAGTTGTTACCCAATCATGCCGCTATGGTGCATGGTATCCTGAAATGCCAGCCGGTAGAGCTGATTGCAGCTACAGGCGCCTGTGCCGCAGGGATGCAGGCGTTTAAATATGCCTGGATGTCTATCCGTTGCGGTAATACTTCCAATGCAGTAAGCACCGGCTCTGAAAAGTTCTCCGCCTGGATGCTGGCGCAGAAATTCCAGCCGGAAGCGGAGAATCTGAAAAGTCTCGACGAAAATCCCATCATCGCCTTTGAAAAGGACTTCCTCCGCTGGATGTTATCAGACGGCGCCAGCGCCGCCCTTTTCCAGGATAAACCCAATGAAGAAGGTTTATCCCTGCGGGTGGACTGGGTAGAAATACTCTCTTACGCCAATGAGCTGGAAACGTGTATGTATGCCGGCGCTATCAAACAACCGGACGGCACCACCACCGGGTGGATCGATATGACCCCGGAAGAATGGGCACAGCACAGTGTTTTCTCCTTTAAACAAGATACCCGGTTACTCGGTAAAAATATTGTTCCTTCCGGAGCACAGATGTGGAAAGAGCTGGTAGAGCGCCACAATATCAACCTTGATGAAATAGATTTCTTCCTGCCTCACCTGTCGTCTGAATTTTTCAGGTTAAAGATAGATGAGGAAATCACCCGGTTAGGTGTTCCCATCCCCCTGGAGAAATGGTTCACCAACCTGGCCAACGTAGGTAACGTAGGTACTGCATCCCCTTACCTGATGCTGGAAGAACTGATGAACACCGGCCGTTTTAAGAAAGGACAGAAAGTAGTAATGATGGTTCCGGAAAGAGCACGTTTTTCATATGCTTATGTACATATTACCGTAGTATAAGCGATCACTTCTAAAACTGCTCTCATGAAAAAAGAGGAAGTACCGCAGGATAGTGATAATCTGCATGAAGGTACATTCAAGCAAATTATGTATGCGGTGGATAATTCCGGCAATTATGTACAAGTGCAAAGTGCTGGCTGGGAGCCGGAAAATATTGCACAGGGCCAGGCCTGGGAAGAAGTAAATGAAAGAATAAAAGCTGCGCGGGCGCGGGTAGAAGCCGGAGAAATAAGCCCGGTAGCCTATTACATGGAAAAGACCCTGATGGATCTGCCTTTGCTGGCCAGCCATGTAGGTAAATTCCAGTGGCAGGTGAAAAGGCATATGAAACCAGGCGTTTTCAAAAAGCTCAATCCCAAACTATTACAGCGTTATGCAGATGCCTTCAAAGTGAGTTTAACAGATCTCCTGCAGATCAGATAAAGCATAATGGTAATAACGGATTTGTGGGTAGGCGTTATCCGATGATCTTCCCACAGATCCGTTATTCGTAATGCTGCTACAAATAATATTATGACTAATTCTTTTTTCCAACACAACCAGACCGCGCATTGTGAAAGTGGTGTAATATCAAACCTGCTGGGGCATTATGGCTTACAGATCAGTGAGCCAATGGCGTTTGGTATTGGTGCAGGTATCTTTTTCGGCCACCTGCCTTTCGTAAAAGTAAACGGGGTGCCGGGCACTACCTACCGGATATGGCCCGGAGCTATTTTCCAGCGGGTGTGCAAGCGGCTGGGAGTACGGATGGAGTCCCAGAAATTTTCTACACCGGAAAAAGGAATGCAGGCGCTGGATAAAGTAGTTGAAGCTGGTATTCCTGTTGGGCTGCAATCCAGCGTATATTACCTGCCTTACTTTCCTGCTTCCTACCGGTTTCATTTTAATGCACACAACCTGGTAGTCTACGACAAAAAAGACGGGCAATACCTGGTAAGCGATCCGATAATGGATTCGGTTACCACCATTGATCCGGAAAGCCTGGCGCAGGCCCGATTTGCCAAAGGATTTCCGGCGCCCAAAGGGAAGATGTACTACCCGGTACATGTACCTCCTTCCGCCTCATTTGAAAAGCCCATCAAAGCAGGTATAGAACAGGCCTGCCACTTTATGCTGAAAGTGCCTATTCCCATGTTTGGTGTGAAAGGGATCCGCTTTCTTGCAAAAAGAGTAGCTAACTACGCCGAAAATCCCGGCGACCGGAAAGCTACGCTGTACCTGGGAAATATTATCCGTATGCAGGAAGAGATCGGTACCGGCGGTGCAGGCTTCCGTTTCATGTATGCTGCATTTTTACAGGAAGCAGCCGTGTTACTGAAGAAAGATGAACTGAGTAAACTGGCAGGAGAACTGACCCAAACCGGCGACTTATGGCGTAATTTTGCCTTTGCCGCCGGTCGCGTATGCAAGAGCAGATCCGCAGATAATGTTTCCTATAAAGAACTAAGCCAGATGTTACTGGAATGTGCTGCCTCCGAAGATGCGTTTTTCCGGAAACTGGCACAGGTGAAGTGGTAATTAAATATTCAAAGTATCATGTCCGGCATATCTGTAAAAGAACTATATAAAACCTACAAGGGTAGTGCAGAGCCCACACTGAAAGGACTTACGTTTCAGTTCGGGAAGGGAAAGATTGCCGGTTTGCTTGGTCCTAACGGC
>JBCNPS010000375.1:0-7626 GCA_039593235.1 Chitinophaga sp. | reverse complement strand
TTAAAAAACGTTTTTCCCCACGTTTTTGCCACCATTTTTACGAATGACAAAACTAATGGGAAAGGACAAAATTACTTCGCCGTTCGCAATTTTCCATTGCCGTTTGTCCTGATTTAACAAAATACTGGTAATCAGGCCCTTAAAATGAGGAAATTAACTAAAGTATTGCATAACGATCACATATGCCAGCGCAATGAAGTGGATAATGTTGGCAAATGTGTCGTTGGTGACCGACCAGAATACGTTGCCCGCAAACATGGAGATCGGCAAAACTGCCAGGACCCAATATGCTGCTGAAAAGTGAATATTAAAGAAAGGTACCGTGATGGCTACCAGTACATATATGATCAATGCGGCCCATATTTTCCGGCCCTGTATCAGCATTTTTTTAAGCGGACGCTGCAACAGCAGCCACCCGATCACGAAAAAGACCACACATGCGATCATAGCGCCCCATACCTTGTAATCACTGATCATGGGCAGGGAGGCTCCCATGTTCGGGATCTTCCGGAGCAGGGTCATCTGGTTGGTAAGGAAAAGCCAGGTGCCCATCAGGTACAGTGGACAGATCAGCCCCAGCACGGCAATAATCCACTCCGCCAGCCGGAAAGCACGCATAATAAGCATACTGGCCAGCAACAGGAAACAGAATATAACCGACGGGAAGTAAAAAAGCCCGCCTACTCCCAGGGCAAAACCGATATTAAATACCACATCCCGGGCGGAAGTACGTGTATACAACTCCGTTATACTGGTAAATACCCACAGCATAATCAGGTTCACGATCAGTGCCGGCGAAAATACATTCCAGCTCTGCAACATGGATGTAAACAGCAGGTAGCACATGGCCGGCAGGTAAGTAGGCTTGGGAAATAACCGGTGATGATTAATGATACGGGTAAAGAGCAGCGACTGTAAAAACAGCAGCAATATTGCCAGCGATGTAAATACCAGCGGGCTACCGCCGGTAAAGGTGGCCATCCATTTCACCAGGAGGTGATACAAAAGCCCTTCTGATCCGTCTGCCATGTAGGTGGATGGATGGATCAGATAGTAAAACTTAACAACCAGTGTGTATATTAACAACAGCAATACCGTTAACGGATTGCCTGAACGGAAAAATTTTATCACAGTGCAAAGGTGTGATTAAAAGTCAATTTTAGCAAAGCAAATATAATTCCTGTAAATGCATGGTATCACCACAGTACGGGCGCTGATCTGTTTACCATACCGGGGCATCCAGGTGAAACCCTTATCCAGGTTACGCAGCGTAGGCATGCGATTCACTTTACCTCCGGGGGCCAGGCTAACATCTGTTAACATATAACTTCTCCTGTCCAGTTCATTATACAGAAAACGTAATTCGCTGCCCACGTTTACCATCAGGTAAGACAGGTACAGGTCTGCATTATCATCAAACTGACTTTTATGTACAAAGTTGTTCCATTGCATGTTGCCCTCATCGTCAAAGGAAAGCACGGCTACATTGTCGTAATGATAGCGTAATCCCTGTGAATTGTTCCAGTAGTAAGGGTTGTAATACATGGAAGAATAGGGTGAGTAATAATAAGGGGCATACATGCCTCCATAAGGACTGCCATACATATAATTCCAGCGGTTCCAGGGCTGGTAGCGGGAAGAGGTGGAAAACGATTCCGCCGTGAGTAGGAATCCGCCGTTGCTGGTGTTAATGATCTTACGGATGAAGTAATCATTAAAAGCGGCATTAGTACTGGATTCCCCGCGTGCATTCGCTTTCAGATCGTCGGGGAATACCTGCGATTTCTCGTATACAGCTTTATAGTTGGCATAATCGTATTTATACAGGTAAAGCCCTTCCACGTTGCCCCGCTTCTGTTTGTAGTAAAAAGCGGTAACAAGCGCCGTTTGCTTACTGTTATCCAGCTTCATTTTCACTTCATCCAGCAACTGTGCCTTGAGCGCCATCGGGGAAACCTCAAAGCTGTCTACCAGCGGTCGTTTCACCACCATACTTCCACTGATCACATAGTCGCGGTTGGAGGTACGTTCCAGCTTGTTGAAAATCAGGTCGCCGGTATTGGTGAGGTTAAAGTTGCTGAGGAACTGCCTTTTCTGCATGGGCATAGACAGGCGGCTGTTGTTCACCAGGCTCATGGCACTGTCGTACAGGAAAGTATAGAAGATATTGTTGTTCTCGTTATCCTGGTTGATCTTATACACCATAATACGGCTCTTGTCTTCCGATACTTCAACAGAATACACCTTGTTCTCTTTGGAATACATACCAATGCGGGTGGAATCGATCAGGAGGGGTGCATCTGCAAACCTGGCATCAGGCGACATGGTAGCGCAGAAACTATATACGGCGTCTTTACGCTGGAACTGGTAAATCATCAGCACCCTGTCCGGATAGGCCACAAAGTCCATGCTGATCACTTTACGTGGCAGGAAGTCCAGTTTCACCCTTTCTTTCAGCTGCATCGCATTATCATAAACAGACACCACATAGTCGCCGCGGTCTGTTTTATACACCAGTATATTGCCTGCTACCTTACCAATAATCTCAAATTCGGTGCTTTTATAGTCGTCCTTCTCCGGTTCAGAATAGGTTATCTTCTGTGCCATTGCTGCTGTGCCGGCGAAAAGCAGCAGCAATAATAATTGTAGGCGGTATAGCGTATGCATGCGGTAATATAGATTTCAGATTATTTTTGTGATAATGCAGATGGCCCGTTTGTTGGTGCCATTTTCAAACTTACATTAAAATTCAGAAATTAACTTGTCTATTTAAAGCCAGTAAGTCCTGCTTTTACATAAATTCCAAAAGGCCCGATTTATTGTGTATTTTTATTAAATTATTTTTTAAAAGCAGCTATTATTGAATGGATACCGTTATTATAACCGGTGGAACAGGACTTATAGGGACGGCATTAACCCGGCTGCTGCTGGAGCGCGGCTATAAAGTGATTATCCTCACCCGGCGCCCTGATAAACGCAGCAACGGAAATGTAACATACGCCCATTGGAATGTAGAAACACAAACTGTAGATAAGGAGGCCATTCAACAGGCAGATTATATAGTACACCTGGCAGGCGCCAATGTGGGCGAGAAACGCTGGACGGCGGCGCGTAAACAGGAAATTATTGACAGCCGGACCCAAAGCAGTGAACTGATCTTTACCGCACTCAAAAACTTCCCCAACAAAGTAAAGAAGGTGATCAGCGCATCGGCAACCGGGTTTTATGGCGAGTATTCAGATCATACCTTTACGGAAACAGATCCCCCGGCTACGGATTATCTTGCCACTACTACCCATGCCTGGGAGCAAAGTATTTCCAAAGTGACCGGTCTTGATAAAAAGCTGGTGATTTTCCGGACAGGCATTGTGCTCAGCAAGGATGGCGGGGCCTTAAAGGAATTTTACAAACCGCTGCGCTTTGGATTTGCCACTGTACTCGGATCCGGCGAGCAGTTTGTTCCATGGATACATATCCACGATATTGTGCGGCTGTACTTCAACGCCATTGTAAACGACCGGCTGGAAGGGATTTACAATGCAGTAGCCCCCAATCCCGTTACCAACCGGGAACTGATCATCAGTATGGCCCGGATGGCAAAAGGCAAAAGCTTTATGACCACCTATGTACCTTCTTTTGCCCTTAAACTGGCATTGGGGGAAATGAGTGTGGAAGTGCTGAAAAGTGTAAAGGCTTCCGCCGACAAAATACAACGCACCGGTTTCCAGTATTCTTATCCTACCATCAACGAGGCGATGGAGCAGCTGTTTAGCCGGTAACGGTTTTTTCCATAGCAGCCGCTTTCAGTAAACATTCTTCCCATTCCTTTTCGGGATCGCTGTAAAAAGTGATAGCGGAGCCGGTCTGGAAAGAGAGGTAACGGTTATTTGCATTATACAGCATACTGCGGATCACCACGTTGAAGTCGAAATCGCCCGCCGGCGTAATATACCCTACAGCTCCTGAATAAAGCCCACGGCGGGTTTGCTCATACTGTTCAATCAACTGCATCACCCTGATCTTTGGCGCCCCCGTCATAGAGCCCATTGGGAAGGCATTACGCAATACTTCTGTGAAAGGCGTTCCGGGCGATAGCTGCGCTGAAACGGTAGAAATCATGTGATGCACATGTGCAAAAGAATAGATACCAAAGAGTTCCGTTACTTCCACTGTTCCCTGCATGGCTGTGCGGGACAGATCATTGCGTACAAGATCTACCACCATTACATTTTCCGCGCGCTCTTTTGCGCTGTTCAACAGGTTCTGTTGCAACTGCCGGTCTTCAACAGGATCCGGATCTTTCCTGCTGGTACCTTTAATAGGCTGGGAGATAACGGTATTCCCCTCTTTGCGGATAAACCGTTCGGGGCTGGAACAGGCCAGGTAACATTCACGCAGGCGGTAATAAGCAGCGAAAGGAGACGGCGATAAGTTATTCAGACGGGAGAATAAAGCCGGGGGATGTATACTTATATTTTCCACGAAGTTTTCGCGGCAGAAATTTACCTCGTAGCAGTCGCCCTGCAGGATATGCTGCTGCAGGTTTTTCACTGCGGCAATATAGCGTTGATGATCCAGGCGGCTTTGCAGTGGTTGCGCTGTGGAAGTAACCAACCGTGTTGTACCCGGAGGTGTATGTAAAACGGCAGTGAGTATTTCCTGTGCGTGTTCCCGGGTGAAGGATTCCCCGCCGATATGTACCTGTTCATTTTGCAGTTGTATGATCACGCGGGGCACGAAGAAGTGCATGTCCGGGAACCCAATACCATCATAACGCCGGGATTGAAGACCTGGTACTGTTTCATTTTTAAGATCGTAGGCAAGATGCCCGAAGAGCCAGTCGCCATGCGTTTGGTGAAATTGCTGTAAAGCGGGGAAAGCGTTTCCGGCGTTTATTTCGAGGGTATGCAATGCGTCTGCAGCAAGTACGGCTTCATACCGGTGCCATGGGGAAGGATAGCTATTATTGTCTAAAAAACAACAAATGTTGAACTGGTTTCCCCAATCCAACATTTGTTGCTTAAATATTTTCTGATTATCAACCGGAAAAGTGTGGAAAATCCTGATAACAATCGTGTTTTTTATGCTTAAAAATCATCATCGTCGTCATCAAAACGATCGTTGAACAGATCCATGTCTTTAAATTCATCGTCTATACCCAGGTCATCGTCATCATCGGTTTTCTTGCTGCCGGTGCTGGGACGGCCGCGTTTACCTTTTGACTTAGGCATGTCAAATTCTTCAAAATCAGGATCATAATCATCATCTTCTCCTTTTTCCCAAGCATCGTCCATGTCGTCATCATCCTCTGCATCGTCATCATCCTCGTCGTCGTCGTCTTTGCGTTTGGATTTGGATGCAGACTTATCTGATTTCTTTGAGGCAGATTTGGAAGGTTTCACATCTTCATCCTCTTCCTCATCATCATCGTCATCCACCTCTTTCTTAGGCTTGGCCGCAGCTTTGGGAGCGTCTTTTGCAGTCTTAGGAGAAGTAGTTTTTTTGGTCTCTTTCTCTTTATCAGATTTTGATTTCATAATAGGTTACCTTATTTCTTTGCCGTAAAGTTTTAATAGTTTTTTTTATTCGCCAAATTTTTTTTGCTGTTTTTTTTCCTTACTTTTTGCTTCTACTTTTCAAGGATCTGATCGCGTCCGGGTCCGTTGGAAACGTATTTCACGGGAACCCCCAGGTAAGTGTCTACGGCTGCAACAAATGCTTTCATTTCCGCTGGTAACTCGTTGAACTGCTGGCAGGTAGAAGTTTTATCACTCCATCCTTTAAATGTTTCCCATACCGGTTTAATGTCCAGACCGTTAAGCTGGAAGGGCAATTGCTTTGTTTGTTTTCCGTCAATTTCGTAGGCTGTGCAGGCGAGCACTTCGTCAAATTCGTCGAGTACATCGCTTTTTGTCATTACCAGCTGGGTAACGCCGCTCAACATGCAGGTATAGTTCAGTGCCACCAGGTCGATCCAGCCACAACGGCGGGGACGGCCGGTTACCGCGCCAAATTCATGACCTGCGGCGCGCAGCTGCTCACCGGTTGCGTCGTGCAGTTCAGTAGGGAAAGGACCGCTGCCAACGCGGGTGCAATAAGCTTTGGTAACGCCAATTACATCTTTGATCCACTGTGGTGCAATACCTAAACCGGTACAAACACCAGCAGAAATAGTATTGGAAGAAGTTACAAAAGGATAGGTACCAAAATCCACGTCCAGCATACTTCCCTGGGCGCCTTCGGCTAATACTTTTTTACCCGCTTTCAGTTGTTCGTTCAGGAAATATTCACCGCTTACCACATTCATTTTCTGCAGGAAAGGAATAGCTTCGAAGAACTCAGCTTCCCAGTTGGCAATATCTTCTGAAAATTCATTTATATCGTACTGGCACAACAGCTGCAGGTGTTTCTGCTTCAGTTTCTCGTACGTAGCTTTAAAATCAGGGGATAATACATCACCTACGCGCAAACCGTTTCTGCCGGTTTTATCCATGTAAGCAGGGCCGATATCTTTTAAAGTAGAGCCGATCTTATCATTTCCTTTCGCTATTTCAGACGCTTTGTCCAGTGCGCGGTGTGTAGGAACAATGATATGCGTTTTTTCAGCAATAAACAGGTTTTTTGTCAGATCTACTCCCAGGGCTGAAATATCTTCGCTTTCTTTTTTGAAAGCCACAGGATCCAGCACCACGCCGTTACCGATCAGGTTAATGGTCTTATCATGAAATACACCGGATGGGATGGTGCGCAATACTACTTTCTGACCGTTTACATACAAAGTGTGACCAGCATTTGGTCCACCCTGGAAACGGGCAATCACGTCGTACCTGCCGGCAAAATAGTCCACAATCTTACCTTTGCCTTCGTCGCCCCATTGCAGGCCTAACAAAACGTCTACCATAATGATTTAATTAAATATCGGAGGTTTGTTGCTTTAAAAGAAGTCGCAAAATTAAGGCGAATATTAAGAATTACAAACAAATTACTAATTACCCGCCGTAATTACAGGGAAATGGGAAGATTTCAGCAAGAAACCTCCCCATAAACCATAATTCTTTATCCGTTGTTTGCAGTTTTTATTTTAAGATTCTTCGAGGCGCTGGATAGATTGGATACCATCCAGCTTTTTAAGCCTTTCTACCAGCTCATCCAGTTCTTCCTTGTCGTGTACATATACCTTGATCAGCCCTTCAAATAAGCCTTCTTTCGACTCAATGCTGAGGGCGGAAATATTTATCTTCAGTTCACCGGAAATAATGTTGGTGATCTTATGGATAACCCCCACATCGTCCATACCAATGATACGCAAACCGGTAAGGAAGGAAATCTCCCGGTTTTTCACCCACTTTGTCTTTACCACACGGTGACCGTAATTAGCCAGTAACTGTGCGGCATTGGGGCAGTTGGTACGATGTATCTTCAGCCCTTCGCTGGCAGTAATAAAGCCAAACACATCGTCGCCGGGAATGGGACGGCAGCAATTGGCCAGTTTATAGGCGATCTTATCTGAGCTTTCCCCGAAAATGATCAGTTCTGCATCTTTTTTGGAAGGCAGCTGGTGCTTCACATGTTCTTCCGGCACGTGCTCCGGCACTTTCACCGGTTTTGGCGGTTCCAGTTTATCGC
>JBCNPS010000374.1:0-7664 GCA_039593235.1 Chitinophaga sp. | reverse complement strand
TTGATTACTTTGGATTTAAAATGATTTGGGGAGATTTAAGCGAAAGTATCCGCTTGAATCTCCCCAAATCTTTTAAATCATTACAAAATCAAATCAGCGTAATCAGCGAAATCATCAAAATCCTGAGTCAGACAAAATCCGTTATACTTTGCCTACGTAGAGTTTTGTTTCGTAGTGGAACTTCACCATGCCCTGCTCCTTATATTTCTGGAACAGGTCTTCCAGGGCATGCATCATGGAGGTGTGCGACGGATGGCCTTCTTCGGGAACGTAGGAGGAGGAAAGTAATCTTCCTTTCAGTGCGGCGAAATCGAATAGCTGCGCGTTCTGGAACACTTTTTCCTGCATGGTGCCGGGTTGAAAAAAGGAGGATAACTGTGACGACCCAACGTTCCTGTGCTCCATATCTTTATAGTCGGTACCAAATTGATGCAGGAGTTTTTCATATCCCTTTTCAAACGGCAGTTCCGCCTGTCGAACGTTCCACATTAGTACCACCCAGGCTTCCTTCCGGCTTATGCGGCGAAATTCAGCAGCAGTGGCCTGCTGATCAAACCAGTGGAATGCGGTACCTGCCACCACCAGGTCAATAGAGGCATCCGGTAATGTGGTGTGTTCGGCGGTGCCGTTAACGGCGATGAAATCGGGGTACCGGTTCAGCAGCTTTTCAGCGGCTTCCCTCATTTCTTTATTGGGTTCCACGGCGTATACCCTGTTCCCGTTATCGAGAAAAGGCTGGGCGGAAATGCCTGTACCAGCGCCTATATCCGCCACTACGGTTTGGCGGGTAAGGCCGGTGGCGGTTTCCAGGTATGGAATAACGGCCACGGGGTAGTGTGGCCGGTATTTGATATAGTTGTCTACGCGGGTGCTGAAACGTTCGGTGTTTTTCATACGTAATGAAGTTAGGATTATTCTCCTAATCCTTTAGGTTTCTTCTCTTCATTACCGTGCGCTTCCAGGTCTGCCAGTTTCTTCTTACCGTAGGAGAGTTTTGTGATGAGCACATACAATACCGGTACCGTAAAGATTCCCAGCACTGTTGCGGCCAGCATACCGCCTACTACGGTAAAGCCTATATTAACACGGGAAGCAGCGCCGGCGCCTTGTGCAAGACACAAAGGCAGCACCCCTAAAATGAAGGCGAAAGATGTCATCAGGATAGGACGCAAACGTAATTTTACCGCTTCCAGGGTAGCGTCCAGCAGCGGCATACCCCTGTCTACACGTTCCTTACAGAACTCTACGATCAGGATGGCGTTCTTTGCCGCCAAACCGATCAGGGTGATCAAACCGATCTGCGAGTATACGCTATTGGCCTGTTTTGTTAACGACAGCGCCAGGATGGATCCGAACAATGCGATAGGCACGGCCAGCAATACAGAGAACGGAACCGACCAGCTTTCATACAAGGCCGTAAGCAGCAGGAACACAAACAGGATGGATAGTCCGAAGATGAGCGTACTACTGTTACCGGCTTCAATTTCCTGGAGGGATACGTTGGCCCACTCAAAAGAGAAGTTTTCCGGCAGCACTTTTGCCGCCACTTCTTTCAGTGCATTGATACCATCACCGCTACTGTAACCTGGTTTGGTATCGCCGTTGATCTCCACGGAGCGGTACAGGTTAAAGTGATTGATCACCGGTGCACCCGATGCCTTTTTAGTGGTGATCAGTGCGCTGAGCGGCACCATTTCCCCGGTGTTGTTACGAACGTAATAAGTATTCAGGTTATTGATACTGGTACGGTAGGTAGAATCTGCCTGCAATACTACGCGGAAGCTGCGGCTGAATTTAGTGAAGTCGTTCACATATAACCCTCCGAGGAAAGTTTGCAATGCGTTGAATACATCGCTCACGGCTACACCGAGTTGTTTACATTTGTCGCGGTCCACATCCACATTGAACTGTGGGGTATTGGCGCTGAAAAAAGCGTATGCGCGCGCTATTTCAGGACGTTGGTTGGCAGCCATGAGGAACTGCCCCATTACCTGCAGGAACTGGTTGATATCTGGATTGCTCCGTTGCTCCAGCATAAAGGAGAACCCGCCCGTATTACCCAATCCACGCAGTGTAGGCGATGGAATACAAATAATATTGGCGCCGATGATACGGCCGGTGGCCATTTGAATCCTTCCCAATACTTTTCCCATGTTATCACCGTGTTTGTAGCGCTCATCCCAGGGTTTGAGGCTCACGAAGAAGGTGCCGGAGTTGGGCTTGGTAGCGTTAGCCACAAAGTTGATCCCGGTGATACCAAAGAAGTGCAGTACTGCACTGTCTTTTGTGAGGATATCGCTGATCTGCGCCACCACTTCCTTTGTACGCTGGGAAGAAGACGCTTCGGGCAGTTCCAGGGCGATGAACATGGCGCCCATATCTTCCTGGGGAACAAAGGTGGTCGGTGTTTTCTTAAAGAGATAAAATGCGCCAACAAACAGTAACGCCATGATCACCAGTACTGCCGGGGTTTTACGGATACTGAACATTACCCCTTTGCCATAGCGGTTCGTAAATCTTTCAAACCATTCATTGAACTTGAAGAAGATCTTGTTCAGCCCTCTCGATTTCTGCGTAAGGTGCGCGGGCTTCAGCAGGATGGCGGTGAGTGCAGGCGTTAACGTTAGTGCCAGGAAGGCCGACAGCAACACCGAGAAAGCGATGGTGAGCGCGAACTGCTGGTACAACCGGCCGCTTACACCGGGAATAAAGGCCACGGGCACAAACACCGCCGCCAGGATGAGGGCTATGGCAATTACCGGCCCCTGTACCTCCGACATGGCTTTGAACGTAGCTTCCCGCGGCGACATCAGGTTGGCGTCGATATGATGCTGCACCGCTTCCACCACCACAATGGCATCATCCACCACAATACCGATGGCCAGTACAAAACCGAACAGGGTAAGGGTATTGATAGAGAAACCCAGCAGCTGGAAAAATATAAAGGTACCGATCAGGGAGATCGGGATCACCAGGATGGGGATGATGGTTGCCCTCCAGTTCTGGAGGAACACGAATACCACGATCACCACCAGGATCAGGGCCTCTACAAATGTTTGTATTACTTCTTCAATAGAGATCTTTACAAAGGAGGTGGATTCAAACGGCACCAGCCATTTCACATCATCCGGAAAACGTTTTGACATTTCCTCCATCTTTGCCATTACCAGGTCGTTCACATCCAGCGCATTGGCGCCGGGCGCCAGGTAGATGGCCATACCGCTACCGGTTTTACCATCAGCTTTGGCTTCAATGGCGTAAGTAAAGGAACCCAGGTCTATACGCGCTACATCGCGGAGACGAACGAGGCTACCGTTCTGGCTGGTGGCTACTACTACATTACCAAATTCTTCCGTGGTGGCCAGGCGTCCTTTTACGCTTACGGTGTATTCAAACGCCTGTGTACTGCGCATAGGCGCGGCGCCTACAGACCCGGCGGGTACCTGCTGGTTCTGTTCCGTGATGGCGCGGGCAATATCGCCGGCGGTAAGCCCGAGGGCCGCCATCTTATCCGGGTTCAGCCAGATACGCATACTATAGTCCTGCGAAAAAGCGTTTACATCGCCCACACCGGCCACACGGGCCAGTTCCGGCTTCAGGTAAATATTCAGGTAGTTATCGAGGAACTCGCGCGAGTGTTTCCCTTTGGGGGAGTTCAGCGCGATTACCATCAGCATATCATTGGAACGTTTCTTAACGGTTACCCCTACACGGCGTACTTCATCCGGCGTACTTGGCAGGGCAAGGCTCACGCGGTTCTGTACATCCAGGGTAGCAATATCCGGGTCGGTACCCAGTTTAAAGCTAACGGTAATGCTCATGGAGCCGTCGTTTGCACTTACCGACTGGATGTACATGGCGCCCGGTGTACCATTCACCTGGTTTTCAATGGGGGTGGTTACTGTTTCCTCTACCGTTGTGGAGTTGGCTCCCACATAGTTGGCCCTTACATCTGTTACCGGCGGTGCGATGTCCGGCAGCTGTGCAATAGGGAGGTTAAACATGCAGATGAGCCCTACAATCACAATAATGATAGCAATTACGATCGTAGTATTCTTGCGCTCTATAAATGTTTTTGAGATCATACTGTGATGCTGATTTAATATTTATGGTTTGGCTGCCCCTGCTCCTGCTCCGGCAATGTTCACGGTATCTCCGGGTTTCACCCGCTGTATACCTTCTACTACGATCCTGTCGCCGGCTTTCAGTCCGCTGGTTACCAGTTGCAAGGTATCCGTAACCGGTCCGGGCACAATATCCTGGGCGCCGATCACATTGTCTTTTGAAATGGTGTAAACACTGGTTTCCGACAAGTTCTGGATAATGGCTTTCGCGGGGATGGCCAGCTGGGTGGCCGGTGTGCCGTATTGCATTACAATAACGAGGCTCATACCGGATTTCAGCATATTATCCTTATTCTCAAAAACAAGCCGCACCCTTACGGTACCGGTTTGCGGGTCTACAATATTATTGATGGTGAGTACCTTTCCTGTTTCGCTGTAGCGGCTACCGTCTCCGAACTGGATAAAGAATTTTTCATCGCCGCCTTTACCGTTCTGGATGCGTAGAAATTCCGGCAGGCGGGCCTGGGGAATATCCATATCTGCGAACATGGGATGTTCGTTCACGATGGTGTTAATGAGGGTTTGGCCGGCGTTGATCACATCCCCTACTTTTACCTGTACAATACCGATCTTACCGGTTACGGGGGCGCGTACCACTGCGTGGTTCACATCGGTGCCGGCCCTGGCTACAGAAGCTTTTGCGGCGGCCACATTGGCCTGTGCAGTAAGCATGGCGGTGTATGCCTGGTCTACGGTTTGTTTAGAGATGGCATCGTGTTCCAGCAGGGATTTATATCTTTCGTAGTCCCGTTGCCGTTGTGCCAGGTCGGCTTCCGCCTGTTGCTGGGTAGCGGCTACCTGCCCGTAGGCGGCGGTATAGCGGCTCCGGTCTATATCGTACAGGGGTTGTCCCTTGGTTACATTGCTGCCGTCGGCCACCCGGATGGCTTCCAGGTAACCGGAAACATCCGGTTTAAGCTGCACAACATCGTGCGCCACCAGGGTAGCAGGAAATTTCTCCGACACGGTGTATACGGCCGGTACTACTTCTGCAGCTACTACGGTTGGTTTCATCCCTCCCATCATGGCGGCCTGTTGCTGTTGCTTTTTGCTGTTGCCACAGGCTACACAGAGTATCATTCCTGCTACATAAAAGGTCCGCTTGTAATTTATTAGATACATATGAGAAATTAATTGCGAATTACGAATGCTGATACTTTATTTGATTTTGCCCATGGCTTTGTCCAGGTCTGTTTTACTGATCAGGGTGTTTAAGAGTGCCTGCACATAATCTACCTGCGCCTGTTTCAGTTCACTTTCCGCTGAAATCACATCCAGGCTGCTGGATACTCCCTGTTCAAATTTGAGCACAATACGGTCATAAATTCCCTGGGTGAGTCCCATATTTGTTTTCTGGGTGGTGAACCGGGATTTATTGTTCAGATACTGGGTATTGGCGTTGGTGACTTCCAGTTTGATCTGTTGGGACAGGTAACTGAGGTCGTTCTGTGATTTTTTCAGGGTGATCTTATTCTGCCTGATCTGGTGTATCCTTTCAGTGCCGGTAAAAATGGGCCATGCCAGGGTTAATCCCAGTGCGGAGGCGCCAAAACCGGTTTTATAGAGGTCGCCGAAATCTGCCGAGAAATAGTTCCAGCCATAGTTCACATAACCGTTCAGGGATGGCAGGAACGCCATCTTCTTACTTTTCAGGTTCAGTTCATTCAGGGCGATCTGGGTGGTTTGGATGTCGTATTCTACACGGTCCTGCACCTGGTAATCAATGGTGTCTGATATGAAGTCCTCCACGTTGAGGTCCTGCACTGTTTCTGTAAGGTCCAGTTTTGCTTCCTGCGGCATCCCCATCTGGAACTTCAGTAACTGGGTAGTATATACGAGCAAACGGATCTGGGTTTCAATATCGGTCACCACATTATTATAGGATACCTAGATCCTGTCTACATCCACCCTCTCAGCCACTCCTACATCATAACGGGCTTTGGTATCTTTCAGGGTTTTCTCCAGCTGGTCCATATTGGCTTTGGAGAGACGGATGTTCTCTTCATTGGCCAGCACGGCGTAATAGGCTTTGGTGATGGCCACACGGGTGTCTATTTCCGTTCTTTTGTAGGTTCTTTCCGCCAGTCCTCCATATACTCTTGCGGCTTTCAGCCCCAGGAAGTAGTCGCTGTTAAAGATGGTCTGGTTTACCTGCCCCGTAACAGCCGACGCGAACTTGGTTCCAAACTGAACGGGGATCCTTACACCTGAAGTAGGGTTGGTGAGATCGGGTATTAAAGACGTAGCCAGTTTCAGGTTGTCTGTGAAGCTGGCGTTCACATCTGCATGGGGTAACAGCTTCCCGGTGGCTTCTTTGACCTGTTCCCTGGAAAAATCGATATCCAGCCGGGCATTTACGACATCGTTCTGATGTGCAAGTCCATACTGTATGCAATTGGCCAGGTTAAAAGCGAAAGGTCCCTGTTGCGCTGTATCTGTTTGCCCATAAGCTCTTGTTATCCCTGAAAGTAAAATAAAGGTGCATAGAAAAAGACGACAATGCATACGTATTACTTTGAAAGTATATGATGATTGATAGATACTTAACAACAAACAGGTAAAAAGGTTCTGTTGGATAGCCGGCTGTTTCACCATCTCCTGAAAATGAACAGAATGGCTAATAACGACCGCTAAAAGCTATTTTCGTATCTTTCGGAAAAGTTATTGTTAACTATGTCTATGTCTGTTATAAAAGAACCCAAACCGTTTTACCGTGAGTTTGAGCTGGAGCGATTGCTTCTTTTCAGTGATGCCGTGTTTGCCATTGCCATTACTTTGCTGATCCTTGAAATCAAATTACCTGCCCTCCCGGGCAAAATGCCTGTCAACGGTTACTGGGAGTTTTTTCAACCTACCGCTATCCAGTTCCTGGCCTTTGCGGTAAGTTTTGTTTTCATTGGAAATTTCTGGGTACGGCATCTTCAGTTATGCCGGTTTCTCCAAAATTACAATGAAGGATTGATTCATCGTCATCTTTTCTTTTTATTTTTTATTGTGACGTTTCCATTTTCTACTTCTGCGTTGCTGCAAACCAGTTCCCATTTCATGTTACCTTTCTTTATCTATCTGTGTAACGTGGCGGGCTGCCTGGCGGCGCTGTTCTGGATCAGTTATTTTGTTTTCCAGAAAAACCCGGACCTGGCAGTGGCGGGGCATCATACAGAAAAAGAACTGTTATACCAGCGGTTTAAATACGGATTTCTCACTATGGCAACAGGTTTTACCTGCATTGCCATGACCTATTTCCTGTTCCCGGAAAATACGGCGTACCAGCGTACCAGTTATATCCTGATCCCGGCGCTGGCATTGTTTAATTATTTCCGTTTAAAGATAAAAAAACGTAATACGCTCCGTCTCGTACACAAAATGGGGGCTAACCACTGAAAAAGCAGCCTATGTTAGAACTTGACAAGAAGGAAGCACAGGTAATACAACGGGCGATACAGTCGTGGCAGCAGGACCGCCTTATCAGTGCAGCGCCGACCTGGTGGTGCTGAACAAGGCCGACCTGCTGGACGCCGACGCGCTGGCCCGCGTACG
>JBCNPS010000373.1:0-7705 GCA_039593235.1 Chitinophaga sp. | reverse complement strand
GGTATGCGTACCATGACCCTGATATGCATGAGCAGCACCGTATTTACCATTCTTTCTGCGGAGCTGGGGTATCCCAATTCCGCAGATCGTGTAGCTTCTAATATCCTTACAGGCGTAGGTTTCATTGGCGCCGGGGTTATTTTTAAAGGCGACTATAGCATCGATGGGATCACTACAGCGGCCTCCATCTGGATTGCGGCAGCTATAGGAATGGCTGTTGGGATGAGCCAATATTGGCTGGCAGCTGCCGCCCTTGCCGGTGCGCTGCTGGTGCTGATTTTACTGGAGTTTGTTGAAAGACGCATTGCGCTTGTAAATGATAAGCGGCTCTACACAATTTATTTTTATGAAGAAAAATTTCCACATATAGATGTTGAAAATATCCTACAGGAGTTTCAGCTGAAGTATAAGAAGATGATGATAGTGAGAAAGGAGAATATCATAGAAGTAAATTATACGGTACGCGGCACCCGCAATAAGATGGAGCAGCTGGATAATTTTTTGCTTACCAATACCGGCATTTTCCAGTATGAAGTGCAGGCAAATCCAACGTGAATAATACCAAATAAATCATATGCCATCATATGCAGATCTGCCTTTACATTACGGCCAGGTTCCGCCCTGGCTGGCAAAGCGAATGAGCCTGTTGGGCGGCGCTATTGTAGAGGCTATTGTGACTGATTACGGTAAAGGAGAAGTGATTAAAAGGCTTAGCGATCCCTGTTGGTTCCAGGCGCTGGGCTGTGTGTTGGGCATGGACTGGCACTCATCGGGGATCACCACCAGCGTTATGGGTGCCCTCAAAAAAGCCATCAATCCCCGTTCCGCCGAACTGGGCATTTATATCTGCGGAGGCAAGGGACGCTACAGTAAACAAACACCGGCGGAACTCACGGCCATTGCCCATAAAACCGGTTTGCCCGGCGATCAGTTAGTATACAGCAGCAAGCTCACCGCCAAAGTAGATAACACCGCTGTACAGGATGGCTTCCAGCTTTACCTGCACTCTTTTATTTTATCTGACGAAGGTGAATGGGCGGTGGTGCAACAGGGAATGAATGATGCCAGCAGTATGGCCAGGCGCTACCACTGGCATTCTTCTGCGTTTAAATCATACACCGAGGCGCCGCATACTTTTATTTACGGCCGTAACCAGGGCCGTATCCTTAATCTTACCGACCTGCAGGCCGGTACCACTAAAACGGGTATCCTTCAGCTTACAAAAGAGAAGCCGGTGCACCTGTTGCCCGAAATACGCCACCTGCTGATGCCTTCCCATCATGATGTAAGAGCGGAAAACGTAAATCTGAAACGGCTGGGCAGCGTATTAGCCCTGGCGCATGATACCAATCCGGCAGATTTTGAAACCCTGCTGATGCTGGAAGGCGTAGGCCCCAGAACGCTGCAGTCGCTTACCCTGGTGAGTGAAGTGATTCACGGTACTCCCTCCCGTTTTGAAGATCCCGCCCGGTTTTCGTTTGCCCATGGAGGTAAGGATGGCCACCCCTTCCCGGTGCCCACCAGGATCTATGATGAAACCATTCATACCCTGAAAGTGGCGCTGCATAAAGCGAAGATCGGTGAGTCTGATAAGAAAGACGCCATCAGGAAGTTGTCTGTACTCTCACAGCAGATTGAAAAGGATTTTGAACCCAACACCAATTTTGATAAGGTAATAGCGCAGGAACGCCGCGATTCATGGCAGTATGGCGGCAGAACCGTTTTCGGGAAAGCCGTAAAGCCACCGGATCCCAAAAGCGGCGACCAGCTGTCTCTTTTTTAGAAAGGTTATAAACAATAGCATCCATGATCGATTACAATAAGCTCACTGTTCCCGAAGCAACCATTATACAGAAGGAATTAAAAGACACCGTAAAGATAACACCGTACAACGGCCCGCTTAACTATGTGGCCGGCGCCGATATTTCTTTCAATAAATTCAGCACTACCGTATATGCAGGCATTGTAATGATGGAATTTCCTTCCATGAAGCCGGTAGGCTACAGCCTCGTAAAAAAAGAAGTGCTGTTTCCCTATGTTCCGGGTTTCCTGGCTTTCCGGGAAGTACCCGCATTGCTGGATGCCTGGGCGCAACTGCCGCTGAAGCCGGATATCCTGGTGGTAGACGGTCATGGCATTGCACATCCGCGCCGTATGGGTATTGCCAGTCACTTTGGCGTGCTGACGCAGCAACCCTCTATAGGTAGCGCCAAAAAAAAGCTGTTTGGTATGTATGAAGAACCTGGCATGGAAAAAGACAGCGCTACCCCGCTCACAGATAAGCAGGGACAACAACTTGGTAATGTGCTGCGAAGCAAAAGCAATGTGAAACCCATTTTCGTGTCGCCCGGACATCTTGTAGATATTCCCGGCAGTGCAGAAATCCTGCTGCAATGCATAAAAGGCTATCGCTTACCCGAACCAACGCGGCTGGCGCATAATGCGGTAAACCAGTTCCGTACAGGTGTAGTGCCGGAAGGCTGGACCAGCCTCTAAAACTTTATCCACGCGATATTGGCTTTTTTCTCCAACCCTTTCCGCGAGATCAACACAGTAGCGTACATGCGCGTTTGTGCGTTGTAGTCTGCCGCTCCCATCATACAGGCATAGCCTTTTGTAACTTCCGGCATACCGAAAAGAAACAACCGCTCCATCTTCCCATTATAAAAACGGTAGCAAACGAAATTGGCGTCTGCCGCGAATTTCAAGGGCTTGCGCACTTTATCCTGGCCGCCGGTATCAAGGTATTGCAGGTAGTCGTTGAACAGCACAAAGGATACGCCGGGTACGGGGATATAGTCGTAAGACAACCACGTGTTGGTATTCAGCGCTGCAATTTTATTCCGGAACACCCACTCGCTTTTACCGCGTCGCTGCAATTGGAACGGCTCGCATACGCCGGTGATCACCTGGTATTTGGAAACGGCCAGGGTAGCGTTCTCCCGGCCGGCGGTGTCCAGCAGCGTGATGCCTATATCACCAAGATTTGTATGCAGTTTGTTGAGCTGCGAATTTCCCTGTTTGAAGAAAGAAAAGCTTTCCATCAGCAGGGTACTGCTGCCGTCTTCGTTCAGGTGTAACCGTTGGGGTGTTCCTTTATATTCTTCTTTATAGTTTAGGTTTTGCTGCATGTTGCGCGACAGCTCGGGGAACGACAGCTGCACATGTTTTTTCAGCTTGCCGGTGGCTGCCTGGAAAGTATTCATCATTATGCCTGTATATCCTTCTTTTTGTTTGGAAGATATATACAGCAGCATCCGCACCTGTGCGCCGGCCACCTGGATATTTCCACCTACATTCCCATAGCCAACCGTGTAGTCCAGCACTTCATGGGCAAACGTAGCCGAGTCAGGCGATAGCATAGAGAACAACACCTTGGCGCCTGCATCACCCTCCTTCCGTTTGGCGTTAAAGCCTACCGTGCCCAGGTACACTTTTTCCTTTCCCCTCACGGCCATGTTGATATAACTGAAATAGCTATACGAAGAATCGGGAATGTAAAACCAGCCACTGTTAATGAGTTCATGAGCAGGTGAAAAATGCAATACCCGTATGCGTTCCCGAACGCTGTCTATTTTCTGAATCGGGGTGCCCGAAAAAAGCGCCACTGCATAGTAATCGCTGTTGGCATCTTTCTCCACATACATATCATGCGTTGCGAGGTTATCGTCTATAAACACGCTGCGATGCTGTACGCTGGGGAGTTCCCCCAGTTTATCTTCCCGCAGCAGCCTGCCCGTTTCCGCATCCAGTACCAGACGATACATCACCGGGTTATACTTTACCAGCTGCTGTAGAAAAATAACCGGTTGGCCGTTTATTTCAAAGATGCCATCTATTTCGGTCGATTCCAGGTCGGCTGCATTCCACAACTGCGTATGCACCGTATCCGCTACTTTCAGGGCGCGGGCCGTGTCATAGATATTTACCAGTAGCCCGTCCTTTTTGGAGAAATGCAGGTATACCGTGTTACCGTTCTTCAACTGCATCAGTTTGTCCCAGCCATCCCCGGGTTCGGAGAAATCGGGTCCCAATGTAACCACGGGTACCTGGGCTGTCACTAAACTGCTGATCAGTAAAGCGCCAAAAAGAACGGGCCATCTCAGATATTTCATCTTATTACTAATTAATAATTTCAAATATATGAAATTAATTTAATTATATAAGATGAGTGTTTGCAGGATTACTCCGCTTAGGTTTTCGCTTAAAAGAGAGGTTTTTCCTGGCAGGTGATATATCTCCCTTAATCATAAATAAAACTCAAAAAATAAAATCAGGGAAATCGGCTAAATCATCATAATCCTGAGTCAGACAAAATCCGCTTCGATCTACCCAGGCATCAGTGTCCTTCATGCTCGCCGCTGTTCTTCAGTTTGGCCAGCAGGTCGTATGCCCCTGTTACCACTACTTCCTGCTCCGGCGCGGCTTGCGGGAATATCACTTCCGTATACCCCTGTTCGCTGTTCCCTTTCTGTACTTCCAGCATATTGAAGTGAAAAGTACTGTCGGTTCCCGGCCTTTTCACAAAAACGTAGGCTTTGTTTTCAAAGCTCACTACGGCGGCATCAGGCAATGCTTTTACGGCGGCGGCGCCGGTTTCAATCATTGCCTGCAGGTAAGTACCTGGAAGAAGTTGCGTGTCTTCTTCCTCCAGGTGGCAATGCACTCTTACTGTGCGTTCCGGGCTTATTTCCCTGCCAATCAGGTGCACCGTGGCAGTGCGTGTCTTTGTTTCGTTGCCAAGCGTAAAACGCACCAGCTGCCCGATCTTTAAACGGGGTACATCTTTTTCAAATACGGTCAGCTCCGCATGCAGGTGCTCGGTATTTACGATACGGAAAAGTATATCCGCCGGGGTTACAAACTGGCCCAGGTTTACATTCACCTGGGTTACATAGCCGCTGATAGGCGCGTAAATATTGATGGTACGCTGAATGTTCCCTTTTTGTAAAGCCGCTGTACTGATATTAAGCATAGATAATTTTTGTCGCAGCCCGTTCTCTTTGGCTTGCAGCGTTTGCCAGGCGGCTTTTGCCTGTTGCAATGTTTTCAGGGCGTTTATATTTTCTTTGGCCAGTTCCTGCTGGCGGTTATGTTCTGTTGCTGCATACTCCAGCTGGCTGCTAACTTCCAGGTAATCCTGCTGCAGCTGGATATAGTCGAGGTTTTCCAGTACGGCAATCACCTGTCCTTTTTTTACCGGCATTCCTTGCAGTAAGCTGGTTTGTTTTATAAAACCGCCCATAGGTACTGAAATGCTCACCTGCTGCTGTGGCGGCACGTCCAGCAGCCCGTTTACTTTAATGGCGCCGCTGATCTGCCGGTTTTCAGGCTTTCCATAAGTGATCTCTGCGGTTTTAAACTGTGCCGCTGTGAGTTCCACCATACCAGGCTCTTCTTCGTGATCATGCGTATCTGTATTGGAGGCTTCTTTTTTTTGCGCCACAGGAAACAAGCATAAATGCGGCGATAACGGTAAAGGCTATATGTTTTTTTATTAATTGCATAATTAGTTTTTTTTAGATAGATGACCGGCCATTTGTTCCCGGTTATTGACAGCGCCCTGCACATTGATAGCCAGCGCTGTGCTTTCTGAAAGCCAGGCTGAATGCCATAACGGGCGCAGCTTAATGCCGGCCTGCCAGGTAAGCCATATATAATTCCGCCTGCTTTACTTCGTTACGGGCCAGCAGGTATCCCTGCCTGGCGGTAAGCCCATGCTCCAGGTTAAGAAAATATTCGGCATAGCCGATATCCCCGCTCCTGTAAGATTTCTCTGATTGTTTCAGCAGCAGCTCCGTATTGGGCAGCGAGGTACGCTGGTAAAACTCCAGGCTGTTCCTGTTTTTGATAAACTGCTGTACCGCCTGCTCATACTGTGACTGCAGCTGTATCACATTGTTATCCAACTGCAAGCCGGCTGCCAGCTGTTGCTTTTCCTCCGCCTTTACTTTTGCTTTCAATGGCCCCATCCAGATGGGCAATGCCAGTCCTACCTGGAATCCCTGGAAACGGTTGCTGTTGGTGGCCAGTGGCGTCCCGGATGCATTCAGCGGGGTACCGATAAACGATTGATTAAAATAACCCACCATGATATCCGGCAGTATGGCGGCTTTGTATAGTTTCTTTTGTTTTTCGGCAATGCTCACCTGTAGTTTCAGGTATTGCAACTGCGGATTGGTGGCTACTGCAACGGAGTCATCCGCCGGTGGCAATGTGGCATCCGGTATAGCCGTTTCCGTTATACTTACAGGAGTATTGATACCCAGCAACGCCTGCAACCTGGCGGTATAGATGTTGAGGTCTGCCTCGTTCTGGCGCAGGGAGTTTTTTACTTCATTCAGGCGGCCTTCTGCGGCGATCTTTTCCAGCATCCGGCTTTCGCCGGTGCGGTAGCGCAGGTCCGCACTGCGTACAAAACTGCTGAAGATGCTGTCCTGCTCCATGATCAGCGACCTTACCTCCTGCAGGTACAGCAATTGCACGTATACCTGCTTCACCTGGTATACCAGCTCATTTTGTGTTACTGCTTTGAACCAAACTGCTTTATCCGTTTGCGCATTATTCAACGCCTTCCTGGCGCCGAATACGGTAGGGAAAGGAATGGTTTGTGTTACGCTGTAATTGTTATCATTGGACACATAGCTGTTCGTTTGTCCATATTGCAGGTTCACATCCGTTTTCGGAATCTCGCCGCTGCTGCGGGCCATTTTACGGTAGTAATCAACAGAAGCATCTGCCGATTGCAGCCCTTTGTTTTGCTGCAATGCCAGCTGCACAGCCTTTTCCATGGTCAGCGCCTGTGATTGCGCCATGGCCATAGCCGGCAATAGCAGGCATATTAATATCCGGATCTTCATAATGTATGTTTTGAAAAGCCTTTCTCAAAATAGATGTACAAACAGGGCAACACCAGGAGGGTAAGCAAGGTGGAAGTGATCAACCCCCCGATAACTACGGTGGCTAACGGGCGCTGTACTTCCGCACCGGCGCTGGTAGCGAGGGCCATTGGCAAAAAGCCCAGGGAGGCTACGAATGCCGTCATCAGTACCGGCCGCAATCGTGTAGCCGTTCCATTTAGTACCACGTTATTAAGGTCCTGCATACCCGATTGTTTTAACCTGTTAAACTCCCCTATCAGTACAATGCCGTTCAATACCGCCACGCCAAACAAGGCAATAAATCCCACACCGGCAGAAATGCTAAATGGCAATCCGCGCAGCACCAGCGCAAAAACGCCGCCTATGGCCGACATGGGAATAGCGGTAAATATGAGCAGCGACTGTTTTACAGAATGAAAAGTGAAATAGAGCAGGCCAAAGATCAGCAGCAGCGCCACGGGCACGGCAACGGCTAAACGCTGATTGGCTTCCTTCAGGTTTTCGAATTGTCCGCCGTAACGGATAAAGTAACCTGCGGGTAGTTTTACTTCTTTGCCAATGGCGGCTTCAATATCTTTCACTACGCTGGCAATATCGCGGCCACGCACGTTAAAGCCAACAATAGTGCGCCTTTTGGCGTCTTCTCTTTGTACCTGGTTGGGGCCGGTGGTCATTTTCACTTCAGCTACTTCCTGTAGTGGAACCTGGTTGCCCGACGGGGTGGTGATATACAGGTTTTGTACATCCGCCAGCTGCTGCCGGCTTTGTTTGTCCAGCCGCAGCACCAGGTCGAACCGCTTCTCCCCTTCGTATACCAATCCGGC
>JBCNPS010000372.1:0-7708 GCA_039593235.1 Chitinophaga sp. | reverse complement strand
TTTTTATCTACCGGATAATCCTTTCCCCAGTCTTTTTCCGCCCAGGCCCGCACCGTTTTCTCTTCCGGGGAAATAATATCTACTGTAGCACCGGCATTTTTCAATGCCTCCAATGGTTTTGTAAGTTCTACCTCCTCAAATCCGTTGGCTACTACCATAGCCACTTTCTTATCTTTTAACTGGTTTTCCATAAAATAATGTTTTAAATAATTTTGAAATATTCTGCCTCCGGCAGATAAATACCGCGATATGTTCTTCGCCTCAAAAACAATTCCCTTTGTATTCCCCTACGCTAGGAGCCTTTACATAACACCAGTACGTTTGCGCTTGTATAATTTAATGCACATACCGTTGCCTATCAGGGATGAAAACAGGATTCTCATCCGTTTGTAATTTTTTTATCGCTTAATTGCATTTGGTAGCAGATGCTGCTTTATTTGTTGCCATACAATTAAGAACAATGAACAAGAAAACACTCCTGGCAGCAACACTGGCTATTGCCTTTGCTGCACACAACGCATCCGCACAGGCCCCTGTGGCAGAGCTTCCCGGCTTTGCCGCCTATGCCGATCCGGCAGAAGAACATGTAGAGATCAATGAACAGCGCGGCGTTATTCATTGGACAGACAATCGTAACACCGTTAACTTCTATTTCCATGTGGCCAATCCCGGCTCACTTAAAGTGTCTTTACAAGCCAAAGCAGATGCTGAAAGCAAAGTGCTGGTTACTGTAAACGGATCTCAAAAAATAGTTAGTATTCCTTCCAATAATGATTTTGTAAATATTCCTGTGCTGCAAACATCCGTTAAAAAAGCAGGCTTCTATTGCGTGTCACTGAAAGGGGTGGAGAAGAAAGGAAATGTATATGCAGATGTAAAAGGCGTTGACCTTTCCGGCGCCGCTGTGAAAGATATTCAATACAACGCAAAACCCTGGCGCCGTGCAGCTTCCGTGCATTTAAACTACCCTGTTCCCGAAGGTAAAAATGTAGAGTGGTTTTATGGAGAAATTAAAGTTCCCGTGGGAGAAGATAAACTGGGTACTTACTTCATGTCTTGCGGATTCCACAGAGGTTATTTTGGAATGCAGGTTAATTCACCCACAGAAAGAAGAATTATCTTTTCAGTTTGGGATGCAGGAGGGGAGCCACAGGAGCGGAGCAAGGTAAAGTATGAAGACCAGGTAGTAATGCTTGCAAAAGGTGATAGCGTAGAAGCCAGCGGGTTTGGCGGAGAAGGAACAGGAGGACATAGCCACTGGGTATACAACTGGAAAGCAGGGGATACCTACCGTTTCCTGATGCACAGTGTGCCAACAGGAAATACCACTACTTATACCGCCTATTTTTATGTGCCGGAACACAAGGAGTGGAAATTGATTGCCAGCTTCAGAGCGCCTAAAGACGGTAAGTACATGGGCCATCTTTATTCCTTCCTGGAAAATTTCTCCTTTGAAAATGGTCATCTTGGCCGCAAAGGATATTTCGGCAACCATTGGATAAAAACCGACACAGGTGAATGGATAGAACTCACAAAGGCCCGATTCTCAAATGATGCCACCGCTAAGGCGAAAGACCGGCTCGACTTTGGCGGCGGTTCCGAGAACGGGTGGTTCTATCTATGGAACAGTGGCTTCAAACCAGCCAATGCAAAATATGGTGATCTGTTTGAGCGCCCTGCAACCGGTACGCCTCCTGTTATTGAGTTGCCGAAGTTTTGATAATTCGTAAAAGTATATTACCATATCCTATATCAATACCCGTTGCCCGGCCATAACAACGCCGGGCAATTTTTTATCTCTCCGATGCAAAAGAAGAAAGCAGATCCGTTTAATTAGTCCACATGCCCTATGGGATTTAAGTGGCGCATTTATTTTCACCATTCCTCACACGTTTCCGGCATAACTCTCCGCTACCAGATTTTCTGCCGCCTGTATAATTATTGGAACATAGCGGTTGTTCGCTCTGCTATTTTGGTTTAAATTCGGTAATCAATCCTGATAACATCAGCACATATGGCCTTCAAAAGTAAATTGCCTATTCCCGGCATGGTACAAGTATTAAACCCATTCAAGGTGAAGAAGCAACGTATCATGAACTTTAACCCGGCGGAAGGTGTAACTGCCAGGAAACCCGCGGCAGAAACCAAGATCACTGTTTTTGATTACAATATTAGTCTTTGTTCAGAGCTGGTGCTGGATAAAATAGAAGATACGTTCAGGTATGCAAATGCTCCACAGTTAAGCTGGATCAATATTGACGGTATCAGGAAAGAAGAGGTACACGCCATGTGCGAACAATTCATGATACATCCATTACTGGAAGAGGATATTTTAAGTACAGGGCAGCGGGCCAAAATGGATGAGATCAATGACCGCATGTTTTGTTTACTCCCAATGATTTACTTCAACAGTGAAACTTCGTCAATCGATCTGGAACAGGTGAGCATTGTACTTGGCCGGAATTTCGTGATCTCCTTCCAGGAAGATCCTGCCCGGGATGTATTTGATCCCGTACGCACCAAACTATTAATTACAGGATCCCGCATCCGCAACGGCGGCGCGGATTATCTCTGTTATTCATTGCTGGATGTAATTATCGATAACTATTTTATAGTAATGGATAAGCTGGGAGAAAGGATAGAAATGATGGAAGACCTGGTGCAGCACCAGCCCAATACCCGTACACTGGCGCGGATCAATTATTTACGCCGTCAGGTTTTCCTGTTCAAAAGGGCCATTGCACCGGTGAGGGAGCTGGTAAATGGTTTCCTCAAAAGCGAAAATGATCTGCTGGATGATAAAGTAACGAAATACTATAAAGACGTATACGATCACATCATTCAATGCAACGATCTTGCAGATAACTACCGGGACATGGTATTGAACTTACAGGAGATGTACCACACGCAGCTAAACCTGAAGATGAATGAAATTATGAAAGTGTTGGCGGTGGTAACTACATTGATGGCGCCGCCAACACTGCTCGCCGGAATCTACGGAATGAATTTTCAGCATATGCCTGAACTGGCATCCCCTAACGGATATTATTATACCCTGGGAGGTATGGGTATCCTGCTGGTGTTAATGATACTGATTTTCCGGAAACGCGGCTGGTTTTAAACTTTCTTTTTGTATACCGGCACGGTAGAGCAAGGTTCTCCGTACATAATACTCTTTACTACCGGGCGCAACAAACGGGTAATTTCTGCATAAGCGATTTCTCCCACCCGTTTATCGCCACATCCCTTAATAACGATCCTTTTATCAGCAAAGGCAGCAACGTCAATTGTACCCAGGTTCCTGAGATACAGGGTATTATGTATAAATTCGACGTTCCCGAACGCAGCATAAGCCGCAACCGGCTCCAGGTTGGTCATTACAAGCATATAGGCCCACAAAGGCACAACCGCATCTGCAGTGCATATTAACCCTACATTTTTTCCACGGTATTGCTCCCAGTCGTGCAATTGCATCGCCGCCCGGAAATCCTTTTCTTTCAGGATAAGCTCCATAAACAGGTAATCCTTTATATCAAACACCACAATTTCCCCTTCCGGGTAAAACTGCTCCAGGTCAATCGTTTCCAACCCGCTCTGTGCTACTTTATTTATGATTTCGTCCATTTTTTCCATATTAGGATACAAATTTACGAATATCAGGGGAGAACGAATGAGTAGGGGGAAATGAGAAGGGGAAGCATTGCTGCTTCCCCTTCTCTTATGTCAGTAAAAATGTAGTGATTTAGAAGAATTTACCGCGGGTATCCTTCACATCGCTTTTCTTTTTCAACACTTCAAACAGTTGCTGATCCAGCATGGATTTAACGCCCTGTTCGTAAGCGGCCTGCTGTGAAGCAACATCCTGGGCCGGTTGACCGGATGGCTGGAAGCTGTCTACTTTAATTACATATACGCCCGCATTACCTTCAATTGGAGCAGATACTGCAGAGGTACCCCATTTCTTATTAAATGTTGCACCGGCAACACGTGGTTCAAAACCCAATGAAGCAATAAACGGAGTAGCGAAAGAAACGCCCTCTGCTTTAAGCTCCGGTTGGTTAGTTGCTTTGGCGGCAGCATCAAGTGAGGCAGGAGTTTGCAGTTTAGCGATGATCTGTTCTGCTTTCTTATGCTTTTTAACTTCTGCTTCTACCTGGGGTCTTACATCAGCCAGTGGAGCAGTACCTTCTTTACGTACGCTGGTTAAAACAGCTACTACGTATTTGTCGTCGAAGGTAAATACTTTGCTTACATCTCCCTGTTTGGATTCATAAGCCCAACGTACCAGTTCACGTGACTGTCCGATACCGGGTATTACAAAATCCATAGGACGTACATTGTCAGCAATTCTTTTATTCAGCTTTTCTGTTTGTACTGTTTTCTCAAAGGAAGCAGCATTTCCACTCTTACCTGCAAAAGTGCTGGCAGCGCTGAATGCGTTGTTATTGGTTTCTTTGCTGGCCTCTACAGATTTACCCAGGTAAGCTACTTTAATAGCAGGACCAATATTCTTCTGATCCATAATCTGGATTACATGGTAACCAAACTGGGTTCTTACCACTTTAACCTGACCTTTTGAACCATCGAAAGCAAAATCCTTAAATTCCGGAACAAATTGGGAAGATGGTGTAAGATCATATTCTCCGCCTGTTTGCTTGCTGCCAGGGTCATCAGAAAACTGGTCAACCAGGGCTTTGAAATCAGCGCCGCCTTTAACTGCCAGTTCAAGGCTATCAGCGCGTTTTTTAGCAACAGAGTCCGGTAAACCACCCTGAGCGCCAGAGGCGATGAGAATGTGACGAACCTTCACACTGTCCGGCATATTTTTACGATCCACCATTTTTGCAAATACAATCAGGTTGTTATCGTAGTATGGTCCAAAAACAGTTCCCACCGGGAGGTTCACGATAGAATCTTTCATAGGAACTTTAGCTTCGTTCTTAGAAACATATCCGTCGTAATATTTAATATCGGAGTTGCGATTTATAAAACCAGCAATATTTCCGCTACCGGTAGTATCCAGTTCCTGCTTCATTGCCATGATCTGCTGAATGGCTGCTGCAGAATCCGCAGCGGAAGGAATAGCATCAAAGGATACATATTCAATTTTGCGGGATTCTTCCACTTTGAACAGCTGCTTGTGATCCTGGATAAAACGGTCCAGCTCCGCATCTGTTACCTTGATAGTAGAATCAGCAATAGTAGCGTAAGGAACACTTACATAAGATACAGTTGCTGTTTGGCTGTTATCTTTCTGCTGCTGTTCTGCCAGCCATTTGGGATAATATATACCTTGTTTAACAAGGGTCACATATTTCAAACGTTCCTGGTATTTGGCAATATAGCTTTCCAGCTGATGTAAGCCTTCCCGGATCTGGGGGTTGCTGCCGGCCTGTGAAATAGCCTGCTGTAAAGCATTACGATCAAACTGTCCATCACGGGTAAATTGTTGTACAACTACCGGGTTAGGGTTTTTACCCCTGATCTGGTCCACTACTTCTGCTTCAGTTACGTCGATACCCAATATTTTATACTGGGCCTGCATAATTTGTTCATTCAGAAATTCGTTCCAAACCTGCTCACGGATATACTGACGTGTTTGTTCGTCAATATTAGGCATTTGCTGACGCGCATTGTTTTCTGCGTCCTGAATACGACGTTGATACTCTGATAAATCGAGATCTTCACCATTTACTTTACCCACGCTCGTATCGCGGCGGGATAGAGAACTTTTGCCAAAAAAGGCATCCTGCAACAGGAAACTAACAATAGCCAGGCAAATCACTACAACGATCACGACGGCATATTTGTCCCTGATTTTCTGAATTACTGACATATATTATATAGTCTACATTTTTAAGGATAGCAAAAATAGAATAAATAAACTGTAACTGCAAAAGAGTATTTTTTGCTCCAGAATCCAATACAGTAAAGAGTTTCAGGTGTTTATAACACTTTCGTGGACTATATAACATTCACAGGTTTTCCACATGAAGGGGATATTGTCAGCTTCTTTTTTTCCTGCCGCTATATATTTTTAAACCCTGATTGGTAGAGGTATTTAACTGAAATTAAGTGTCAGACCCTTAAAAAAGGTTATACACAAATGTTAAAAAGCCATTTTTTCAAATCCACACAAAAATGTGAATAAAAAGGTGCTAATTCGCCACTGTATGCATTTTGGACATTTTTCATTCCCGGAAGATTCTTTTCCACAATTGATGTGTAAAAACCCCTGTAAAACGCAAAATAAGGTGGGAAAACAGGGCTTACTCCACAGGTAAAACTAATTTTGTTATTGTAGTAAAATTTACCCTTAAAAACCGAGGCTTCAAAATGTGAATAGTAAATGCCTTCTTTTAACATTTTCCTAATACACCTCTCACGAAAAAGATTTTCACGCAACACGATATCCACGTATGTGGATGAAAGTATGAAAAATCAGTATTGGCGCGGAATCAGCATGTTAATTTCGTGTGGAAAGCGTAGTAAAAAGGAATAACAACTACATTTGTACATGAGCCGGAAATTAAATTTCCACATATTCACAGCCCTAATAGTAGTGGGCTTTTTCTTTTAAATATTTAAATAAGTATATAGCTATGATTATGGAAATCGCTGAAGCGAAAAAAAATTTGCAACACAACGGATTTTTGGATATATCAGTCGACCCCTCTCTGGATTTGTTTGAAGCGATAGAAAATTTGAAAAAGAAAAAAAATGCTATTGTCCTGGCGCATTATTACCAGGAGCCCGATATCCAGGATATAGCAGATTATATCGGAGACAGTTTGGGGCTTAGCCAACAGGCTGCCAAAACAGATGCCGACATGATTGTTTTTGCAGGTGTGCACTTTATGGCAGAAACCGCAAAAATTCTCAGTCCTCAAAAGAAAGTATTGTTGCCGGACCTGAAAGCAGGTTGTTCCCTTGCAGACAGCGCCCCTCCCGAGCTGTTTAAAAAGTTCCGCGACCGGTACCCCGATCATATCGTGATTTCGTATATCAATTGCTCGGCGGGTATCAAGGCGCTCAGCGATATCATTTGCACGAGCTCCAATGCCGAGAAAATCATTGAAAGCGTTCCTCACAATCAGCCCATCATATTTGCACCCGACAGGAATTTAGGGGCTTATTTGATCAAAAAAACGGGTCGGGACATGGTTTTATGGAATGGCGCCTGTATGGTGCATGAAATTTTCTCCCTGGAAAAGATCACCAAATTGAAAATCCGTCACCCTAAAGCTAAAGTAATAGCGCATCCGGAATGTGAACCGGCAGTTTTAGCAATTGCTGATTATATCGGATCCACAACAGGCTTGCTGAAATTTAGTCAGAAAGATGATGCCCAGGAATATATCGTAGTAACAGAAACCGGTATACTTCACCAGATGCAGAAAGAAAATCCAGGTAAAACATTTATTCCGGCTCCGCCCAATAATGCCTGCGCGTGCAATGATTGCCCGCACATGAAATTAAATACGCTTGAAAAGCTGTACTTGTGTATGGAATACGAACAGCCGGAAATAACAATGGAAGAAAGTCTCAGAATAGCGGCTAAAAAGCCAATTGAGAGAATGCTGGAAATCAGTGCTCAAGCTGGACTTTAATATAACTTGTTGATTTACAATTTTATTTAGATTTTATTTTAATTATATAGAATTAATTTTATTACGCGAAGGCCGTGAGAATTTAATATTCTCACGGC
>JBCNPS010000371.1:0-7747 GCA_039593235.1 Chitinophaga sp. | reverse complement strand
GGATTCTTCCATATTCCGGGCTATCCCCAGAGTTATCAGAGCATTTAACGCATCTTCGTGGATTGTATTGTTCACACTTGCAGATAAATGTATACCGGTATCCTTGTGTTTCGTCAACTTATCTTTGAGTTCCAGAATTATTCTTTTGGCTGTTTTCGCACCGATTCCTTTTACGCTTTCAAGCATTTTCTCGTTTTCCATCATGATAGCGCGTTGCACATCTTCCGGCTGAAGGGACGACAGCATCATGCGTGCGGTACTGGCGCCTACCCCTGAAACACTGATCAACAGGAGAAAAAGGCTTCTTTCCGCTTCTTCAAAAAAGCCATATAAGGTGTGTGCATCTTCTTTAATCTGTAGGAAGGTTAACAGTTTGCAACTCTCCATATCCTGTATCCGGGAATATGTATTAAGGCTGATCTGTACTTCATAACCGATTCCATTCACATCCATATGAACAAGAGCAGGTGACTTATATGCTAATTTTCCATTCAGATAAGCAATCATACAACGAGGTAAAGGTTCAGTAAATTTATTAAACTTTTGGAAATTGATTAATAATGTATTCGGGAAAACCGGGGCAAAGATGCTAACTTTTAACGGATTGACAATCCTTAATATTTGTCATATGCGACTTTTTTAGGAAATATACGTTTATATCGTATTTTTACGCCTCGTTTTAAACACATATTTAGTTCATATGAATAAAATAACGGCCGCTATTACAGCGGTGGGTGGATATGTTCCCGATTACGTGCTAACCAACCAGGAATTAGAGCAATTAGTAGATACAACGAACGACTGGATAATAACCCGAACGGGCATTTCGGAGAGAAGGATATTGAAGGGAGAAGGGAAAGGCACCTCTGATCTGTGTGTACCTGTAGCACTGGAAATCTGCAAAAAGAGAGGAATTTCCCCGGAAGAAATTGACCTGCTGATTGTGGCCACCGTAACCCCGGACATGACTTTCCCGGCTACCGCCAATGTGGTAACCGATAAAATCGGCGCAAAAAACGCTTTTGGCTTTGACATCAGCGCCGCCTGCTCCGGTTTTTTATATGCACTGGAAACCGGTGCACGGTTCATTGAAAGTGGCCGTTACTCCAAAGTAATGGTCATTGGGGCCGACAAAATGAGTTCTATCATTGACTATACCGACAGAACCACCTGTATCATTTTTGGAGATGGCGCAGGCGGCGTGCTGCTGGAACCCAATACAGAAGGCTTTGGCTTAATAGACAGCATCCTGAAAAGTGATGGTCATGGCCGCGAATACCTGCACATGAAAGCCGGAGGCTCCGTAAAACCTGCCACCATTGAAACGGTGACCAACCGTGAGCACTATGTATACCAGGAAGGCAAGATGGTGTTTAAATACGCCGTTTCCAACATGGCCGAGGCTGCGAAGGACGTTATGGAACGTAATAAACTTACAGCAGACGATATTGCATGGCTGGCTCCCCACCAGGCAAATAAACGTATCATTGCTGCCACTTCCCAATATATCAATGTACCGGACGAAAAAGTAATGATGAATATTCACCGTTATGGTAACACCACTGCAGGTACTATTCCTTTATGCCTCTGGGATTATGAAAAACTGCTGAAAAAAGGCGATAACCTGATGATGGCTGCTTTCGGCGGCGGATTTACCTGGGGCGCCAACTACATCAAATGGGCGTACGACGGGGATAAATACGGTAAATAAGTATACCACCCACAATATTAAAACGGATAACAGCAGCAGCTGTTATCCGTTTGTATTTTTAACCTGTTCCAGCATAGCGGTAAACGCCAGGTACCTTCCCTCACTGGCCGTAACCTGCAGGCCTCCCTTCATTTTATCCAGAAAGTCGCGCGTAATAGCAAAGCTCAGGGCATTCATATCCTGCTGCCAGCCGGAGAAACGCTGTAAAATATCATCTGCACCAGAGCCGGCATCCGCAATGATGCGGGTATACACCACTCCTTCCTTATTCCAGGCCGACAATACCAGCAGGCTGCCTGGTTGTGCATATTGTACCGAAAGCCGCAACAGGTGCAGCAGAGCCCCGTAAAGCATCTCCCGATCGGCCGTTACCCAACAGCCGGCAGCCAGCAGGTTCACTATCACCAGGCCTTTTTCTTTTACAGCAGGCGCCATTTGTTTTAACGCCTGATTGGCAGCATCATTCAGCGGGCAGGGTTTTCCTTCATAGGCAAACCCCGACAACTGCATCCGGATCCATTTTAAAATGTTGTCAAAAATGCTAAGGGTATTACCCGACACTGTTGCGATTTCCCTGACCGAAGCCGCCATTGCGGCCTGGCTTGCGCCCGGGTTCTGCAGTTGCTGCGCTGCAGCCGAAATATACTGCAACGGGGCCCGGAAATCGTTGGTAATAATAGTGATCAGCTTATTCTTAAATTCATCATTTGCCCGCAGTGCCACATTTTTGAGGGCGGCGCCGGTATAACTATCGGACAACGCCTGTTCCCGTCTTTTCCCGGCAAGGTATTGACGGCGCCGGCTGTAAAGCAGGATGAATAACAGCATTACAATAATGAACAACCCTGCTATAATAAACTGGCTTTGTTTCCTGCGTAGTTGCACATGCTCCAGTTCCTGCCGCTGCCGCTGGTTGTTGCGGGCCAGTTGTTGCAGCGATTGTTCCTTTAAAAAGAAAGCCATGTAATTAATATGGTCTTTTTCCTGCTGGTAACGGTGTTGTGCCGCCAACCGCATTATTTCCCCGCTATAGTAGCCTGTTTTCGCTGTATTCCGCTGTTGCCGGTAGTAGTCGTATAACCCTGCCAGCGTAGGCAGGTTCAGTTCAATGCAGCCTGCTTTTTTTGCCAGCTCATAAGCCAGTTCCCGGTAACGGGTAGTGTCCGTACGGTACCCGAGCCGGCTATAATCTTCCAGGCGGTTATAAATATCCATTGCCACATAGGGCAATCCCCTGTTCAGCGCCGCTTCCGCAAGGTGATTGATCCTGGCTTCCGCCTCTTTCCCCCGGCCCTGCATTACCAGCGTATCGGCGGCATAGGCATTTATATAGAGCGGTAACCGGCTGTGTGGGTATTTCCGGCTGATGTCCGCAGCGGTTCTCAATGCCCATAGTACGGAGTCCTTACGGGTGCTGTCCCGGTAAAAACGCATGGCATAATTCATCAGCAGTATGCTGTACACGGAGTCCTCCGATGCCGGTAGCCTGGCAGCCATGTGAAAGGCGTCGTAAAAATAATTATTGGCATCTTCCGGGCGGCCCATATTCCGGTAATAGAGATACAGGTTGCTAAGCGTTTTGGCAATGCGGGCGCTGTCCGACAAAGCCTTGTGAAGCTGCAATGCCCTGTATCCATAAATACCGGCAATATTAAAATCCGTTCTCAGGGCGTAACAGAAGCTCATTACATCAAAGGCGTCCGCCAGTCCTTTTTTATAATGATATCTTTCCGCCATTTCCTGTTCCCTGATGGCATAGGTAAAACTACTGTCGAGATTGATCATCATATACAATGCACCGAGTTTCCCCAGGGTATTCATATAAGCGATACTATCGTGCTGAACAGACAGTTCCTGCAATAACTCCGGTAGCTGCGGGCGCTGGGCTTCAGCGCGCTGTATGGTGCATAGCAATACCATCGCCAGCAAGCCTACGGAGAATAACTGTTTGCAATACGGATGTTGGATACTGCGCGTCATACTTTTTCTAATCGCTCCGGCAACCGGTAGTAAAAGGTACTGCCTTCATCGGCATTGTTTTCTGCATTTATCTGTCCGTTCATTTTATCAATGAAATCCTTGCAGATAATGAGTGCGAGCCCGGCGCCTTTGCCGGCACGTTCCTGTTCAATGGCACTGCGGTTCCAGCTAAACAGGTACGGGAGCATGGTTGCATCTATGCCCGAGCCCTCGTCTGTAAAAGCAACGGTGAGCCAACCATTATTACGTGTGGCCGTTACCGTTATAGATCCATGATCCGGTGAAAACTTGATGGCATTATGTAAAAAATTCCGGTGGATGAACTGGAGCATTTCATAGTCGGCCGCAACGGTGGCGTTTGCCGGGATCTCCGTTATGATCCGGATCTCTTTCCCCGTGAGCAGGTGTTGCAGGCTTTTTACCGTATTGCTGATCATTTCTTCCAGCAGGAATATTTCAGGCCGGTATACGAACCCCGACAACTGTGTACGGATCCAACGCAATATTTCTTCAAAAATAACCAGCGTACCGGCAGCCGTATGTTCCACTTCGGAGATCATGTTGGCCGCCTCTCTGACGGTAAGCGATTTTTCATCTATAAAGCCGGTAATATTAACGATGTTGTAAAGCGGTGTTCTGAAATCATGCGCTATCATGGAAATCAGTTTATTTTTAAAATCGTCGCTATCCCGGAGCGCCTTATTTCCCAGCCGGATCTCCTCCTGCAGGGCGGCCATGCTGGCGGTGTTTTTCCGGGAGAGGCGGTAGGCGCGCACAAAATATATGAGGAGAATGATCAGCAGCAAAGCGATGGCGGCTATGATCAGCAGCTGGTAATACCAGAAATGATTGGCGGCTTTATTCATTGCCAGCTGTTGTTTTTGTGATTGGTTTTGCTGTTGCAGGGAATCCAGCCATTCATCGCCAAAGGCATAGGAAAGATAATCGGCTTCGCCAGCCTGCATATCTTCCTGTTGCTGCATCATTACGCCGAGGGCCAGGCGGCTGTAGTTGCCCGCCTGGAGAGAGTCGCCGGACTGCCGGTACCTGTTGTACAAGCCTGTGATCACCGGCAGCATTAAGCCGGCATAGCCGCCGGCTGCCGCATAGTTCACCGACTTGCGCTGGTATTGTACGGAATCCGGTTGTTGCTGCCAGATGCGGTAGCCTGTTAGCTGCAAACAGGCATACATGGCAATATAATTAAGGCCGGCGCTATCTGCCGCAGCGATGACCCCTTCCAGGTTTTCTTCCGCTTTTTTTACTTCGCCAGCCCGCAGCTGTTCATTGGCGGCAAATAGCCTGGTGTACAGGATGCCCAGTTCGTCGTGGTACCTGTAAGCAAGCGCGATGGCCTGCTGCAAACCCTTTTGGGCCACGGGCAGTGCAACGGAGTCTGATTCATTAATGAGGTAATAGCTGGCAAGCACCCAAATGCGCAGGGAGTCAAGCCCCATATCCCAGGCTACTTTCAGGGCCCTGTTAATATAGCTTTGCGCTTCTGTATGTTTTTGCTGGTACTGGTAAAAGGTGCCGATATTCATCAGTGAAACCGTAACGCCGGCGGAGTCGCCCGCAGCGCGGCAGGCTGCCAGGGCGTTATCGTAAAAAAGGAAGGAAAGATACCGGTGGGGCCGCAGGGCGTAATACCGGCCCATGGCGCGCAGGGCGTCGCGTTGCCCTTTGTTGTAACGGATACGCTCCGACAGTTCCTTGGCGCGCCTGGCGTATACGCCGCTGCTATCAAGCTGCCGGGGCAGGTAGAGTGATGATAGCCTGTTCAATGCGTCGGCATAGTTTACACTGTCCGTTATCTGCGGTAACGCATTCTTAATTGCTATAATATCACTATGCTGGGCGCACAATAAGTGCGGAATAAAAAGCAGGGCGTACAGGCCCATACGGCGTAAACATGACATAATGGGGAATCAACGGCCTGTAAAATAATTTTATTTACAGTCCCTGCTTTCATCCATTTTGTTCATTTTACCTGTCAGATTTCGAATACCAGTCCTTTGCGTTTCAGGGCCTCATATTTTTCAGGATCGAAGCGGTAGAGGTGGGCCCCCTTCTTGGAGGAGGTTTTGTCTTTTTCCTCCAGTTTTTCCATCACATCCAGCGACAGGATCTTTTTGCGGAAGTTACGTTTGTCGAGGGTTTTGCGGTATATTTCCTCGTAGAGGCTTCTCAACTGGGAGAGGGTGAATTTCTCCGGCAGCAGTTCAAAGCCTATGGGGTGGAACTGTGCATTATTACGGAGTGCGGCCAGTGCGTCTTCAATCATTTTACCATGATCGAAGATCAGTTCGGGTATTTCATGCAGTTCCAGCCAGTGCGCCCCGTGTTCACGGGCCAGCGGCTTATCATGATTTTTGATACGGATCAGGGCATAGTAGGCAACAGATATTACCCTGGCGCCGGTATCACGGCCCACATTGCCATAGCAATGCAGCTGGTTCATATAAATATCGTCCAGACCGGTGGTATGCGCCAGTACACGGGCGGCCGCTTCGTCGGTACTTTCCTCTTCCTGCACAAAGCCGCCTACCAGCGACCATTCGCCGGCCATAGGCGCCACCTTACGTTCCATGATCAATAATTTCAGGCGGCCTTCATCAAATCCAAAGATGATACAGTCCACTGCCACCAGGTGTTTCGGGGCCTTCGCATAAAAAGAAGCAGCATTCATATAGGAATTTTAAAAGGCGGAAAATCTATCAAAAATAATAAAACCGGATTATTTTTTTGGTTTAAAACGGCTGTATTCCGTAGCCGGTATCTTACCCACTCTCAACGCTCCTAACATATATACCAGTTGGCCACGGTAAAAGGTACTATTGTTGCATACTTCCATCACCGCATCCTGCACCGCTATTTTATAGTGCTCGCTTTTTTTGAGGGTATATGCAATGGTATGGTTCAGCTTTACCTGGCTGGCTTTTTCCACCCATTCCTCCAGTAACGCCGACTGTGAAAGCCAGGCGGCGCAGGCTTCGGCAAAACTGCCGCTGAAGCCCGCTGTTGGATCCGTTGTTTTTTCAACGAGCTGCAACCGCTGATACCAGCGGCTTTCCGTATGCCAGATGTGATAAACGGTAGCACGCAACGTGGAAAAGCCGCCTCCCAGCTCCCTGTCCAGCTGTTCATCCGTAAGTTTAAGTAACCCCTTTACCAGCTGTTGATTAGCCCAGCTGTTGTAAGCTGTATAATGCGCAAGCATATTTTTCATGTAAGAAGCAATTAATGCCATTTCCACCTAAACAACCTACAATTTACAATATTGTTCGTCATTTAGCCACAGATATTTGCCCTGTCTTTTATCCTACCAGGCCGGTAAGGAACTTAAAATTTTGATTATTTTTGGTTAATATACAGAGATATGGAAGATATAACGTTAAGGGTTGCACGAAAAGAAGATTGTTCCCGGCTGATGGAACTGGTCCGGGAGCTGGCGGAATATGAAAAGGCGCCGGAGCAGGTAACGGTAAGCCAGGAACATTTTGAAGAAGCCGGTTTTGGCCCCAATCCGGTGTGGAAGGCATTTGTAGCCACTACCGTGATCAACGGCAAAGAAGTGATCCATGGGTTTGCCCTTTATTACACACGCTACTCTACCTGGAAAGGTTGCCGGATGTACCTGGAAGATATCATTGTTACCGAAACGTGGCGGGGCAAAGGCATTGGCAAATTATTGTTCGACCAGCTGATGACGGAGGCAAAGGAAAAACAGTTTAGCGGCATCGTATTCCAGGTGCTGGAATGGAACACGCCAGCCATTAATTTCTATCAAAAATATACCGACAAATTTGATCCGGAATGGATCAACGTCAGCATAGAACTGCAATAATTTTTCCGCTCATAAAATTCCGGGACGGTATGTCGTCAATCCTTGTTAATATTGACGACATACCCATTCCGCCATGATCTATATCCATGATTTCCGTACACTTCATAATATATCCATTCCCGGCCTCTGCCACACCTTCAACACTGCTTTCAGTGATTATATAGTACCATTGCACCTTACGCCATCCATACTGGAACAAAAGATGCAGG
>JBCNPS010000370.1:0-7795 GCA_039593235.1 Chitinophaga sp. | reverse complement strand
TTTTTTTTTACCTGTAATAGCAAGAAATATTTCTTCCAGTGTAGGCTGTTTCTCAATATATTCAATGGTGGCGGGCGGAAACAGCTTCTTAAGCTCCGCCAGCGTACCCTTCACTATAATGCGGCCATCATGCAAAATGGCAATCTGATCCGCCAGCTGTTCCGCCTCTTCCAGATACTGCGTAGTAAGGAATACCGTAGTGCCGTTAGCAGCAAGTTCTTTAATGATCTTCCAGACCTCCATACGGGCTTCCGGATCCAACCCGGTGGTAGGCTCGTCAAAAAAAAAGTAAGCGGTGATTGTCCCGCAAGACTCATTGCAATATCGAGCCGGCGGCGCATTCCACCTCAATAAGTGGATACCCTGCGGTTGGCGGCGCCGGTTAAACCAAAGCGCTGCAGCAAATTATCTGCAATCTGCTGGGGATGTTTAAGATGCCGCAACCGGGCGATCATCACCATATTTTCCCTCCCGGTAAGCACGTCATCTACAGCGGCAAATTGCCCCGTAACACTGATAGACTGCCGTACGTAATGAGGATGTAACAAAACATCAAACCCGTTAACAGCGGCATGGCCGCTATCCTGCCGGATAAGGGTGGTGAGTATTTTAATGATGGTTGTTTTACCCGCGCCATTGGCTCCAAGCAGCGCGAAAATACTTCCCTTTTCAACCTCAAGGTCTACTCCCCGGAGGACATGGAGATCCCTGTAGGACTTCTTTAGTCCTGTTACCTGAATAGCGTGTTGCATAGCTGTATTTATATGATGGTAACTTTCGACAAATCGGCCCCTATGCCTTTAAGCGCGGCATAGGTCAGCTTATCCATCTTTGCATTGTCAAAGCAGATGGTTTTGACGGCCTTGTAGTATTTATTGGTGAGTGCAAACTGCGGCCGGAAAGAAACATTCACCAGTGTGGCGCCGTTAAACGTAGTGCCGTTCAGCGCGGTTTTATTGAATTTGACGCCAATAAATGTCTGACCGTCCAGGCAAACGCCACGCAGGTCGGAGTAAGTGAAGTCCACTCCTTCAAAGATGCAGTTTTCAAAGATCGTTTTGGTCAGATCACTCATGGTCAGCTTTGTGTCTACCAGTTTCGCATCAGTGAATTTTGCATTGGTCAGTTCCGACTTGCTGAATTGAGTGCGCACAAGAATAGTTTTGTTAAAGCTCGCACCGGTAAGATTGATGGCCGACAGCGTGCAATCTGTCAGGTTTGTTTCGTCAAAATTGGCTTCCTGCACATCACTGCCCGAAAATGAACTACCTGTAAGATCTGCACCGGAAAAATCGGAGCCACGCAAGGCACTCCCGCTGAATTTCCGTTGATGCGCAGTAACGCCCGAAAAATCAGTACCCGGCAGATTACTTCCGCTGAAGTTCGTCAGGAGAGGTTGCCCGGCCAAATGGGACAGGTTGGTAGGCTCCTCTTCTGTAGGTTCAACCGGCTTTGAAATGATTCCATTACCGGCAGACGGGAAAGATTCGGAAAAATAGTTAAGGTCAACACCCAATATTTCCGCAAGCTGGTTAATAGTAACTATATCAGGAACGGATTCTCCCCGTTCCCACTTTCCTACTGCCTGTGGACTGATAAAAAGGAGTTGGGCAAGTTGCGCCTGCGACATATTTTTCTCTTTTCGTGCGCTGGTAATTTTGCTGCCTAATATTTTAATATCCATACATTTGTTTTTGATAAAGCAAAGATATCAGCGCCGTTCTTCAAACGCATCAAAAGCATGAAACCTTATAGTTGTAACCCTGCTACTTGTAGTTGTAATTTAACAATTTCCAGTTGTAATTATTGAGAATCAGTCATTTAGAAATGAACCGCTCACAGCGTGTAACAGCCACGGACGCAGCAATCCCATCAAACAGCCTTATTAAATTTACTACGGTAATCACCCGGCGTCATGCCTACGATCTTCTTAAAAGTCTGCCGGAAGGCTTTTACATCTCCATAACCAACATCGTACATTACTTCATTGATCTGTTTCCCGGTTGATTCGAAACTGCGCTTGGCCGCTTCCACCTTGATGCGCTGGATATAATCCGCCGGCGACAATTGCGTGGCCTTTTTAAAACGGCGTGAAAAATTGATACGATCCATAAAACAGTGCGTGGCCAATTGTTCCACGGTTAACCGTTCACTCACATGCTGCTCTATATATTCCTGCACATTCCGTATGGCAGGATCTTTATGATCTTTCAAACCTTCAAACAGGATAAAGGGCGATTGGGAAGTACGGTCAATATCGATCTGTAATACCTTTGAACAGTAAAGCGCGGTTTCCCGGCCGCTGTATTTCTCTACCAGGTAAAGTACCAGGTTCAGGCTTGAATTACCACCGCCTGCCGTATATAAGCCCTGATGCTCGGTAATCACCTTGCTGGTTTGAAGGTCCAGCCCGGGAAACAGTTCCCGGAAATGATCCGCGGCCTGCCAATGTGTGGCGCAGGGCATGCCTTTCAGTAAACCGGTAGCCGCCAGCAGGAAAGTGCCGGTACATAAGCTGGCCAGCTCCGTTCCCTGGTGATACTGCCGCGTTACCCAATCCAACATGTCTCCGCTGGTTTGTATGCCAAAATCGTGTTGATGGTCAAAACTTGGAAACAGGATCAGGTCTGTTTTCCCGATGGCATCCAACGGCATTATGTTTAACTGGAAAGAGCCGTTCAGTAATTTTTGCCGCAGATCCTTGCCTGCCAGCTGGATATTGTAAAAGGGCGGCTTACCCTGCTTCTCATAGAATTGATTCGCCTTTTCAAACACTTCAATAGCACTGAAAAGCCCGCTTGGCTTCAATACACCGTCGGCAATTAAAAAAGTTACATTTTTCATTATACTAAGGTATAGCGCCTGGCTTGCACAAACAACCCCTTAAATTGCTAAATGTACACCCCGTCGCATATGGCAGCCCCCTGTAGCTTTGTGTGCATAAACGTACAAAATCAAAAAAGATATGAACACAACAACAAAGGGCCTGCGCCCTAAATTCCTTGTTACCGGTGCATCCGGACTAAGCGGATCCATTGTGGTGAATGAATTTATCAGACAAAATATACCAGTGCGGGTACTGGTAAGAGACCGCCGTAAGATCAGTAAGCTGGAGAACCATCCCACCATCGAAATTTTCGAGGGAGATATGATGGATGCACCTTCCTTATCCGGTGTTTTTGACGGGATCGAAAAGGCGCTGATGATCTCATCTGCCAGTGAAAAGATGCTGGAAACCCAGCAATGCTTTACCGATGCAGCCCAACAGGCCGGGTTACCCCACCTGATTAAATATTCCGGCTTTGATACCGGTATAGGCTTCAATGGCCAGAACTTCATTGCACAGGTGCAACATGCCAAAGCAGAAGATCACCTGGCCAATTCCCGTATGGACTGGACCATTTTGCGGGTATCGCAATTCATGCAGTTCTACCTGCCCGGTACAAGAACCGGTGTTAGCCTTGAACAAAACGCTCTGATACTTCCTATAGAAGATGCTAAACTTGCTCCCGTAGATATTGAGGATGTTGCCAGGATAGTTGCCGGAATTATGACGGGCACAGGCCATGAAAGAAAGATCTACGAGATATCAGGCCCCGACGCCATGAATATGCACGAAGCCTGTGATATCATTTCCAGGGTAACCGGCCGGCAGATCGAATACAGGCATATTTCGCTGGAAGATTATATAAAAGCGTTTGAGGCCATGGGTATTCCTGAATATCCCAAAAGGGTGATCTCCGAACTAAGCAGGGAACGGAGAAAGTGCATTGATTCCCACATCTGGCTCAACACCCATCACTTGCTGAATGTACGGCCAACCAATTTTGCCGAATTTATCTATAAGCATAAAAGTGTTTTTGAAAATTAAACGTCCTCCGGACGGGAAATAAAACCAGGGTCATGAAAAGTGCTCAAATAAGTTATATCTTGAAGGGGATACCGGCATTCCAGTCGTTCAGAAAAAATATAGACGATAGGACCCTGGATAAACCCATATCAAAAGATATCACGGAAATAGGCCATTACAGCCCAACCGGAACCGTTTGATCTTCAATAAACAATCTGGGCGCCCGGTATTTCCGGGCACCCAATATCTTCTTATAAAATCATACAAAATGGCAAAGTTAATTTTGGAAATGCAGCAGTCGCTCGACGGGTTCATGGCCGGCCCGCAGGGACAAACCGATTGGATGGTGTGGAGCTGGGGACCGCAATGGTCCTGGGATAAAGCCCTCCAGGATTTCCATACCGGGCTCACCTTATCGGCCTCGCACCTGCTCATCAGCAAGCAAATGGCCCAGGAGGGCTTTGTTGCCCACTGGCAACAAACAGCTGCCCGCAAGGATGAACAGGCCGCCTTTTCTACGCATATCAGTAACACCCCCAAAACGGTTATCTCCACCACATTAACTAAAGACAAAGAGATCCCCGGCGGCTGGAATAATGTAGCACTGGCCAGGGATCCTGTAACTGCCGTTACCAGGCTAAAACAGGAAGTAACCGGCAATATCCTTGTATATGGCGGAGCTACGCTGGTATCGGGGTTACTGGAACACGGGCTCATTGATGAACTTTACCTGTTGGTGAACCCGGTAGTCATCGGCAGTGGAATGAGCATATTTCACCATCTCCGGCACTTCCAATTGAACACGGCGCAGTCCTTTTCATCAGGGATCGCGTTGCTGCATTATCATTAATTGCTGCTGAAAAAAGTTTGTGCCACAAACTGTGGCACAATTATATTAACCCCTACAATCCCCCTTCAGCTCTCCTAAAATCAGCTGCAGCCAGCTTCTTCTTCCCTAACTGCCGGTACACTTCTCCCCTGGCCTTATAGGTTTTAAGATCCTTCGGATCAGTGCGATCATTGTTGTGTGATCTTTTTTCCCCGCCTGTATCCCCTGGAAAGAATAACATCTGTACCGCTTATAATTTCAAAGAGTGTACAGTACAGGGTTCGGGGAAGCGTAATAAGTTTGCCGGCATAATCACGACAGGATCTTCAAACAACAGTTCAAATGGAGTTGAGTAAAAAAAACACCGCTGCCAGGGCGGAGCAGCTGGTGCAGGGTAAAGCCACCATGTTGCCGGTACTTGTTATTTCACTGGCTACTTTTATCATCTTTTTCCAGGGCCTGATGGTAGCCCCTTTATTGCCTATGCTATCGGAATATTTCGACACAACGGTGCGGCATGTAAGTTTTATAGAACCCTCTTACCTGCTGGGTTATGGTCTTTTCACGCTGGTGTACGCCCCGTTGAGCGACAGGTTCGGAAGATATAAGGTCATCATTTTATCGCTGCTACTGTTCACGGTGCTAACGGCCATTACCGCTATGGCCGGCAGCATCAACCAGATGATCCTTATACGGTTGCTCACGGGACTGGGTGCAGCCGGCGTGGCGCCCACTACCATTGGCTGGATCAGCGACACTTATCCTTACGAACGCAGGGGCCATGCACTGGGCATTTTCTTTGGCTGCATGGCGGGGGGCACTGCCGTTGGTTCCAGTGTAGGGGCACTGTTTTCTTCATGGATCGGCTGGAGAGGATTATTTGTAGGTGTTGCAGCAGCCGGCTTTGCTATCCTGGTCATGATCGTTATGCTGAGAAACTGGTTATTTGGCACCGCTGCTGAGGCGATGAGGAAGCAGGAGAACATCCTGGTATCCTTCCGCAACATCCTCTCCATGAAGCGGGCCCGGTGGAGTTATGGCTATGTGCTGTTCAACGGTATGTTTCACAGCGGGATCTTTGCCTGGTTAGGTTATTTCTTTTACAAAAATTATGGGTTAAGTGAAATGCAGATCGGCCTGGCATTGCTTGGTTACGGTATACCCGGACTTTTGCTGGGGCCTTTCCTGGGAAAGCTGGCAGACCGCTACGGCAGGAGCAAGATCATACCCGTCGGCATTTTCGTAGGGTCGTTAGCGGTACTGCTGCTCAGCCGGAACTTCGGCCTGGCGGCTTCCTGTTCGCTTGTTACCCTTTTATCACTTGGCTTTGATCTTTCGCATCCTTTGTTTGCCGCTATCATTACCACTTTCAGCGCCAACAGGGGCGCCGCAACCGGGCTCTTTGCCTTCTTCCTGTTCCTGGGTTACGGGCTGGGAAGCCTGGTATTGAGCCTGATCGTTAACACCGGTCTGGAAAAAGCCTTCCAGTTATATGGCATGAGCGCGCTTATTGCTGGCCTGGGCGCGGTGTTCGTATTCAGGAAGGAGCGGTAAATTCACATCAGCATATTTCCATGCCTTTTCAAATGCTGATTTCACTTGCTGTGCTTCGCTATTTTTATTTTGGGAGATTAATGAATGGTATAATCCCAGCAATGCCCACCCGTTCTTTTTCCATGTTTGCAGATCTTGCCGGTAAACGCTTTCCGCTTCACTGTATTTCCCGGCATCCTGGAGCACTGCTCCCAGGTAATGCCTTACGGAGAAGAACCAATCCGGCGGTTCGTTATAATTCAAACCATCTTCTATGGCAACGGCTTCTTTAAGTAAAGCAATGGATACATCGGGCTGCTGCTGTTTTGCAGCTACTTCGGCAGATAATACCTTCACGGCTATCTGTACCAGATCCGCCGTAGTATTGATATCCCAGATGGTAATATGCTTCAGTGCTGTATCAGCAGCCAGTAGTTTGAGGCTGTCCAGCTCCTTTTGTGCAGCGGGAACGCCGTTCTTTCCCAAAAAGGCCATTCCACGCGCATAGTGCCAGATGGCCCGGGGATACACCAGGTCTTCCGCAGGCGCAGGAAGAGAAAAAATGGTATCCCACATGCCAAACTTTACCGCAATGTAATACGGTATGGTATAGTAATGCTGCAAAGTGCCCCAGCGGGGCAGGCGCATAATATCTTCCGCGGTATGTTCCCGCAGCTTTTCTGCGGCCTTCCATGCCAGTGCGGAATTGCCTTCCAGCGTAGCGGTGGCCGCCAGGAAATGGTAATTGTGCGGATAATAGCCGAGCGGATAGGCGCCCTGCGCATGACAGGCAACCGTATAGCTGCTGTCGGCTTTCACGGCATGTACGTTGGAAAGGGAGCCGGCGTGATAATCGCCTGTATTAATATAAATATGCGAAGACATATGCAGCAAATGCCCCGATCCCGGCACAATGGTATCCAGCAACCGCGCACTTGCCATGGCCTTTTCAGGAGTGGCGGATGCCTCCATGGCATGAATATAAAAATGATGCGCTCCCGGATGAGTGGGATTGATTTTGACCAGGTGTTCCAGCACCGTTACCAGTTCCGGTGTCCAGGCCCGGGGCTGCTTCGTTTTTTTGTCGTACAAATCCCATGGATGAACATCCATCATTGCTTCCGCATACAATGCGCCGATATCAGGGTCTGTGGGGTACTGCTCATATACTTTTTTCATGGCGGCGGCATAGGCGATATCCAGTGGCTTCCGGTCGGCCGGAGCGGGCATTGCATAGCGGGAAGCCAGTGCATCTATAAGGGCCTTTTCTTTTGGGGTACAGGGAGCATAAAGGGATTTTGCTTTGGCAACTGCGTTCCAGGCACGTTGAAAATTATCATCCTCCATGCCTGCATTGTAATTAGGGCCCAGCACATAAGCATATCCCCAATATCCCATAGCACAGGTAGTATCCAGCCGGCTGGCTTCATAAAAAGACCTCGCCGCTTCGGCATGATTAAAACCATAAGCCAGCATCATTCCCTGGTTAAAGTAAGCCTGCGCTTCCCGGCTGCCGGTTGAAACCGGGAAGTTAATCCCTTTCCAGCCTTCCAGCTTGGGCGCCTTTTTACCTGAAGTATACC
>JBCNPS010000037.1:0-22881 GCA_039593235.1 Chitinophaga sp. | reverse complement strand
ACCTTTGCGGTAGCGGTTAAGATATACGCTGGCAATGATGGGTTTTTCATCATTTTTATTGGTTTCTTCTTCCACAATAGAGCTTAGTACGGTTACCTCGTTCATAGAAAGGCCCAGTTTGGCCGCTTTGTCTTTTCTTTCCGGCGTCCAAAATTCTTCCCTTTCTTTTTCCAGCTTTTTGAACACGGCTTCAGCGCCGGTATTCCAGTAAAATTCAAAAGTATTGGGTATAATGGCGCACATCACGGTATTGGTATCCAGGCCAAACTGGCGGAGGTATACCGGGTCGTTCATCAGGGAGCGCATTACGTTGGAATCTGCTTCCAGGTTGTTGGATACCTTCCGGACGAAATCGTTTTTGGTACGTAGCTTATTGATAACGAGTACTACCGGGGATTGTTTCCCTGCGCGGAGCATACGGGCAATATCGAAGTTGCTCATTCCGCGGGTAATTTTATAGCGGCCTGCCTTTACGCGGCTGGGGTAGTCCAGCTGTTCCGCCACCCAGTTAAAGCTGTTGCGGTTGCGGATGATACCCTGTTCTTCCAGTCCGTCGAGTACGGCGGAGTAGGTGCTGTTGGTGCGTACGTAAAAGTATTTGCTGTCGCCAAAGGGTTTGGTATTGGGCCCAAATACGCGGTAAGAGATGTATACCAGGGCGCCTGCCGCCAAACAGCCGGCAATGACCAGTATCCTTCTTATCCATACAGATTTAGCGCTAGATTGTTTGCTTTTCTTCGCCATAGATAGAGTTGGAAGTTACAAGAGGGCAAAGGCGGGAATGATCCAGGTTTTTCAATATACGCCGCCGGTTGCCATTAAAAAAAACCTCGCTTTTAACGGCGAGGTTTCAAATATTATTACGCTGATAATGTTAATTACTTACCGGGAGCAGGCGCAGGTGCCGGAGCAGGAGTGCCTGGTAACGGAGTAGATGGCGCCTGGGGTGTAATTGGCTGGCCGGCGGATGCTTTTTCTACCGCACTTGGCGCTACCTGTTGTACTTTGCTGCCTTTACCAATAAAGAAAGGAGAGGTGAGGCACAATATGGCAATAATTACCGCCAGGATCCAGGTACCTTTTTCCAACACGTCAGTTGTCTGACGCACCCCAATCACCTGATTGCCAACACCACCGAAGCTGCCGGAGAGCCCGCCACCTTTTGGGTTCTGGATCAGCACGAAGAAGCCGAGCAACACACAGGCTAATATGATCAGGATACCGAAAATTATCAACATAGAAATTACTGTTTATTTTTATCTGTTTTTGACTTTAAGTCTAATATCTTTTGCGCAAAATAAGCGTTTTTGTCGGGATTAAGCAAACTTAATTTTTGATATATCTTAATCGCATTGCCATACTGCTGCTGCCGTACCCAGATTTCCGCCAGGGTTTCAGAAACGATGTCGTTATTGAAAACAATGGAGTCCATGGCCATTTTTTCCACTGTTTCTGATACTTCCGGTTCTTCATCTTCATCATATATCCGGTGCAATTGCTGGTGATACCAATCTTTATTGGTTTTACCTGCAAAGTTGTCTTTCATTTGCCTTAACCAGGAGGTAAAGCTTTTCATTTCTGCCACGCCTTGCTCATTTAAATCATCTGCCTCTCCGGGGTTTTTAAGCCTTTTGTAGGCAAAATAATCATCTGTATATAAAGGTTGAAATACCAGTTCTGTTTCTTCTTCGGTTGCTGCCAGCGGGAATATTTTGATCGGGCCGGCGGCTGATTCATCTCCGTCGGTGGCTTTGATCTCCGCTTCACTATCGTGCCCGTTTGTGGGCATTGCTACCGGTGGTGGCAGTGTTTCCACGGTATGACCGTCGTCGTCGCCGGGTTCAAAATCGGCCACCGCAACAGGGGCGGCTGTTTCCGGTGCTGCTGCTGTATGATATTCGGATATAGTTGCTGTTGTTGATGCCAATGCTATATTTTCTTCTTCCGGAGCTGTTGTTTCAAATTCCGATGTAAAAGTGTCTGTTACCGGTGCTTCGGCAGCTATTCCGGCTTCCGCATTTACAGTTGACGCTTCCTCTGTCGTATCTTCCTGTGGCAGTGTATCTTCCGGGATAACGGCAGCTACCCGGTTTTCCACCACCTGCAGCAACTGTTCCTGTGTAATGAGCTGGTAAGCATAGTGATGCTGATCGGAATAGAGCAGCGCTTTTTTTACAGCAGCGTGATGGAGGTCGCCGGTTTGCTGGTAAATTTTCCTTGCCAGCAGGAGGCGGGCTGCGGAAAAATACGGATGATCCGCCACCAGTTGCTCCATTGCCGCTTCATTTACCGACTGAAGGGAGGGTTGCTGAAACACATGTGCTATAATCCTGTTTGCCGTCATAGGTTGCTAATGTAATAAATTAATGATTACACACTACCAGTTTGCAAAAGCCCTGTTGAAGATATCATCTGTGATACCCGGAATGATATTATCGTCCAGCAGGCGGTTTTCCACGCTGCTGGGCAATTGGGTGGCCGGGAACTCTGCGGAGCGGGAAAAGGATTGGGTAAAGCCTTTTTTATCGCCTATACGTTTAATAAATGTAACGTTTACGGTAACATTCAGCCTTGAAGTGGCTGCCTGGTCCACATTGGTTACTGCGGCATTGGAAAAGGAGTAGCCGGTAATGGTTGCTTTGAACTCATAGTCGGCGCGGGGCTCCGTTTCATTCACCTGTGTGAGGCTGGTTTGCGAAGTGATCTTGTCGCGCAGCTTCATGGTCAGCTTCTGGCTTAGGGTGGGGTTATTGATGGGCGCCCTGTTTTCAATAAAACGTACGTTCACTGTAGTGGCTCCCGGGTCTATACTGGCGCCGGTGGTAGAGTATTTTACACTGCAACCTGCCAGTATTGCCATCATGCCGATGGCTATAAATGCTTTGATATTGCGGATCATTGTGGTGCTAGATTAAAATTCGTTTATTCAGCGATGTTATATTCCTTGAGTTTGCGGTAAAGCGTTCTTTCAGAAATTCCCAGGTCCAGCGCGGCATCCTTGCGTTTACCTTTGTGTTTTTTCAGCGCTTTCACAATGAGTTCTTTCTCTTTATCGGCAATAGACAGGGTTTCTTCTACTTCTTCGTGATGATCAATTTTATTATCCGGCAGGATAATGGGCTGTTGCGCCGGTCCGAGGCCGGTGCCGGGAGGCGTATTCATTTCAGCTACGCCGGGATAGTTGTGCATCACATGATTATCTGCATGATATTCCGCTGCATGCGCCATATTCGGGTTCTGCAGTATATCGAAGAACATCTTCTTTACCTCTGTCACATCTTTCTTCATATCGAAGAACAGCTTGTAGAGGATATCCCTTTCGCTGTTGAAATCGCTGGTTTGTTGCGGCGCCGCCAGCATGGGCAGGCGGTTTACCTCCGGCTGATCCGGCAGGAACCGTTTCAGGTCGTTGGCGGTAACCAGTTTGTCTGACGACAAAACGGAAATCTGTTCTGCAATATTTTTCAGTTCACGGATATTACCTCTCCAGGGATAGTTCACCAGGATGTTCCTGGCTTCTTCATCCAGCTGTATAGAAGGTGTTTTATATTTTTCGGAGAAGTCGACCGAGAATTTCCTGAACAGTAACGGGATATCTTCTTTACGGTCGCGGAGCGCAGGCACCCGGATGGGTACGGTATTCAGCCTGTAGTAAAGATCCTCGCGGAATTTTCCCTGTTGGGTGCGTTCCAGCAGATCGCGGTTAGTAGCGGCTACCACCCGTACATCTGTTTTCTGCACTTTGGAGGAACCCACACGGATGTATTCACCGGTTTCCAGTACACGGAGCAGCCGGGCCTGTGTACCCATGGGCATTTCGCCGATTTCATCGAGGAAAATGGTACCGCCGTTAACGGTTTCGAAATACCCTTTACGGCTGTCCACCGCACCGGTAAAGGACCCTTTTTCGTGCCCGAAAAGCTCGGAGTCGATAGTACCTTCAGGGATAGCGCCGCAGTTCACGGCTATGAACGGATTATGTTTGCGGGCGCTCAGGGCATGAATAATCTGTGAAAAAACCTCTTTACCAACACCGCTTTCCCCGTTAATAAGTACCGTGAGATCGGTATTGGCTACCTGAACAGCCACCTGCAATGCGTAATTGAGTGCAGGACTACTACCAATAATGCCAAACCTGTTTTTTATAGCCTGTATGTCCATAAGCGGTTATTCAAATGTTTGATGGTTTAAAATACAGACAGTATAATACTATCTGTTATTGTACAGCTTTCCCTATCAAAGTACCCGATGTGCAGCTTTCCACTTTCACCATCACATAATCGCCTTTCTTAAAGTTTTCCCTTGGAAACACGATTACCTTATTCTGATCATTCCGTCCGAACAGCTGTTCGTCGGAACGTTTGGAGGTGCCTTCCACCAATACCCTGAAGGTTTTGCCAACTTCTTTCTGCATGTTTTCCTGCGAGCAATCGCGGTGCAATGCCACTATTTCCGCCAGCCTTCTTTTCTTTACTTCTTCCGGAACATCGTCCTGGTACCGGCGTTCCGCCAGTGTACCGGGGCGTTCGGAGTAGAAGTACATATATGCCAGGTCGTAGCCGGCATAACGCATCAGGCTGAGGGTTTCCTGGTGGTCTTCTTCCGTTTCCGTGCAGAAACCGGCGATTATATCGGTAGAAAGGCCACAGTCGGGGAGCAGTTCACGGATACGGTCTACCTTTTTGATATACCATTCGCGGGTATACGTACGGTTCATGAGCTGCAATATGCGTGAACTGCCGCTTTGCACCGGCAGGTGGATATAGTTGCAGATGTTATCGTATTGCTGCATGATGAACAGTACTTCATCTGTAATATCTTTCGGATGGGAGGTGCTGAAACGTACGCGCAGCAACGGATTGATGAGCGCTACCTTTTCCAGCAGCATGGCAAAGGTGATGGTTTCGCTGCCGTCGTTGCTGGTCCAGTAGTAGGAGTCAACGTTCTGCCCCAGGAGTGTTACTTCCCGGTAGCCATTGGCAAACAGCTCTTCCGCCTCGCGGACAATGGAATAGGCGTCGCGGCTGCGTTCCCGGCCCCGGGTAAACGGCACCACGCAAAAGGAACACATATTATTACATCCCCGCATAATGGATACAAAGGAGGTAACCCCGTTGTTGTCCAGTCGTACCGGGCTGATATCCCCGTAAGTTTCTTCCCGGCTCAGCAACACATTCACTGATTTCTGACCAGTGCCTGCTTCTGCTATCAGGGCAGGGAGACTGCGGTAAGCGTCCGGCCCTACCACCAGGTCTACCAGCTTTTCTTCCTCCAGCAGTTTGCCCTTAATGCGTTCGGCCATACAACCTAACACACCTACCAGCATACCCGGGGTTTGCTGCTTTATTTTTTTGAACTCGGTAAGACGTTTACGTACGGTCTGTTCTGCTTTTTCACGGATAGAACAGGTATTCAGCAATATCAGGCTCGCTTCCTCTGCGTTGCGGGTAGGGCCATAGCCTTCTTCGCCAAGGATGGAGGCAACAATTTCACTATCGTTGAAATTCATTGCGCATCCGTAACTTTCAATGTAGAACTTTTTAGTATATGTTTGGGTGCCAGTCGTTGCAGGAGCAAAAGCTTCTCCCTGGCGACTTTCATCATGCACTTTGGTATCCAGATCAAGCATCCTGACAAAAATTTTGGAAAGCAAAAATAGATAATAAAAATTACAAAATGACAGAATGGCAGAAAATAGATTTCCGGATCTATAGTATCCCTTTATGGAATACTAATGACCCGGAAACAGGCTTGTATACGAGTTGGCCATAAATAACGCATGGATAGGCCATGCACTGAACGCGCAGTAAAGGTGGACTTGATGCGCTCAAAAAGTGTCCCCTACGCGGTTTTAACTCCCAGCTTTTTAGCCACCCAGCTGGTTTTCAGCGGTTGCAGCCAGTTGTTATCCAGTTCCTGCCTTGTAAGTACGGTATTATTAAGATAGATGGTATTTTCGTTGATATAGCCTTTTTCCAGGGCATAAGCCACCTGGGTCATAGGCAATAGCTCTATTTTATCTTTTACAATAAAGCCCAGCAGGAGGCGGTCGAACATATTCACCCCGTACTGTTGTTCTATACTTTTGATAATACGAACGGAACTATCTGTACTGCAGCCACTTACGATGGTCTGCGATTCATCTGCCATCAATACAATCACCTGGTTCAGCACTACCTGTCCCCAACCCTTTACCGGGGCGCCGTGGGCGTTCCACTGGCTGGTGAACTGGTGCAGTTGCTCATTAATTTCCAGTATCTCCTGTTCATTGAATGGTCTGTTGCTCTGGTATATCCAAACCCTGGAGGCGGGAGAAAAGCCTGCAGGGAAGATGTTGCTGGTATTCATACCACAAATTTAGGTAAATGTATTCATTTCATACTGCCGGCTACCAGCTCTGCAATGTCAAGTACCTTTACGGCGTCTTCCTTACCGGCGTCTTTCACACCATCTGTGAGCATGGTCATACAAAACGGACAATTGGAGGCTATTACAGCGGCGCCGGTAGCTACGGCTTCGTGTCCCCGCTCGAAGTTGATGCGGGTATTGCCTTTTTCCTCTTCCTTGAACATTTGTGCGCCGCCTGCGCCGCAACAAAGCCCGTTGCTCCTGCAGCGTTTCATTTCCACCAGGTCGGCGTCCAGCGTTTCCAGCACTTTACGGGGCGCTTCATATATATTATTGGCGCGGCCCAGGTAGCAGGAATCATGATAAGTGATTTTCTTTCCTTTGAAGGCGCCGCCTTCCTGTATTTTTATTTTCCCTTCATCAATGAGCGACTGGAGGAAGGTGGTATGATGTATTACTTCATAGCTACCTCCCAATGCAGGATACTCATTCTTCAGTGTATTAAAACAATGGGGGCAGGCAGTTACGATCTTCTTCACTTCATACATATTCAGCAGCTGGATATTATTCTGCGCCATCATCTGGAAAATAAACTCGTTACCTGCTCTTCTTGCCGGGTCGCCGGTGCAGCTTTCTTCTTTTCCTAAAATGGCAAAACGGATACCTACCTTTTCAAGGATGGTAGCAAATGCCCTGGTAATTTTCTGGGCACGCTGATCAAAACTCCCTGCACATCCCACCCAGAATAATACTTCCGGGGTTTCTCCGTTTGCGGCATATTCTGCCATTGTCTTAATATGCATGCTAGTTATTTTAAATTAATACCGAATTTGATTGCATGCAATCAAATGAAAAGCCTGAAAGTCATGCAACTGTCTAAAATTCGGGTGTATCCTTTAAATTCCGACACTTGCTTACTATTATTACTGTTTATATCTTTAAGACGAATTGAATATAAAGATAAAAAATAGAACCGCACAAATTTTAAATCTACTGAGTTGTACGCCAGCCTGAATGATAAGGAGCTATGGATCAAGGTAGTGGAAGGCGATAAGCATGCATTGTCTTTCATTTATACACAGCATTTCCCCGCACTGTTCAACTATGGCATGAAAGTTCACGCAGATGAAACCATCGTAAAGGATTGTATCCACGATCTTTTTGTAACGCTTTGGTTCAGCCGGGAACGTTTATCCATTACTGACACTATCCGTTTTTACCTGCTGGCCAGTCTTAAAAGAAATATTCTCCGCAGCCTGAAACCCCTGTATGTGCCCAGGATGTTTGACCAGTCGATGGACAAGGCCGACTTCAGCACCAACCCGGAGCACATTATTATGGACAGGGAATCGGAAAAGGAACAGCAGCAGAAGCTGGTAAAGGTGATCAACCAGCTGCCCCGGCGGCAGCAGGAAGTATTGCACCTGCGCTATTTCCAGGGGCTGGATACAAAGGAAGCCGCCGCGCTGATGTCGCTCAGTGTAAATGCCACTTATGTATTGTTATCGCAGGCGCTGCGTTTTCTGAAAAAGCATAGCGATAAACTGGTTACCCTCTTTTTATTATGGCCATTTTAATGCGTGTTCAACGGACAATTGAAAAAAAATAAAAAAAGTAGCAACGGAACGCTAAGATTTTAACAGCGGTTTGCTTTACACTATAAGTATTGAAGATGAGATTCAGAGGATTCACTATTTCAGATTTTTTGCAGGAGCCTTCTTTCCGGAGCTGGGTGCTGGATAACGACGCCACCGCCGCTGCTTTCTGGGAGGAATGGATGCGCAGCAATCCGGATAAGCGTGAAGAAGTGATGCAGGCCAGGCAATGGCTGCAGGTAATAGGTACACCAGATTGGGTACCTGGCGCCGATGCAGCAACGGATACCTGGAACCGCATTGTGCATACGATCGATAAAACAGAACAATCGGGTAAACGGGGCATCTTTGCCCTGCAACCGGTAGTAGATACCATAAAAAGCAGGCGATGGCTGCCTTACGCGGCGGTGCTGGCCGGTATTGCAGTGTTGTATGCGGCTGCTTTTTTTCTTTTCTCCGGCGGGGAAATACACCAGGCCACTGCCATGGGAGAACTGAAAACGATATGGCTGCCCGATAGCTCGGAAGTGCGGTTGAACGTAAATTCTTCCGTGAAATATGCGGATAAATGGAATGAGGAAGATGCCCGCGAAGTATGGATCGAAGGAGAAGCGTTTTTTACAGTAACGCATAAACGTAATCATCAGCGTTTTATAGTACATACACGCGATATGGACGTGCAGGTAACAGGCACCGCTTTTAATGTGAACACCCGGCGGGTACAAACCCAGGTAGTATTAAACAACGGCGTGGTAAAACTGGCGCTGCGTCCCCACGGACACGATACCGTAGCGCCTATTATCATGAAGCCGGGCGATATGATCACTTATTCAGCCACCACCAATGAGCTGACCAATAAAAAAGTAGACCCGGAAGTTTATTCTTCCTGGCAAAGTAAAAAGTTATTGTTTACAGATACGCCGATTACGGAGGTGATTAAATCCCTGCAGGACAACCTGGGCATCACTATTGAGCTGCAGGAAGAAAGCCTGGGCCGGCAAACATTTACAGGAACAGTACCTACAGATAATGTAGAGGTATTTTTCAAAACATTATCCAGGTCGTTACAGGTAACCGTTACAAAAACGGGGGCCCATACATACAGGATCAACCAACAGTAGTATTAAACTGATCTCATAAACAATGCCTTGCCCGTCGCATCCGGGAAGGGAAACTTATGTACCAATGGAATTATAATCAGCCATCATAAACGAGGTAAGAATTATTCAACCAACCTAATCTATTGCTATGATAGAATTTTACGCCAGGCGTGCTGGCGGAAGCATGGCTATGGCCCTGCTGCTACAGCTTTGTGTGTTGCCGGCTACAGCGGCGCCTTTGCATCGTCAGCACGATAAATTGTATGCCACCGCCAGCCCGGTTACACAACAGCAGCCGCTTCCCCTGAAGGAAGTATTTGCCATACTGGAAGACCGCTACAAGATACGCATCAACTACACCGGCAACACCATTAAAGACCTGAAAGCAACCGTTCCTGCGCCAAAAACAGCGGCAGTTAAAATGGAGGATTACCTGCACCATTTATTGTCGCCTTTAAACCTGGAAGTGGAAGAAGCGGGAACAAACAATTATATCATTTTCCGGAAAGAACCGGCTAAGCAGCCTGCACCTGCTCCAAAGCAACAGGAAGCCACAACGGCTGCGCCGGTTACTGCCACAGCAGCCGAACCGGTAACGCGTACGCCCGAAGCGCCTGTACAACCACCGCTGAAAGGCCAGGTAACACAGGAAGATGGTGTGCCCATCCCCGGTGTAACCGTAATGGTGAAAGGCACCCGCATCGGCGTGCAAACCAACGCCGACGGACGCTTTGAACTGAAAGATGTACCCGATAACGCTATACTGGTATTCAGTTACATTGGGTTCAAAACACAGGAAATAAAAGCCGGAAAACGTACAACCTTTGCTGTTACCCTGCTTACGGATATGCAGTCGCTGAAAGATGTGGTGGTAAACGGTTATCAGAATATCAAAAAAGATAATTTCACCGGATCGGCGGTTACTATTACAGGAGAAGAACTGAAAAGGTTTAATCCCCAGAACATCCTGGCCAGCATACAATCGTTCGATCCTTCCTTTAAACTGGTAGAGAATAATTTCTCCGGCTCTAATCCCAATGCGCTTCCTAACATTAATGTAAGAGGTACCACCGCGTTACCAACCGGGAAAACAACGGAGCTTACCCGCAACCAGCTCAACAGCACACCCAACCTGCCGTTGTTTGTAATTGACGGCTACCCGGTGCCGGTACAATCGGTATATGACCTTGATCCCAACAGGATTGCGGCAGTTACGTTGCTGAAAGATGCCGCCGCTACTGCGGTATACGGCTCCCGTGCCGCCAATGGCGTGCTGGTGATCACTACCCGCCCTCCGAAAGAAGGGAAGCTGTCGCTCACCTATGGCTATGAACTGAACGTTACCACGCCCGATCTCACCGCCTATCATTTGCTCAACGGCGCAGAGAAACTGGAGTACGAGAAACTGTCAGGAGTATACGAAAATGCGCTGGGGCAGGGGCAGGACGAACTGCAGATGCAGTACTATGCCAAACGCAGGAATGTATTGGCCGGTGTAAACACCTACTGGCTGTCGCAGCCACTGGCCACCGATCTGGGGCACAAACATTCGGTAACCCTGGAAGGCGGATCGCAGGCGCTTAAATATATTATTGATGGCCGTTATCAAACCAATGCCGGTGTTATGAAAGGCTCAGGGCGCGACCGTTACAGCCTGGCCACCAACCTGCAATACAGCCTGAAAGATAACAAGGTATTATTCCGCAACCAGTTCACCGTTTCACAGGTGAATGGGCGGGAATCCCCCTACCGTGATTTCTCTACCTATGCCCGCATGAATCCCTATTTCCCTAAAACAGATTCTACAGGTAAACTGCTGCGCGAACTGGACAGATGGAATGTGCCGGATTACCAGACCAACGGGATGAAGCTCAATACCGTGCTGAACCCCATGTATGAAGCTACATTGGCCAGTTTCAACAAATCGGAATACCTGGAATTTACGGACGCGTTTTCTGCAGAGTATAATATCACCAGCACATTAAGGCTCCGTGGCGATTTCAGCTTAACAAAAAGACGCTCCACTGGCGATCAGTTCATTTCTCCCTATAGCAACGACTTCTTCGATAAAACCGGCGATGACCTGAAAGACCGTGGTAGCTACACTTTCAGCGATCGGGACGAGATCCAGTATAATGGTAACGTGGTATTGAATTACAACAAGGGAATCGGTGATCACTTCTTTAACTCATCGCTGGGCCTCAATGTACAGGATGCCAAAAGCTCGCTGAAGATCTTCAAAGCACAGGGCTTTACCAACGACAGGTTTACAGATATCACCTTTGCACGGAGTTATGAAAGAGATAAAGCCCCTACCGGTGAAACCTATGAAGAACGCCTGGCGGGCGCATTCGCAAGCATTAACTATTCTTACCAGAACCGTTTGCTGATGGATGCCACCCTGCGGGTGGACGGATCTTCGAAGTTCGGTGCAGATGCACGTATGGCGCCCTTCTGGTCGTATGGATTAGGATGGAACCTTCACAATGAAAAGTTCCTGCGCAATACTATTGTATCACAGCTGAAACTGAGGGCTACCACGGGTTTAACGGGAGAGGTGTCTTTCCCTGCTTACCTGTCTAACACTACGTATGAATATTACACCGGCGATTGGTACTCCACCGGGGTAGGCGCCCATTTTAAAGCGTATGGTAACTCCAACCTGAAATGGCAGCGCACACAAAACTACGATCTTGGTGCAGAGCTGGGCCTGTTCCACGATCGCCTGTATATAGCTCCCCGCTATTATTATAAGCTCACAAAAGACCTGCTGGCAGACATTAACGTAGCGCCTTCCACCGGCTTTTACCAGTATAAGGAGAACCTGGGAGAAATGGTGAACAAAGGATATGAGTTCAACATCCGCGGCAACGTATACCGTAACCGTGATATGTCGGTAAATCTTTACGCCAACATGGTGCATAACACCAACGTGATCACCAAAATTTCCAATGCGCTGAAAGCATACAACGATGATATTGATAAACAACAGAATGAAAAAGATGAACTGAAATCCTTGTCGCTGCTGCGTTACAAAGAAGGGCAGTCGATGAATACCATTTACGCAGTAAGATCACTGGGCATTGATCCCGAAAACGGTAAGGAAATTTTCCTGAATCCTGATGGCAGCAAAACCTATATCTATGATGTGAAAAATACGGTGCCGGTAGGTGATCAAACGCCAAAGCTGGAAGGCTTTTTCGGGGGTAACATAGCGTATAAGAACTGGATGCTGGAAGTGAGCTTCTATACTAAAATCGGCGGAGATTATTACAACCAGACCTTACTGGACCGCGTGGAAAATGCAGATCCCCGGTTTAATGTGGATGCCCGCGTATTAACCGACCGCTGGAAGCAACCAGGCGATGTTACCTTTTACAAAAACATTGCGGACCAATCGCTCACCAGGGCTTCTTCCCGCTTTGTACAAAAAGAAAACAGGATGGAATTTAAATCGCTCTATCTCTCTTACGACGCGCCTGCCACTTTCTACAACCGTCTTAAAATGCGGAGCCTGCGCCTGTCGCTCAATATGAACGATATCGGCTACTGGTCTACCGTAGAAGCGGAAAGAGGTATCGACTACCCGTTTGCAAGAAGCTTCACTTTTTCACTTCAAACAAGGTTCTAAATCATTATATATGAAAAGATATTTAGTCCTCATTTTATTATTCGCTACCTCCTGCAGTAAATGGCTGGACATTAAACCGATCTCGGAAGTGTCAGGGGATGAGCTGTTCCAAACGGAAGATGGCTTCAAAGACGCTGTGAACGGACTTTACAGCCTGTGCTTAAATGAAGAGATCTATGGTAAGGAACTGATGGGCGGATTACCGGATGTGCTGGCGCAGAACTACTCCGTTCCTATTACCGATAATGCCGGTTACCGCCAGGCAGCTATGTATAATTATAAAGATAAAGAGCTGATAGGCAGGAAGGATAGGATCTGGCAAAGATTGTATGAAGTGATTGCCAACAGTAACCTGATCCTTTCTAAAGTAGATCAGAAGAAAAATATACTCTCCAATGTTAACTATGGGCTGATCAAAGGCGAAGCGCTGGCGATGCGCGCCTGGTGCCATTTTGATGCCTTGCGGTTGTTCGCGCCATCATTTGCCAGTAAACCTGCTGCCAACGGAGTGCCCTATGTAACGGAGTTTTCAAAGAATGCCGCCGCTATGCAAACCGTAACAGCCCTGCTGGATTCTGTGATCAAAGATCTCTCCGCTGCAAAAGCCATATTGCGTAGCACAGACCCGATCCTGAATCCCGGTTATAAAGTAGGCTACATGATCAGGGATTCCACTACGGAAGACCAGGGAGAAATGTTTGTACAGCAGCGCCGTCACCGGTTAAATTATTACGCGGTGTGTGGGGAGCTGGCAAGGGTATACCTGTATAAGAACGATAAGGTGAACGCCTTACAAAACGCCCTCGAAATCATTGACGCTAAGAAGTTCCCATGGACCCGGCAGGAAGATTTCATGAATGGCAACGATGCAAAAAAAGACAGGATCCTGTATAAAGAACTGGTATTCGGTTTTTATATGCCAAACCGCAAAGATGCCATGAACGACCTGTTCAGGAAAGGCAACGGGCAGGGATTGTTTATATCCGCCACAGAAGGAAAGAATATTTATGAAGTAGCAGGAGTAGGCGGGGAGGACTTCCGCTTTAAACAATGGTTCAGCGAACAATCCGTAACTACCGGCACTTACCTGCAACTGGAAAAATATAAACGTGCCGATGATAACCTGCATTACCTCATGGGACCGGCACTGCGCCTGAGCGAAATTTATTACATCGCGGCGGAATGCACCTTTGCCAGCGACCCCGCTAAAGCATGGGGCTACTTCAATGAAGTACGCCTGCACCGCGGCATCGGGCCATACAGCGGCCCGGAAGATGCCCAGGGCTTCTATACCGAGCTGCTGAAAGAAGCACGTAAAGAACTGTATGGAGAAGGACAACTGTTCTACATGTATAAACGCCTGAACAGGTCCATACTGGGACAGGGTGGTAAGCCGGTAGCCGCCTCGGATGGTGTGTTTGTACTGCCGCTTCCTGATGATGAAATCGCATACGGTAACCGATAAAACTTAGTACATGAAAAAGATAACCGCGATAAGTATGTTCAGCTGTCTCCTGCTGATGGCGTGCAAAAAGCAGGATGACCTGGTGTTCCGTGAGAATAGTAATGTTTATTTTGATTTTACAGATGATAAAAAGAATACCAGGGTAGATAGTTTCTTTTATTCTTTTGCCCTTTTCCCTGAAATATCAACAGATACCCTTTTACTCCCGGTAAGGATTTCCGGCGAACGGACGCCGTACGACAGGTGGTTTAAGGCAAGTATAGTGGCCAATGGCTCTACCGCCACCCCCGGCCTGCATTACAAGGCGTTGGATACGGCGTATAAGATCCCGGCAGATTCAGGCAAGGCTTACCTGCCGCTTATTATTTACGGCAGTGATCCGCTGCTGCTCGATACTTCCGTGGTGCTTAAGCTGAAGATCACAGCTTCTTCTTCTTTTGGTAACGACTTCCCTTCCTATGATACCGCGAAGGTCACATTTTCCAACCGGCTGGAACAGCCGCTGTGGTGGGTGGTATGGGAAAATGACCTGGGCGTTTATTCCCGCGTGAAGCACGAACTGTTTATCCGCACTTCCGGTACCACTGAATTGCAGATGGATATGAGCGACTGGCAATCTACCCCCAAAACACTGTTTTACCTGCGGCAGTTCCGCGCTTTTATGATGGATCCTATTGCCCGTACCGCTGATTATAAAGACAAAGGCTACGCGATAGGACAGGAGCCCAATGGCACTTATTATTTCTATAATACAGGTAATCTCAATAAAAAATATCCACTGGAATATAACGCCGCCGATGGCAGGTATTATTTCCATGATGAACATGGTAACCGGATAGTACCACAATAACCAAAATCGCATTCGCATATGAAACATACATTTCTATATATCATTGGCATGCTGGTATTGTTCACCGCCTGCTATAAAGACAAAGGCAATTACGATTACCACCCGCTGGCGGAGCCGGTGATCACGCAGCTGGATACCGCTTATACCGCTGTAGTAGGAGATAGTTTTATTATATCGCCTAAAGTGGTGCTGGCTTCCGGTAATAAAAATTACCAGGGATTATGGAAGATCTCCGTTCCCGGGCAGATGGGTACGCAGGATTATACCGGCCAGGAACTGCGGATCGTATTCGGTTTGGGCGCATCGCGTTATCCGGCGGTGTATATTGTGTATGATAGTATTACGGAGATGAAGTACTATTATAAATTCGTGATCAACGGAACGGCTACATTTACCCGTGGTACCATTGTGCTGAGCGATGACCTTACATCTTCCAAAATATCTTTTATTAAGGAAGATGGTACCGTACAACCCGATGTATATACCAACATTAATCACGATACCCTTCCTGCCGGCGCATTGCAGCTTACCATGATGAAGAACGTTAACTATGGAAATCTCATTACCGGTTACTGGGCCACCTTCAAAACAGGAGGCGTTTATATTGATCCGAATAATTTAAGCAGGATAAGAACGCTGGCGCAGAATTTTTATTCAGATCCGGGCCCGTTGCAGGTATCTGCATTTATACCTACCAGTCTTGGTGTGCCCGCGGGAATTATTAACAAGCAGTTGTACCGTGGCGCTACGGAAACGGCGCCATTTGCCACTTATTACGGTTTTATGGGCATCCCGTTATCAGGTACCTATAGCCTGGCTTCCACCATTATAGCCAGCGATCCTGATAACCAGGGGTATTTCCTGGGTTTCGAGGAAACAAAAAGAAAACTGGTGAGAATGGACTGGGGGAATTATCTTGATACAAATTATATCGTAAAGGATTCCGCCTTTACGCCCAAGAACCTGAAGATGGATATGCTGCACCTGGGGCGTTTTTCAGATAACGAATGCTATGCGTTTTGCGACAGCGCCGGGGAGATCAGGGAGCTCCGGTTTGGCGTAGAGTTCGCGACCGGCAAAGATCCTGTTTTCCATGCGCTGGAGAAACGGAAGCCCGTTATTGCCGATAAGATCAGTGCAGCCACTTTGTGGACGGAATCGCCGGTAGGCGTATTTTATTTCTCGCAGGGAGATAAGGTATACCGGTATAATCCATTGAATAAAGATGTGAGGGAACTGGCTTCCGGTTTCAGTGGTAAAACAATTACGATGCTGAAGCTACTGGAAAACGGTAACCAGCTGCTGGTAGGAGTACAGGGGAGTATTTATTACCTGAATGTAGGTACGGGGCATAATGGTGAAACCACCAAACAAATAAGTGGTATTCCCGGGGCGCCGAAGGATGTGATTATAAGAGCGAATTAATAAAAAAGGAAGGCGTCAAACCTTCCTTTTTTTATGCAAATTATTCTCCGGTCCATTTATCCCGGTCGTCCATACTGAACTTCCAGGGGGCCATATTATTTTCGATATTGCTGAACATGCCGGTCCATTCGGCTGGTGCGCTGGATTCTTCCATTACCAGGTGGCGGCGCAGCTGGAGGATAATATCCAGCGGGTTGATGCTCACCGGGCATTCCTGTACGCAGGCGTTGCAGGTTGTGCAGGCGCGGAGTTCTTCTTCCAGGATGTAATCGCGTAGCAGTGCTTTGCCATCGTCTTTAAAGGCGCCGCCATTGGCTTTGATGTTGCGGCCTACTTCTTCCAGGCGGTCGCGGGTATCCATCATTATTTTGCGGGGCGACAGGAGTTTGCCGGTAATATTGGCCGGGCAGGCCGCCGTACAACGGCCGCATTCGGTGCAGCTATAGGCATCCAGCAGGTTTTTCCAGGTAAGGTCTGTTACGTCTTTGGCGCCGAATTTAGGCATGGTATCGGAGGCGGGCGCATTGGCAGCCAGTTCCGGTTGCAGCATCAGCTGCACTTCATGTTGTACGGCAGGCATATTTTCCATTTCCCCTTTGGGTTCCAGGCTGGCATAGTATGCGTTCGGGAAGGCGAGGATAATATGCAGGTGCTTGGAGTAGGGAAGATAGTTGAGGAAAGCCAGCACGCCTATGATGTGCAGCCACCAGCAGCCACGTTCCAGCGCTGTGAGCGCGCTTTCAGACATGCCGCTCAGCAGCGGGGTAAACATGCCCGATACCCAGAAGTTGCCCGTAGCCACGTAATGCGTGGCGCCTTTGGCCTGCAGGGCCTGGTCGGCGGTGTTCATGGTGAGGAACAGCAGCATCAGCACTATTTCTGTGATCAGTATGTAGTTGGCGTCCGACCGGGGCCACCCGTTCAGATCCCGGCTCATGAAACGTTTCAGTTTTAATATATTCCTGCGCACCAGGAAAATGGCGCAACCGGCAATCACCAGTACGGCGAGCACTTCAAATAAACCGATCAGCACCGGGTAAACGGCGCCCAATACGGGAACGAATAAACGATGTGTGCCAAGGATACCGTCCAGGATGATTTCCAGGATCTCGATGTTAATGATCAGGAACCCGGCATATACGAAAAAGTGGAGTACAGCTACCAGTGGGTTACGGAACATTTTTTTCTGACCAAAAGCCAGCAGCAGGAGGTTTCTCCACCGCTGATCCGGATGATCGGTAAGGTCCTTATCACGTCCCAGTAATATGTTTTTCCTTATCCGGCTTGCCTTTTGGGCAAAAAGATACACCGCGGTTCCGAATAGGATCACAAATAATAATTCTTGTACGATTCGCATTAGCTCAGATTTGACTCCCTAATTTATGCCTTTTTTAGTTAAACGCGGGATCGCCTCCGGCGATCAAAGCGAATTTTGTCTGACCCGGGATTACGCTGATTATACTGATTAGTTTGATTTTTATTCTTACTGTTGGCGGTAAGTTTGATTTTTTTGCGAAGTGCTGACTGCTAATGGCTAATTGCTTATTTTTGCAACCATGGAAAGCAGGAACATCATTTTAACACAGGATATCATTCAAAAGAAAATTGAACGTATCGCTTATGAGATCTATGAACACAACAGCGATGGTACCGATATCATACTAGCCGGTATCTGGGACCGCGGCGTGATCATAGCCCATAAGCTGGCCGCTATCCTGGAACAGATATCTCCCCTGAAGATCCATATTATAGAACTGCGCCTGGATAAGCAGCATCCCGGTGATGTGATAGTATCCGAGGAAATAGATTTTAATAATAAGGTGGTAGTAGTGGTAGATGATGTGGCCAACTCCGGCCGTACCATGTTGTATGCACTGAAACCCCTGTTGAAATTCCTGCCTAAAAAGATCCAGACAGCCGTGCTGGTAGACCGTAAGCATAAATCCTTCCCTTTATCCGTTGATTTTGTTGGTTATTCACTGGCCACTACCTTGCAGGATATGGTGTTGGTGGAGATGAACGGAGAGGAGATCGTATCCGCCTATTTTGAGTAAAGGATCAGAAATAAACGGCGTGCAGTTTTACATTTCCTTTTGAATTGATTTCAAAGGTGGGCGCCGGAAACTTCAGCATATTCAATACCTGGAATAGCACTTTAACGCCTTTTTTGCGGGTGTGTATTTTTGTGAAATCCACATCCGGTGAAAGGTAGAACTGCCTTACACGCTGCAGCTGGCTGTAGTCATGGTCAATGCCATGCTCGTCGGTCCAGGTGTTATCGCGGCCGCCTATCATTCCCTGTGAGCCGTATCCAACGGCAATATTCAGCCATTTCGGAAAGCGGCTTTCCTTTCGGAAGGACCAGAGGTTTACAGATAACCAGTAGGTTTGCCCGTTATAATCCTTCAGGGTCCTTTCCCAGAAAGTAGTACCAAACAACTCGTCCGCTTTCTGTTGCAGCACGGGATCATTGTAATGTTGGGGATGTGCGGAAAACTTAAGCTGGATACGTTGTTCGTTCCATGCCAGTTCCTGGCCAATGAGCAGGGCTGAGCCAATGGCGTTGGCGCTCATATCTCCCCAGGAAAATCCCCATTCGGAAGAGTAGCCGTCCAGTACTTCTATCACCGATTGGTAAGCAAACCCGCTCAGGCCGCCGATCCAGATCTGTTTTTTTCGCGGTAACCCCGACCAGCGCCACATCTCCCGGCTGTATTTACCAATAAAGTAAGCGCTGAAAATATGCCCGGCCTTATCCACCTGGTTCCATTCGCCCATATCATTAAAAAAATGAAAGCCCGACCTGGGATATCCTTTATACCAGGCGGTGTTGAGCGCTGCCAGTCCTGCGCCATAAAGGGCTGCAGTAGCGCCGCTCAGGATCCATACGCGTGAAGTGATGGTGGTATCGGGTATAGTGGAAAAAGGCACTTTTTTTTGTGCCATGCTGCCAAAGAAAGGCAGCAACAGGATCAGGATAAGCAGTGGTTTTTTCATGCGGGTAGCTAAACAATACCGGGAATGCTGAAAAGGGTAGATGGCTATCTTTCAGCATTCCCGGGCTTTGTCATCATTTCAGACGACGGGGCTTATTTCAGTTTCAGATCCTGAATAATGCCATTTATTTTTTGATTCAGTTCAGCGGTCACCTTGTCGTAGTCGCCGGCATTGGCCAGCGGTGCGTTTACGCTGAAGTAGAACTTAATTTTTGGTTCAGTGCCGGAAGGGCGGGCGGATATTTTGCTGCCATCAGCCAGTACAAACTGCAGTACATTGGATTTGGGGAGGTCCAGCGCTTTGATATCGCCGGTTTTGATGTCCCTGATCTGCTGCAGCTGGTAGTCGTAAAGGGTTACAACCGGTGAGCCGTTGATGGTAACCGGTGGATTTTCGCGGTATCCGCGCATCATTTCGGCGATTTCTTCGGCGCCTCTCATGCCCTTCTTGGTAATAGAGATCAAACTTTCCGTGTAATAGCCGTAGCGTACATAGATATCGATCAGCTGTTCAAACAGGGTTTTGCCCTGGCTGCGTGCATAGGCCGCCATTTCACAGATCATGGCCACAGAGGCGATCGCGTCTTTATCACGCACATTCTGGCCAATCATATAGCCGTAAGATTCTTCTCCGCCGCAGATGAAGTTTTCCTTTGGCTCTTTACGGCGGATCAGGTCAGCGATCCATTTGAAGCCGGTGAGTACGTTATAGCAGGTAATATTGTTTTTTGCGGCGAAAACATCGATCAGGTCGGATGTTACCACCGTTTTGGCAATATAATCGTTTGCTTTGGCGAGGCCCTTGCTTTTGCGGCTTTCCACTATGTAGTTAAACAGCAGTACACCGGTTTGGTTACCATTGAGCAGGATCCATTCGCCTTTCAGGTCTTTCACGGCAATGCCTACACGATCCGCATCGGGGTCGGTACCCAGGAGGATATCCGCATCGAGTTCTTTGGCTTTTTTGAGGCCCAGGCTCATGGCTTCGGATTCTTCCGGGTTAGGATATACTACGGTGGGGAAGTTACCATCCGGGGTAGCCTGTTCCTGTACAATGTTTACATTGGTAAAGCCGTACTGTTCCAGCAATTGGGGTACCTGGGTGATACCGGTGCCGTGAATAGGCGTATATACTATTTTAAGATCGTGCTGTTGTTTGTTGATGTCCGGGTTGATGGACAGGCTGAGCAGCTCCTGCCGGTAGGCTTCGTCCACCTCTTTCCCGATGAGGGTGATATTGGCTTCGCCGCCGGTCCATTTCACATCATCCGGGGAAACGATGTTTTCCACTTCGCGGATCACGTTATTGTCGTGCGGCGGTACCAGCTGGGCCCCGTCGTTCCAGTAGGCTTTGTAGCCGTTGTATTCTTTCGGGTTGTGAGAGGCGGTGAGTACCACGCCTCCCTGGCATTTCAGGTGGCGGATGGTGAAAGAAAGCTCCGGGGTAGGGCGCAGGCTTTCAAAAAGAAACACTTTGATATCGTTGGCAGCAAAAACGTTGGCAACGGTTTCGGCAAAAAAGCGGGCGTTATTGCGGCTGTCGTGTGCAATCGCTACTTTAATTTCGCCGGTAAAGGTTTTTTTGAGATAATTGGCGAAGCCCTGGGTGGCCATTCCAAGGGTATATTTATTCATGCGGTTGGTACCAACGCCCATAATGCCCCTGAGACCACCGGTTCCAAATTCGAGGTTACGGTAAAAGGCGTCGTTGAGTTCATCGGGGTTTCCCTCCTGCATTTTCTTCAGTGTGGCAACGGTTTCAGCGTCGTAATTACCGTTGAGCCATTGGTCTACTTTGCTTTGAATATTTATATCCATGGTCTTTTTTTTGTGAGCCGTATGTGCTAAAATGGATTGTAAAGTAAAAATAAAAAAATGAATGTGTGAAATTACCGATTTCAAAATACATTGAAAATCCCTTGTATTGGTTAATTTTGCGGCCATGAGGCGGTATGAAGATACTTATAAACAAAAAGGATTACGTAAACAGCTCGTTGATAGTATCCGTCAGAAAGGTATTACAGATGAAAACGTACTGGCGGCTATAGGCAATATTCCCAGGCATTTTTTCCTTGATACGGCTTTTGAAAGTATAGCCTACGACGACAGGGCCTTCCCTATCGGGGAGGGGCAAACCATTTCGCAGCCGTATACAGTGGCTTATCAAACGCAGCTGCTGGAGGTGAAGCCCTACGAAAAAGTGCTGGAAATAGGCACCGGCAGTGCCTACCAGGCCTGTGTGCTGGCTGAGCTGAAAGCCAATGTATTTACCATAGAACGGCAGCGAAAGTTGTTTGACCAGGTGAAGCATTTTCCTTTTAAAGCCCAATATCGTAATCTCCGTTTCTTTTACGGAGATGGTTATGAGGGCCTGTCTACCTATGCGCCTTTTGATAAAGTGCTGGTTACGGCCGCAGCGCCCCATATTCCTGAAAAGTTGCTGCAGCAGCTGAAAATCGGGGGAAAGATGGTGATTCCCGTGGGCGGGCAGGAGGTGCAGCGCATGTTGCGCATTACCAGGACCAGCGAAACGGAGAACGAGCAGGAACTGTTTGATAACTTCTCTTTTGTACCCATGCTGGCCGGAAAAAAATAAGGCAGGAGTGTGATCTCCTGCCCCTAATGTTTATCAAAGCCGGCCTGTGCCCTCTTTGGGCTTTTCTTCTTCCTGTTTTTCTTCTTCTTCCTGTGGTTTCTTTTTCTTGAACAGGTTAGGATCCATTTTGCCGAAGCGGTAACGTATATTCAGCCGGATAAAGCGGGTAGCGCGTTTCCGCTCGTAATCCTGTATAAAGGTATTGGTTTCATAATGAGAACTGAACTGCTGTGAATTGAGCAGGTCGGAGATATTGAGCGCCACCACCAGCTTTCTTTCCAGCAGTTCTTTACGGAGTCCGAGATCTATGCCGTTCATAGCCTTGAAAGTTCCCTGGGGCTGGATGCGGGGAGAGCGGAAATGACCGCCCAGTTCCACACTAAACCTGCCGGGTAAACGAAATTGGGTATTCCCGTTTAAGCCGTAGCTGAAATTTTCATTGTTTACGGCAATACTGGTCAGTTTGCTGTATTCCACGTTCAGGTTAGCCCATACTTTCCACCATTTGGTAAGGTTTAAGCTGTAGGACACATTTCCTCCCATATTCTGCTGGGTAGCCAGGTTCATGGGTTTGGTGGTAGTAACACCGGAAATAGTATCCAGTGTACTGATGCGGTCTATATTATCATTGGTTTGCGCATAGTAGGTGCTGGTGCTCAGGTAATTATTGGTTTCCGGGTAATACACGGAATAGCTGAGTTCAAATTTATGCGACAGGGCCGGCTGCAGTTCCGGGTTACCGGTACGGATATTCTGGGGATCCGAGTTATTGATATATGGTAGCAACTGATCAAAATTGGGCCGGTCTATCCGGGTAGAATAGTTGAATACCAGGCTCTGGTTCTGGTTCTTCGGCATATTGTATTTCAGGAACA
>JBCNPS010000369.1:0-7804 GCA_039593235.1 Chitinophaga sp. | reverse complement strand
GACCACGCCGTTCCACCCCGTGAAGATCCTGTCTATTTATTATGCCATGATCCGCACGGGCAGTTTTACGCTGGGTATTGTGATGTTGGGACTGGCCTATTCCATGGTGATGGTATATAATATGTCGGGGCCTTTTATTATTGAGCATTACTTTAACCTGTCGCCCGTGATCACAGGCTATTGTTCCCTGTTCCTGGGCTTTGCCTGGATGGTGGGCGGATTTTTAGGCAAGGGGATGATCAACCGGCCTTTTGTAAAGAAGATGAGCGTTAATGTGGGGTTGCAGCTGGTAGCGGCGTTGCTGTTGCTGGTTACGTTTTCCCTGTACGGCGGCTTGTGGACCATACTGGTGTTTGCGTTTCTGGTACATGTAGGAGCGGGTTTCACCTACAATAATTATTTCACTTTCTGCTTGCAGATATTTCCCAAAAATGCCGGTATTGCCGGCGGGCTTACGGGGGGGGTGTGTTATGTGATTGTGTCCATACTCAGTTATGGGCTCATATATAGTTTGCCGGCGGAACACGGCAGGCATCTTTCCTTTAGTTATATATTCCTGATCCTGGTGAGCGCGCTGGTAATGTACCGGGTGTTCCTGTTGTCCCGGAAGCGGGAAGCGGTGCTGCAGTAGAGTTCCGGATGCAGAGGTGCGTAGGCAGTATCCTTGTTTCAAAAGTGGTGAGCGGGCGTTTTCTTTCTATCAGGTCTATCAGCAGTTCGGCGGCTATTTTTCCCATTTCAAAGGCTGATTGCCGGATGGTGGTGAGGGAGGGCGACAACAGCTCGGGAGAGCTGAAGTTACTGAATCCTGCCAGGGCCATTTGCCCCGGGATGTGTATGCCTTGTTCGTGCAGTACGGAGAAGCAGCGCATGGTGAGCCTGTCGGACCCCACCAGTAAGGCATCCGGCGGTGTTTCCAGCGCCAGGAGTTCCCGGATAGCGTTTTCGGTTTCCGGGATATCGTTGCCACAGGCCTGGCAGTACTTTATATAATGTTCATGTACGGGCATCTGACGGGCCCGGAGAGCATCCATGTAACCCTGCAGGCGCTCTTTGGTGATGGAGAGGCCGGGAGCGCCCGTAATGTGGGCAATGTGCCGGAAGCCGCGTTTCAGCAGGTGGGTGGTAACGTTGAAGGCGCCGCCTTTATTGTCCGCAATTACGCGGTGGGTATTAATGGCGTCGGTAACACGGTCGAATAAAACAATAGGCAGCCCGTGTTCGTGAAGGCGTTGAATATGTGCAATGTCGGCGGTGCCGCCGGAGAGGGAGAGCAGTAGCCCGTCTACCGACCTCCAGGAAAGATTTTCCAGGTTTTTTATTTCTCTTTCATAAGATTCATCGTTCTGGGTGATCATCACCAGGTAGTCTTTATTATAGGCGGCCGATTCTATGCCGCTGATCACTTCCGCATAAAAATTATTGGGAATGCTGCTGAGGGCGATGCCGAGGCAACGGCTTTTTTTATTCTTCAGGCTTTGCGCCATGAGGTTAGGACGGTAGTTATGTTTCTCAGCATATTCCTTTACCAGTTGCTGGGTGGCGTCGCTGATCTTGTAGCTTCCTTTCAGCGCCCTGGATACCGTAGAGAAGGAGAGGCCCAGCGATCTGGCGATGTCTTTAATAGTAATTGGTTGCTTTATCATAACATGGCAGTTAAAAGTATTTAGATAGATATAAGCGGGAACGCCTGTTCTTTTTAATCCCGTTTTAATGCAAACGTTTGCCCTAATAAATTACCCGTTTACCTACACCGGTTCAAATATAAGTGTTAATTTGACAGTTAATTAGAAAAATCAATGCCTGCGGACTAATTTTTTACAGTCTGCCGGGAAGGGGAATGCCTGATTTCCTTTTTTCTAGCACAACGGCATAATCGATTAAGCTCAACCAGGTGTATAAGAAGATATCTATTCACGACATTGCCCGGCAATTAAATGTATCCTCCGCTACGGTTTCCTATGTGCTGAATGGAAAGGCGCAGGAGAAGCGTATCAGTGCGGAACAGGAAAAAAGGATCCTGGCTTTTGCAAGGCAGGCCGGTTACCGGCCCAATATGGTGGCGAAAAGTTTACGTACCGGTAAAAGTAAAACCATTGGTATGCTGGTGGAAGATATTGCAGACCCTTTCTTTTCAAGTATCGCCAGGGAGGTGGAAAAAATAGCCAGCCAGCTTGACTATAAGATCTTTTATTCCAGTACGGAAAATGATACGCGTATTACGCAGGCATTAATTAAGGTGTTCCGTGATGCGCAAGTAGACGGTTATATCATTGCGCCGTCGCCGGGTATTGAAGAAGAGGTGCAGGCGCTGATCAACGACCAGTTGCCGGTGATCCTTTTCGACAGGTATTTCCCGGGGCTGCCTACTGTAAACGTAGTGGTCGATAATTTCAATGGCGCTTACCAGGCCAGCCGGCACCTGCTGGATCAGGGCTTCCGGCATATTGGCCTGGTAACGCTGGATTCCGCACAGGTGCAAATGAGCGACCGTCTCGCCGGGTACGCCGCCGCAATGGGAGAGGAAGGGTTTAAACCACGGGTGCTGAAGATCCCTTATCGCCTGCCCCCGGAAAAGATCGCAGGGAAAATCAAATTGTTCATCAAACAAAATAAAGACATGAACGGTGTATTATTTGCCACCAACTATCTCGCCATCAGCGGGCTGGATGCCATCAACAGCCTGCATAAAAAGATCCCCGCTGATATGGGGATCGTGGGGTTTGATGATAACACCCATTTCTCCCTGTTTTCTCCTGCCGTTACCGCTGTTGCACAACCAGTGCAGGAAATATCCCAACAGGTGATGAAAATGCTCATGGCCAGCATGACGGATATTGCAGGTAATTCCCGCGCTGCAACGGTGGTATTGCCCACCAGGCTTGTTATCAGGGAATCATCTTTACAGGCAATCAACAAAAAATATCCATCTGTATAGATAAATGCAAACGTTTGCTTAAAATCAATACTTAATCGATTAATCAGGCGCCGGTTTGAAGCGGCATATTATTCACGTTACTGATAAAAAATTACTACATGCAACCAACATTTAATCCACGTCGAAGGAACAAGCTCCGGGGTCAGTAAAGTCGTATCACTGCAGGCGGTACTGCATCCAATTAATTTATTAAAAAATAAAATTATCCCGTTATGAAACGATTTTACAACCATGTCGTTTTTCTTTGTGCGCTGTCCTGCATTTTACTGTCGGGCATCCCATCCCTTGTTTTTTCGCAGGACCATAAAACGGTAACAGGCACCGTATCGGATGCGGTGAAGAATGAACCTGTGATAGGCGCCACCATCCGTGTGAAAGGCGCCAACACGGGCGCTGCAACAGATGTAAACGGCCGTTTCAGTGTGAAAGCAGCAGCCACCGATGTACTGGTGATCAGCAGTATAGGATTTAAAACAATAGAACTGCCGGTAAGCAACCGCAGCAACATTTCCATTCAACTGGCCATTGATAACGGCGATATGAATGAAGTAGTGGTAGTGGGCTACGGACAGCAGAAAAAAGCCACCTTAACCGGCGCCATCGCTACCGTGGATTCCAAAGTATTCCAGGACCGCGGCGTAGTGTCCAACCCGCTGGCATCCCTGCAGGGACAGGTGCCGGGCGTTATTGTTACACGCAGGGCCGCCGCCCCCGGGCAGGAAGGCTGGAACTTCCAGATGAGAGGCGCCACTTCTACCAACGGTACCGAACCCCTGGTGGTAGTGGATGGTATCCCTATGCAGGGCGTGGGTGTGCTCAACTCTATCAACCCGTCGGATATCGATAACATGTCGTTCCTGAAAGATGCGGCAGCCGCCATTTACGGCGCACGCGCTGCAGGCGGCGTAGTGCTCATCACTACTAAAAGAGCCAAAGCCGGCCTGCCTTCTATCCAGTACAACGGCTCGGTATCGCAAAAAAGAATGGGGCTTAAACCTACCTTCCTCAACAGCGACCAGTACGGTCAATACCTGCTTGAGGCCATCTCCAACGCCTCTACCGGCGGAGTACCGGATGAAAACTGGATCTGGACAAAATACGCAAGGGCATGGATCAATCGCCCGGATAGTTTGTTCATCGATAAAAACACGCCGGAATACCTGGCAGGCGGTGAAACCATCGGCTTTACTGACGTAAAGGACTATACGTTTTTTGATACCAACCCCATTGATATCCTCTGGGGCAACGGAAGGGCCATGTCTACCCAGCATGATCTGAGTTTATCCGCCGCTACCGACAAAATGGGCTACCGTTTATCGCTCGGTTATATGGACGACGGCAGTATGCTCAAATGGGGACAGAACTCCAATAAACGCTACAATGTGCGCTTTACGCACGACTATACCTTTGCGCCCTGGTTTAAAATGCATACCAATGTTTCCATGGAAAAGAATGATGTGGTAGTGCCTACCCGCCAGGGCGAGATCAACTTTGGCTCACAGCCTGGTTTCCCGGTGGCTACCATTCATGGTAAACCGTATGCCTGGGGTACGCAACCCGCCCGTAACTGGTTGCTGGAACTGGGAGGAGAGTCAAAAACCTACAACAGCCGCGTGTTTGCGAATACAAGACTGGACTTCACCCTCACCCCGGATTTAAAACTGATAGGATCCGTTGGCTATAACTGGACCTCTATCGGCACAAAGAACCAGTATAAATCAATATCCGGGATCTATAACTATTCTGAAAGCTATCAATATCTTGATAATCCTTCACAGGACCAATCTTCCTACACAAGGGGAGAGCTGAGAGACGTTTATTTTAATACCAACGCTTATCTCGAATATAAAAAGAGATTAAAAGAAGTACATAACTTTTCCGTGGTAGCAGGCATTAACTATGAGCGCGATCAGAACAACTTTTTTTCTACCACCACCACTTACCTGGCCAGCAACGATGTGCCGGCGTTGAATCTTGGTCTTGGCGACAACACTACCCGCTCCAATACGGAAAATATTGCCGAATGGGCCATCGGGTCTGCCTTTGGCCGCTTCAATTACGCTTATAAGGATAAGTATCTTTTTGAAGCCAATGGTCGCTACGATGGTAGCTCCCGGTTTGATGCCGATCACCGCTGGAAATTTTATTCCGGTCTTTCTGCCGGCTGGCGCATCTCGCAGGAGAATTTTATGCGCAATATCAAATTTGTGAACGAGTTGAAACTGCGTGGATCAGTAGGTACGGTGGGTAATCAATCCGGCATAGGTTTGTACGACTATCTTGCCCGCATGAATTTTGGACAGGGCGCCGTACTGGGTAACTACAGCTCCCGCTCTGTGGTGGCGGGTCCCAGGGATACCCTCGTGAGCCTGAACAGGACCTGGGAAAAAATACATAACCAGAATATAGGCGTTGACGTTACTGTGCTTAACAACCACCTGTACGGTACCTTCGATTATTTCTGGAAACAGAATAACAACATGTTGCTTCCGCAGGTATATTCCGCTGTGTTGGGCGCAGTAGCGCCATCTGCGAATATTGGTGCGCTGAAAGTATGGGGCTGGGAAATGTCTGTTGGCTGGAGAGACCAGATCGGGAAAGTATCTTACTATATCAACGGAACACTCACCGATAACAGCAATAAGCTGGTGAACTACGGTGGCGCCAATATTGTTAGCGCAGGCAAACAAAACCTGGAAGGATATGCATTAAATTCTTACTTCGGGTTTAAATATGATGGCCGTATCCAAACCGACAAGGAAGCGGCGGATTACGCGGCGCTGGTGCCGGGCAGCAGTATTCCCAATATGCCGGGTGCTACGCAGATGATCAAAGGAATTAACCGTTATAAAGATATTAATGGAGATGGCAAATTAACCAATGCCGGCGCTAACCAGTATTTACTGGGAAAGAAAGATGCCAACGGCAACCCCATTCCTGATGGAGATGTGGTGTACCTGGGCAGAAGCGATCCGCGTTATGTATACGCCATCAACTTTGGCGGCGAATGGAATGGCTTTGATTTCAGCGCGGTATTCCAGGGCGTTGCCAAACAACAGATCTACCGCCGCTCCGACTGGAGCACGCCGTTCGGCACTATCTGGCAGGGCCATGCGGATTGGTGGGTGGGTAAAACCTGGACACCCGATAATCCGAATGCGGAATTACCCATTCTCACTACTGCTACCAATAAAGGCTTTGGTAACTACGCCGCTTACAACTACCAGATCTCCGACTGGTCCATGCAAAACGGCGCCTATATCCGCCTGAAGAATATCGTGCTCGGCTATACGCTTTCGCCCGAATTATCCAAACGCATAAAGATGCAACGGTTACGGGTATACGTTTCTGCCAATGATATATGGGAGTTCACCAGGGTGGAAGACAAATGGGATCCTGAACAAACTTCCGATGTAAGCGGTGGCGCACAGCGCTATCCTTTCTTCCGCCTGATCACCTTTGGTGTAAACGTTACCTTCTAGTTCCACAAAAAAAGTACTGACATGAAAAAGATGGCTAAATATATTCCGCTGCTGTTGGCCGGTTACCTGTTCTCCACCACGCCTTACGGCTGTAAAAGTGCACTGGACCTGGAGCCGAAGGATGCCGTGCAGGACACCAATTTTTACCGCAAGCCCAATGATTTTAAACTGGCTGCAAATACGTTTTATAACTACCTGCGTTCTTTTAGTAATGGTAATGGAGATGGGCATGCAGGCTCCGATCTGGGCGCCGATCGTGGCGCCATTGCCCGCGGCACAAACACGATCGTTTCCAATGATAACAATTATAACGACGCCTATAAATGGATCCGCAATATCAATTACCTGCTGGCAAAAGCCAACGGGTACCCGAATCCGGCGGAATTGAAACAATATGTAGCGGAAGCAAAATTTTTCCGGGCCTATGTATATTTTGATAAACTGTTCACTTCCTATGGTGGAGTGATCTTAGTGAAAGATGTATTAACCACCACATCCCCGGAATTAACTGCTGCGCGTAATACCCGCGAGGAAACGATCGATTTTATCATTGCCGACCTGGAAGCCGCCATCCCTGATCTGCCGCTGGAAGGAAGCATTGGCGATGCCGATAAGGGCCGCATCAGTAAACAGGCCGCACAGGCTTTCCTGGGAAGGGTTTGTTTGTATGAAGGCACCTGGCAGAAATACAGGAATGGCGATGCCGGCAGGTATAATGCATTGCTGAGCAAGTCCATCGCTAACTCCGATGCCGTGATTGCCAGCGCACAGTTCTCCCTGTTTAAACCCGCTGTGCTGGGCGACTCCGCGTTGAAGTATCTCTTCATCCTGGAGAACCAGAAATCCAACCCGGCAGGCGTTACCAAAGCGTTGAACAACGAATATATCCTGGCGGTGCGTTATGAGTCCAATAACCTCCTGAAAACAATCCCCAACCAGATTTCCTTTGGCGCCCTGGGGGCCGATATGAGCCGCAAAATGGCCGATATGTACCTGTGCAGCGATGGCTTGCCCATCAGCAAAACGGCAACGGATTTCAGTCGCGCTAAAATGACTTCCGAATACGAACACCGCGATAACCGTATGCGTTACTTTATGATGGTGCCCGGGTACCTGTACTGGCAAAACGCTACCAACTGGCATATCAACTGGGACTGGAGCGCGGCCGACGTAGCCAATGCACGCCCGAAGTTTGACCCCTGGGCCAACGATATTACCGCCTACAACAACCAGCAATGGGCTGCCGAAAGAAAAGTGCCCAACAGCCAGGAAGGATACGATTATCCGGTGCTGCGGCTGGCAGAAGTATATCTCAACTATGCAGAGGCGTTATACGAACGCAATGGCATGATCTCCGATGCGGACCTTGACAGGTCATTAAACC
>JBCNPS010000368.1:0-7816 GCA_039593235.1 Chitinophaga sp. | reverse complement strand
TTGGTGGAAAAGCATGACCCAGCTGCACGAAAATATCGTGGGGATCGATGCGGCCATCTTCATGCATCCTACTACCTGGAAAGCATCCGGACACGTGGATAATTTCAGCGACCCGATGATCGATAAAAAGGATAGCAATAAACGCTACCGAGTTGATCACCTCATTGAAGGTTATGCAGAAACATTACCACCCGAAGCCGGTAATGCCCTCCTGGCGCAGATGGATGAGCTGCTGAAAGAAAACGACTTCGCAGGACTCAAAACACTCATAGAAAGCAACAAAATAAAATGCGCTATAAGCGGCACTTCCAACTGGACCGATGTACGCCAGTTTAACCTGATGTTCTCCACACAACTGGGCAGTGTTACGGATGAAGCCAGCGAAATTTACCTGCGCCCGGAAACGGCCCAGGGTATCTTCGTGAACTTCCTGAACGTGCAAAAAACCGGCAGAATGAAAGTGCCGTTTGGTATTGCACAAATCGGTAAAGCCTTCAGGAATGAGATTGTGGCCCGGCAGTTTATTTTCCGTATGCGTGAGTTTGAGCAGATGGAAATGCAGTTCTTTGTTCGCCCGGGCACCCAGCAGGAATGGTATGAGAAATGGAAAGAAGAACGTATGCAGTGGCACCTGAGCCTCGGTACCGATCCTGCGAAATACCAGTTCAAAAACCACATTAAATTAGCGCACTACGCAGATGCTGCCGTGGATATTGAATACGAGTTTCCGTTCGGATTCAAGGAAGTGGAAGGTATCCACTCCCGTACTGATTTCGATCTGAAACAACACCAGGAATACAGCAAGAAAAAAATACAGTATTTCGATACAGAAATTAATCAGAACTATGTTCCTTATGTGATAGAAACTTCTATCGGCCTGGATCGTATGTTCCTGCTTACTATCTGTAACGCTTACGCAGAAGAGGATCTTAGCACACCGGAAAAACAGGATAGCCGCGTAGTGCTTCGCCTGCCAGCTAAACTGGCGCCGGTTAAACTGGCTATTTTCCCGCTCACCAAGAAAGATGGTTTACCGGAACTCGCCAGGGAACTGATGGATGATTGCAAACACGCATTCTATTGCTTCTACGAAGAAAAAGATGCTATCGGTAAACGTTATCGCCGCCAGGATGCCATTGGTACACCTTTCTGCGTAACCATTGACCACCAAACCAAAGAAGACGGCACTGTTACCATCCGCCACCGTGATAGCATGGAGCAGGAACGTATCCCGCTGAGCGAAGTGAAAGCGCTGGTGTTAAGCAAAATTCTTTAATCGCTTTTAATAGATAAGGCTGCAACCGTTATATTTTATAAGGGTTGCAGCCTTTTTATTTTCCACTATTCTATTATAAGTTACCCATACAATTCCTGGTGTATATCATGCCGGTCGTACCCCATTGCCTGGATCCGCTGCTTAGCCTCGTCAATCATGGCTTTCCAGCCGCAAAGAAAGAAATTGGCCGGGCGTTTCTCCTGCAGTAGCTCCTCGTAAACATTGTGTACATAGCCCTTTCTGCCATCCCAGTTTTCTTCCCTCGATAATGTAGGTATGTAATTGAAACCCGGCAGAGAGGCCGCCAGTTGCTGCATTTCGGCCGCGTACAACAGGTCGTGCTGGTAACGGACCCCAAAAATAAGATGAATAGGCGCATGGGGAACCCCATGCAGGTGAATATAATTAGCCATAGAGCGGAACGGTGCAATACCTGTACCCGTACAGATCAGGAACAATTCCTTATCTAACTGTTCCGGCAGTACGAAAACACCCTGCGGCCCGCGCAGCAGCAGCTCGCTTCCTTCCTTTATTTCATTAAACAGGTAAGTGCTTCCCAATCCCCCTTCCAGTAAAACGATCACCAGCTCAATGATATTGGTGCCGTCCGGGTGGGAGGCAATGGAATAGCTACGCCAGCGTTTGTTCTTCTTCTCGTGGATAGGAAGGTCAAGGGTGACGAATTGTCCCGGTTTGAAATCAAACCGTTCCATGTCCGGTACCTGTATCCAAAAACGGCGCGTATTGTGGGTTTCATCCACCAACTTAGTTACGATTCCGGTATGCCATAGGTCCAGCATGGAAGTTGAGTTTGGTCTTATTGAATATAGTGAAAATTTGGGATTCTGTTATGGAGATATTTCCTTATTTATTTTACTTATTATGACAAACCGGGGCGGTTCCCGCTAAATATCTTCATTTATCAAATTTCAAAATCGGTAAATCTTCGTACCTTTGCATTCTTCATGAATTTACAGGCTGTATTACAACTATTTCAACGTGATCCGCGCCTGCAGTCGCTGGTGAAGGGGATACAAACACCCACCCCACAATACTTTCAGCTTTCCTCCATTAGTGGAAGTGCAATAAACTTTGTGGCAGTGAGCACCTGGGCACATGCAGATGCGAACCATCTTTTTATCTTAAACGATAAAGAGGAGGCAGCCTATTTCCATAACGACCTGGAACAACTCAGCCAGGCGCTGGATATTTTCTATTTCCCCGACTCCTTTAAAAAAGCCGGCCAGTTTCATGAAATCAACAGCAGCCACAGCATGCTGCGCACAGAAGCGCTCATGAAATTTTCCGGGGATGCGGTAAGGAAAAAAATACTGGTTACCTACCCGGAAGCCCTCTGGGAAAAGGTGGCGGGCAACCAGGCTTTCAGCGCCAATATGGTGCAGCTGAAAGTAGGCGATGTACTAAAGGTGGATCCGCTGCTGGAACAACTCATCGGCTGGGGTTTTCATGCCACCGATTTTGTATATGAGCCCGGCCAGTACGCCGTTAGGGGAGGCATCCTGGATATCTATTCCTTTGGTAATGAAAAACCTTACCGTATTGAACTATTCGGGGAAGATATAGACTCTATCCGACTGTTTGACCCCGAGTCGCAGCTTAGCGAACGGAAGCTCACACAGGTAACCCTGATTGCCAACATGGACACCCATGCGGCAGATCATAGCAAAACACCGCTTACCCAATTCCTGCCTGCCAACACCGTGGTATGGATGAAAGATCCTTCCTACGTAAAAGGCGTGATTGAACAAATGGAACAACGGCTGGACGATTTCCTGCAAACCGGTCAGAAAGTAAAGGTAGATGAAGATGAGGAAATGACGCTGAAGGAAGAAGACTTTGTAAAAGCCTCCCCTTTACTGGAACAACTGCTGGAAAAGCCCACCATTGTTTTTGGTAACAAAGACTGGCTTACAGACAACGGTTATCAGCCGCAACTCATTACTTTCGATACACAGGAACAACCCGTATTTAACCGGCAGTTCGACCTGCTGATCAAAGATCTCGGCAAACATAACAGCAATAAATACTCCCTCTTTATATTCTCAGACAACCCGCGTCAGCTGGAGCGTTTGCGCAGTATATTCGAGGACCTCAAAGCAGATTTCGTATTCTTCCCCATCCCTGTTGCCATCAGCAGCGGGTTCATTGATCACTCGCTGAAACTGGCATGTTATACCGATCACCAGATCTTCCAGCGCTTCCACAAATACAAGGTAAAACAAGCCTACAACAAGAATAAGGCAATTACCATGAAAACCTTGAGGGAGCTGCAGTCCGGCGATTTTGTAACACATATCGATCACGGTGTAGGGATGTACAGCGGACTGCAGAAAATTGAAGTAGGTGGCAAAATGCAGGAAGCCATCCGCATCATTTACAAAAACAACGACCTGTTGTATGTAAATATCAACTCCCTGCATAAGATCAGTAAATACACCGGCAAAGAAGGCGTAGAACCTAAAGTGAATAAACTGGGCAGCGATGCCTGGGATAAGCTGAAGGAGAAAGCCAAAACGCAGGTAAAAGATATTGCAAAAGACCTCATACAGCTGTATGCGGTACGTAAGGCCCAGCAAGGCTTTGCACATACCCCCGATACCTATCTGCAAACGGAACTGGAAGCGTCTTTCATTTATGAAGATACACCCGACCAGAGTAAAGCCACCGCTGATGTGAAGCGTGATATGGAATCGCCTGCACCGATGGACAGGCTCGTATGCGGAGACGTAGGCTTTGGTAAAACAGAAGTAGCCATCCGGGCGGCGTTTAAATCTATTGTAGATGGTAAACAGGCTGCCGTACTGGTGCCTACCACCATCCTGGCATTCCAGCACTATAAAACATTTGCAGATCGCCTGAAAGATTTCCCATGCACCGTTGACTATCTCAACAGGTTCAAATCTTCCAAAGAAAAAAAGGAAACGCTTAAACGCCTTGAAGAAGGAAAAATAGATATCATTATTGGCACGCATGCCTTACTGGGCAAGGAAGTGAAGTTTAAAGACCTGGGTGTGCTGGTAGTGGATGAAGAACAGAAATTCGGTGTTTCTGCCAAAGAAAAACTGAAACAGATAAAGCATAACGTAGATACCCTCACACTAACGGCAACGCCTATACCGCGTACGCTGCAGTTTTCATTAATGGGCGCGCGTGATCTTTCTGTTATCAATACCCCCCCGCCAAACCGCCAGGCCATTGAAACGGAAGTACAGGTGTTTAACCAGGACCTGATCCGCGAAGCCATTTATTACGAAGCGGAAAGAGGCGGACAGGTATATTTCATTCATAACAGGGTGAAAGGCCTGAAGGAAATGGCCGGCCTGATCCAGGGGCTTTGCCCCGACCTGTCTATTGCTACGGCACACGGACAGCTAGAAGGACACCAGCTGGAAGAAGTGATCCTCGATTTTATTGACCGTAAGTACGATGTGCTGGTATGTACCAACATCGTGGAAAGCGGCGTGGACATTCCCAATGCCAATACCATCATCATTAATAACGCCCATCATTTCGGGCTCAGCGACCTGCATCAGTTGCGTGGCCGTGTAGGACGCAGTAATAAAAAAGCTTTCTGTTACCTGCTGGCTCCGCCTATGAGCACGCTGCCGTCCGATAGCCGTAAACGCCTGCAAACACTGGAACAACATAGTGAGCTGGGCAGCGGTTTCCAGATCGCTATGCGCGACCTCGATATCCGTGGCGCCGGTAACCTGCTGGGCGGCGAACAAAGCGGTTTCATGGCAGAAATAGGCTTCGACATGTACCAGAAGATCCTGGATGAAGCCATCCGCGAACTGAAACAAAATGAATTTCGCGACCTGTTCAAAGATCAGCTGGAAGAGAAGAAAGATTTCGTGAGCGACTGTACCATTGATACAGACCTGGAAATACTTATTCCCGATACTTATATTGAAAGCATCCAGGAAAGACTGAACCTTTACCAGGAGTTGGATAACATCACGGAAGAAGGCAAATTACAGGCTTTCGCCAACGATATGATAGACCGCTTTGGCCCTATGCCGGAGCCGGTGAAAGACCTGCTTACTACCATCCGCTGCCGCTGGATGGCCATACAGCTCGGCTTCGAAAAAATGATGCTGAAAGAAGAAAACCTGCGCTGCTATTTTATCAATAACCCCGATTCCCCTTATTTCGAATCCCCTACGTTCAATCATATATTAACGTATATACAAACCCGTACCAACAACGCCAAACTGAAACAGGTAGGTAAAAACTTTATGCTGGTAGCATCACGCATCCGCCATATGAACGACCTGTACGACTTCCTGAAAGCGATGACAGATAGCCGGAAATAATTCTCCCCTGTAACATAATTCCTTTGCAATCGTTTCATAGCTAATATGAAATGTATAATTCTATTTCTGTAACTATTGCATTAACAAAATTTTATAAAACCCCTTTTGTGGAAACACTTTTACACCCTGCATCATGAGGGCGTAAACAACAACAAACACAAATTTTTTTAACAATAGAAAACTTCGACACATGAAAAAGGTAATGTTATTGGCAGCAGGATTATTTTTTGCATTAAGCACTTTTGCACAACAGGCAGATAAGCAACCTCCGGTAAAAAAGATTGAGGTAAACGGTTCCGCAGAAATGGAGATCACACCGGACGAAATTTATTTCAACATCTCCTTAAGAGAATACCTGAAAGGAAAAAACAAAGTAGAGATCAGTACGCTGGAAAAACAATTGCAGAAAGCAGTTGCTGATGCGGGAATCCCCAAGGCTGATTTTACCATTGAAAATGTGTATGGCAACAACTTTGAGATCCTTAAAAAGAAAAAAGATCCGCTGGAATTTATGGCGCGTAAACAATACCGTCTTAAATTAAGCAAGCTGGATAAAATCAACGAAATCCTCGGAGCAGTAGATGCAGAAGGTATTGAAAACGCCAGGATCGCTTCTTATTCTTCCAGCAAAATGGAAGCTTATCGTAAAGAAGTAAAAATAAAAGCATTACAGGCAGCGAAAGAAAAAGCAGAATATATGCTTGCCGCTATCGGTAACAAAACGGATGGCGTGATAGAGATCCAGGAAATGAATACAGATAATTATGCTGATGCCCGCCCTTTAATGGTGAACTATATGGCTAAAGCTGCAGATGGCGCTGGCGAAGCCGCTTCTGATATTGATTTCAAAACCATTAAGATCCGTGCAGAAGTAAGAGCAGTATTTGCTATTAAATAATTATACTGGGAGATGTAATAACAAAAAAAGCGGTTGTTCCATATGGAGCAACCGCTTTTTTGTTATAAAGACAAGCTGAATTAGAAGCTGTATCTCAGGCCCAGCTGCATCTGGTGACGGGATGCAAAAAAGTCTTTTGAATAAGGAGCGCCCGGAGTGCTGAAAGTGTAAGTAGGATAGTTATTCACCACTTTACCGGTTGGGCTCAAACCAACGCTCGCCATTGAGTTAAAGGTGTTAGGCGTGAAGTACTGAATACCCCAGTCTTTGTTCAGCAGGTTGGTAACATTCACGATATCGTAAGTCAATGTGATCGTGTGCATTTTTTTACCGGCCTGGAAGTTGAAGTCCTGCGCGAAACGGAAGTCGGCCTGTGTATTCCATGGTGTGCGGCCACCGTTACGTTCAGTGAACTGACCTTTACGGCCGCTCAGGTAGCTGTTGCTGTTCACATAATTCATGAAATCAGCAGCCTGTTGGGCAGCGGTTTGTCCACCTGCTTTATCAGTAAAGAAGTTGGTAGCTTCAGTCACATCTTTCGGGATGTAAGTAAGGCTCACCTGTTGTGGTGTTCCGTTGATGGTAGCGTTTACTAAACCATAAGAGAACGGTGTTCCGGAAGAAGTATTGAAGAAGGCGGAGAAGTTGGAAACCCATTTGCCTTTGGTGCCCCAATCCTGTTTGTAAGCAACGGTAGCAACGATACGGTTACGGATATCGAAGTTAGAGTAAGCCAGTCCCGGGCTGTTAGGATTCAGCGCCTGGTTCAGCTGCCAGTTCGATTCCATGGAGTTGCGGATACCATTGGTGATATCTTTTGCCTGGCCATAAGTGTAAGCCACCATGAAGTTCAAACCAAAAGGGAAAGTTTTGGATACCTGGCCGGTGATGCTGTAACGGTAACCCTTATCTGTGTTAGACAACAGGTAAGCGTTCGTATACAGCGAATTGATTTTAGCACCGGAGAAGATAGGCTGTTGTTTGTTTACATCATATGCAAAGTAAGTAGGGTTATCTGCCAGGTTTACCTGCTGGAACATCAGGTCCTTAATTACTTTGGTATAAATACCTTCTATAGAGAATTTCCACTGGTCGTGGGTGGTATAATCCAGTGCGAGGCTGCTTCTCCATACCTGCGGCATTTTGAAGTTGTTGTCGATCATATCTACCTGGGTAGCGCCAGCTGCATCTTTTACATTTACGCCGTTCTGTGCTGCAAAATCTGCGATACCATTAGGTGATGGTTTTGCAGCAGGCAGCGGGGTGTTAACAAATGGTTTGGTATTTTTCTGATCGTAAGCGCCG
>JBCNPS010000367.1:0-7839 GCA_039593235.1 Chitinophaga sp. | reverse complement strand
GCCCTAACTGGAAAGATGTCGTGATCATACTTACCTATGATGAAAACGGCGGCTTCTGGGATCATGTGGCGCCGCCGGTGATTGATAAATGGGGACCGGGCAGCCGTATTCCTGCCATTATTATCTCCCCTTTTGCCAAAAAAGGTTACGTGGACCAGACACAGTACGAAACGGTAAGTATCCTGTCGTTTATCGAAAAACGCTGGGGCCTGAAACCGCTCAACAGCAGGGATGGCAACGCCAACCCGCTGCAGGGCGCCTTTAATTTTAACAACTGATTTTAATAACAGGTGAAGCATTCCCGGGTAGCAATAGTTTTGGTGTTGATGGTGGGGGCGATACAGCTGCTATCTTCTTTCGGGGTAAGGACCAATGATCCCGCAAAGGAAATTGCGGGAATGCTTTGCCGTGATATTGACGCCTTTTCACATTACATCACCGATTCACTGCAACCTGCTATCAGGTCCGGTTCAGCGGAAGAGCTGCAACCCGCTTTCCTGGCGGCAAGAAAATATTACAAACGGATAGAGTGGGCCACAGAATATTTTGCTTATTCCACAGCGCGTTTTATAAATGGCGCCCCTAAAGCGGAAGCGGAGCTTCCCGGTTACACCATCTTAAATCCTTCCGGGCTGCAGGTAATGGAAGAACATATATTTCCTGCGTTCAGCAACAGCTCCCGTAAAATGCTGCTGGGGCAAACGGAAATCATCCTCGATAAATTACAGGTATTTAAATCCTATTTTTCCGGTATTCCTGTTGCCGACTGGCAGATCCTGGATGCTGCAAAACTGGAAGTGTTCCGCATTGAAACTTTGGGCATTACCGGGTATGATAACCCGCTCAGTAAAAACAGCATGGAGGAATGCGCCGTTGCCTTGCAGGCGTTGCAGCAGGTGCTGGCTCCTTATGCAGGCAACAGTGATACCACGCGGGAGCTGCTCAACGGGAACATCGCGTTCCTGTTAGCCAACAGGGATTTCAATAGTTTCGACAGGGCGCTTTTTATACGCCGTTATGCCAACCCGTTAACTACCGCTATAGAACAGCTACGCAGGCAGCTGGATTTCCAGGGTTATCATTACAATCGTTTATTACGGCAGGATGTTTTTACCCTGTTTGACAAGGACGCTTTTAATGCAGATGCCTACTCACCTTTCCTTGATCAGGACAACAAAACTGCCAAAGCAGCGCTGGGTAAGGCGTTATTTACAGAAACGGCCTTTTCGGGCAACGGTAATATCAGTTGCGCTTCCTGTCATCATCCGCAAACAGCATTCGCAGAAAACCTGGCGAAGCACAATGATGTTAACGGCACAGGCCTTATAGACAGGAATGTGCCTTCCCTGCTTAATACAGCACTGCAACCGCAGCAATTTTATGATCAGCGTGCGGAAACGCTGGAAGAACAGGTGAACGATGTGGTGCATAATCCAAAAGAGATGGGAGGTCGCATACATACCGCCCTGCAGGATATTATCCGTTTCGGCAGGTATAAACAATTGTTTGCATCCGCATTTCCGGAAAAGGCGCAGCCGGATTCCTCAGCTGTAACAGAGGCGCTGGCAGCGTATGTAAGGAGCCTGGTACGGTTAAACAGCCGTTTCGATGATTACATGGCTGGTATTGATACGGCCATGTCTGCCGGAGAAGTGAAAGGGTTTAATTTATTTATGGGTAAGGCAGGCTGTGGTACCTGTCATTATATGCCGTTGTTCAGCGGGGTGCTGCCGCCTAAATTTATCATGCAGGATGCAGAAATATTAGGCGTTCCCGAAAAACAAGGTAGTAAAAATATTGACTCCGACAGGGGGCTTTTCAACACGCTCATGAATTATAATTATTTTGACAGCAGTCGTTTATCAGCGTTTGATCATGCTTTTAAAACCGTTACAGTCCGGAATACTTCGAAAACAGCGCCCTATATGCACAATGGGGCATTTGCCACCCTGGAAGAAGTAATGGACTTTTATAATGAAGGCGGTGGTATGGGGAACGGTTTGCCGGTGCATAACCAAAGTTTAAGCGCAGAAAAATTACAGCTGACACCCGGCGAAATAAAAGATGTTATTGCGTTTATGCGGGCATTGGATAGCAGGTAGTTTTTTTTTGTTTGATAAAAATGCAAAGCCGCTCCGGTATGGAAGCGGCTTTTACTTTTTCTACAGCGACCATACCGCCAGTTCATACCCATCCGGATCGGTAAAGTGGAATCGCCTGCCACCGGGAAAACTAAAGATATCCTTCACTATTTTGCCTCCTGCGGCAATTACCTTTTGCTGTGTAGCTTCAATATCGTTCGAGTAAAGGATCACTAAAACCGTACCTTTTACCGGCTTGCCAGTGGTGAATCCGCCATCTACATAGTCGCCTTCAAATGCGGTATAATCCGGGCCGTAATCGGTAAACTTCCAGCCAAAACTCTTCGTATAAAATTCTTTCGCACGGTTAATGTCTTTCGACAGAAATTCGATATACTGTACCTGCTCATGTTTTAACTTGCTTGCCATAGTGGTGTTTTTTTGTAAAGATATGTGAATGAGGGAGCAGCTGTTTGGAAAAAAACGACAAAGTACCTAAAAGCTAACCGTCACCTCATTTACCGCCAACCGGTTGCCCACCTTACTCACTTTCCCGCCGGCAGGTGTCAACACCAGCACTGCGGGGCTGCGTCCCGGTAACACCAGGTCATAACCCTGTTTCACTTTGCGGGCAATAAACTGCCGGGTAATGGTATTGTAAATATCCACCGGTTGATCACCCACATTTACCGTTACCTTTTTTTCTTCGGGGTAAGGATTATAGTAGAGATAAGAGGGGTAAGCTTTTTCTCTGAAAAAATCTGTGGCCAGCAAATTCAGTTGTAATATACCGGGTACCGTAGTGGTGCGGATAATACTGCCAAAGATCCCTGCATGTCCGCTGCCATACACGCTGAATTGTGATACATCAGGATTTCCTTTGGCCCATTGCGGCCCGTCGCCCTGTGCTACCGGGGCTTTGAGCTGTGCGTATTCGGGGTAGGATGAAGTATGGATAATGCCTTCATAGCCGATCACTCCTTTGGTAATGGCAGCCTTTTCCGGGATCGTTTCATGATCATCGGGCATGTACTGGGTATAGAAGAAACGGGCGGCGTTACTGGCATTCAGCATCCATTTACCAACGGTGGCGGCGTAAGATGGATCGTAACGTACCATGGCAACGAGTGGCCAGGCGGCATCAAAAGTATTCATGAGAAAACCGTATCCGCCCCTGTCTGTTGTGCTGCCTACAATACCTGATATGTCAATACCATTCCAAGTGCCAGCCAGCACGCCCCAGCCTTGCCGGCATTCAGGATCGCCATTAAATGTCCATTCCATGAATTTGTGCACGTTAAACTGTTTGCCTTGTTCCGCATTCAGTCTTGCTGCCATATAAGCGCCAAAAGGCATCAGCACTTCATAGTTGGTATTATGTGGCTGCTGTTCCAGCGTTTGCAGTGCTTTTATTGCATGCTGCAGGTAGCGCGGATCGCCAAACTTTTTGTAAGCGGCATATAACACGTAAGCATGACCGGCAGCGGCGTCCTGCTGTTTGCAGATCCAGTTATCTTTTGGCTGCAGTTGTGCATAGTCAAAAAAAGAATGATCATAGTTGCCATTCAGCACAGAGTCTGCTGCGCAGAATTTTTCCGCAATGCGATGCGCCAGCGAATCAAAACCCGGCGTATTGGGATAATGGTCATAGATACCATAGAAAAGCACGTTGGGGTATACATCGTACCACCAGTCGCGCCCATAACCGCCGCCAAGCTGGGCTACCTCCGGGCAGGTGTTGTTCATCATAATATCCCAACCGGTTTCGCGGTTGAAATAATTTTTCAGCATGGCTACATAGTTAAGACCCTGTTGACTGCTTTTGTCAACCCCCACCAATGTAGCGCCCAGCGTAGCGCCCATCGTAGCAAGCGCTTCATGGAAGATCCCTTTGTTATGTGCAGGTCCCTGCCGCTGATCATCCATTGCGGTATAAAGCCCTACTACCGGCTGATCAAAATTATGCCGGCTGCTATCCCACCAAACCAGCGGCCAATGCGGCCCGGTGGTGTTAAAGTTGTAAGCGGTACTGTCGAACTGCCGGGCCAGGGCATACCAGTCTATGATCTGTAGCGGTTGTGGCACATCGGCCATGGAATCCAGGCGGGGGAGGTGTTGCTGCACCACCGGCGCAGGCGCTGGTGTTTTACAGGCCATCCACAGGAGGCAGAGCGTGATCCCCGTTGTTGTTAATTTTACCATGCTGTATACAATTTATACCACCGCGGTGGTTTTTTCATTAGTTTCTTTTATCAGCGCTTTCCCTTCTTTGATAATACTTTTGCCTACTGCAATGGAAAGCAGTTGCAGTATGGCAATGATGATGATGGCATAACGCAGCGCCACTTCGGTAGAAAAATAGTACGCCAGGAAAATAAAGGTACCTGCGCCCAGGAAACGCCCGGCATACAGGCCCACTTCATGATTGAGAATATAGGCGTAAACGTTACGTTTTTCTTTTTTGGAAAGAATATCGATCACGCTGAATTGAATAGGGAAGTACGCCATATCCAGCAGTGGTTTTGCCAACAGGAGGAACAGCATAAAAATGACCACGCCTGTTGCGTTGTAAAAGGCGCCGTTGAAAATAGCCGCCAGCGTAAAGCATATAAGTCCTCCTGCAAAAATGGTGATCCGGTGTTCCGGTTTTGCCGCCCTGCCAATAATATACATCAGCACAGCAGCAATGATGGCGCCCACCGATTGGGCGGTGCCCAGTGCGCCTTCTTTTCCCAGCAATAACATGATCAGCATAGCGGGCGCTGTTACAAGGTAGCCTTGGGCCAGTCCCTTCAAAGAAGCCAGCATCAGCAGTTTACGCCAATAAGGATGGAATCGCAGATACAGGAATGTTTTTTCATCGGGATTACGGAAATGCCCCCTGAAACATACTACGGAAGCAAGGATGGTGATCACAAACACCAGCCCGGTAATAATACGGTAAGCGTTGTTTACATTAATATCACCGCCCGATTCTATAAACCAACCTATACAGATAGGTACTACTACGGCGATGATGGTATAAAAAAAGGTTTCAAGACCATAGTAATAATTGCGGTTCCGGTCATTGGTGATGGATAATGCCAGGTAGTCGCGGTTGGCCCAGTAAAAGCCGAACGACATGCCCATAATAATACCGGCAATCCCAATGCCGGTGAGGTCCAGCGTTTTGAGCGACATCATCACGATCATGGACACGCCGCTGAGCAACATACCGGCGGAATACAATGTTTTAATATTGAAGCGGTTCAGTAAAAAACCATTTAGTAAAAAAGTAAGTGGAATACCGGTATAAATAGTGAGTTGATAGATCACTACTTTCGTAGGGTCGTTAGAGTTACGCATCACATATGCTGCCACAAAAATGTCGATCACCGGCAATACCAGTGCATAGATCATATTAGTGAGCACCAGTATACGGAAGTCGTGTGGCTGCTGGTTGAAATGTTTTATTTCTGCAGAAAGGTTCCTGAGCATAAGTTGTTACCTTTTTAAGGATGAAAGTATTTCGGCGATAGAAAACCGGGCGGCGCATACCACTTCGTCGGCAGCGCCATAATAAATAGTGAGCTCATCGCCTTTCACAATATGCCCGTTGGTAAAAACCACCTGCCCAAAGAAGCCGGTAAGCTCGTAAGGGGCTTCCGGTATCATAATAGGATCATCGCTGCGCGCGAGCACTTTGAACGGATCGTTAAGATCCAGCAAAATAGCTCCCAGTCCGTATTGATGTTTTTCATTGGCGCCGTGGTAAATTTCCAGCCATCCCGCTGTTGTTTTGATGGGAGCGGCGCCGGCGCCTACCCTTGCACTGTCCCAGTAACCCGGGCGGGTTCTGATCAGGCATTGGTGCTTTCCCCAATGCATCCCGTCGGGCGACTGTGCCAGCCAGATATAATTACCGCCAAGATCCACGCTGCTGGGCCGGTGCAGGGCGTAGTACCTGCCGTTTATTTTTTCATCAAATAGCGCGCAGTCCTTATTATGCGGCGGTATGATCATGCATTGATCTGAAAACGTTTTCCAGTTGCGCGTGGTGCGCATGCCTACACCTACACCATTTGACGATACCGCTGTGAAGGTGAGATAATAGGTGTCTTCTATTTTTGTTACCCTGCAATCTTCTACGCCAAATGATTCCAGCGGCCCTTCTCCATGCAGCTGCGGATAGCCTTCCGGCTCATGGAAATGAATGCCGTCTTCGCTGCAAAACAGCCGCAAATGAGAAAGTGTGGTCAGGTAGTCGTCGCCTTTATAGCGTAGTACCCGCGGGTCGGTAGCATCGAGGTGCGGATCATTTTTCAGGATCTCAATAATTTCTATGCCGCCATTTTGCAGTACCGGGAATGAAATGAGATGATGCTGTTGCTTTGGCCGTTCCGCTACGCGGATGATCAGCCATATTTTATTGTCGTATTCGAAAACGCCGGGATTCAGCAAACAGGCCACTTCCAGGCCGGGTCTGCTGGGTGGTACATCTGCCGGTTTTAGCAAAGGATTTTCGGCAAAGCGGTTAGCGGTAACTTTGTTCATATTTAATGCGCTTGAGTTATTTGTTGGCTGCCCGCAACGGACTAAGAACATCCGTACGCGGGCAACAAACAGGTTTCCGTATTCAATAAAGCTGGTTAGTAGCCGGTATTTTGATTAAGTTTCAGCAGATCTGCTTCCCTTTGTGGGATAGGCAACAGCTTATTAAAAGATTGCCAGCCATTACCATAGTCTTTGTACCCTTTCAGGGGATCGGCATCAGGAGCTTTGGCCAGTATGGTCTGCGCCAGGTTCCATCTCACCAGGTCATAATAACGATGACCTTCCATGGCAAGTTCCACGCGTCTTTCATGTTGAATGGCGGAAAGGAGCGCTGCTTTATTATCGGTGGTAACAGGCGGCAGATTGGTAGCCGGGTTAGCGGCATACTTGCGGGCCCTCGCCCGTATTCTTTCAAGGTCGGCGCGTGCTTCCGGCAATGAGCCAAGGTTGGCATGACATTCGGCTTTCCACAGTATCACATCACCCAAACGGATATACGCAAAATCCACACCTCCATCATCAATAGGGTTTACATTGCTCATAAACTTGCGTACGTTAAAACCGGTTACTGGCGACCAGGCCGGGTCGTAATTACTGCCATCAAGGTATTTATCGCCTGCCTGGAAAAGTGTGGCGGCCCTTCGGGGATCACCGGTTTCAAAGGCATCCACAAGGTCTTTGGTGGGAATTTCAAAGCCCCAGCCTTTGCCTTGTGGCGCAAACACGGCATTGAGCACAGAACCCTGGGAGGGCGTTTTGCCGGCATCATGACGGGCCGCAAAAATGATCTCACCCGCTTTTTCTCCAACGCCGTTGAAATTATCTTCATAATGATCCAGCAACTGGTAATTACCTTTTTCTACTTCCGCAATTTGGTTCAGGCAATCCTGCCAGCGTTGCCGGTACAGGTAAGTTTTAGCCAGCAGGGCATGGGCTGCGCCGGTGGTGGCCCGTTGGTAGTTATCAGCATCATAGGTGGCCGGTAACATGCTGAGGGCCTGGGTAAGATCGCTTTCTATCTGTTCATATACCTGCGCTGCCGGTGTACGCACAGAATTATCGGTCATGTTTTTTTCCGGCACCAGTAAAGGGATATCGCCAAAGTTCAGCACCAGTCTGAAATAATAAAAAGCACGTAGGAAATAGGCTTCGCCTTTCATCCGTTTCAGCAATGCCGGATCAAGACCAGGCACACCGGCGCCATCCTGCGCCAGCAAAGTGTTAC
>JBCNPS010000366.1:0-7858 GCA_039593235.1 Chitinophaga sp. | reverse complement strand
AAATACCTCCCTATCTTCCTTTACACAACATTTTCCAGCCTCCCCGCGGCGTATAGGAGCGAAGGATCGCCTTCGGCGATCAAAGCGAGTTTTGTCTGACTCAGGATTATGATGATTATGATGATTTTCGCTGATTTTATTTTTAGTGTTTGAAAATAATTTTGAGAGATATTAGCGAATCCGCTTACATCTCCCTTAATCAATTACAAAATTCAAAAAAATAAAATCAGCGTAATCAGCGTAATCAGTTTAATCCCGAGTCAGACAAACTCCGCGTTGTTGTATTCACGTAGTCTAACAAATAATCATGTTAAATAAGATCATTCATTTTTCCGTCAGGAATAAACTGATCATCGGCCTGTTTATACTGGCGTTGATCGGCTGGGGCAGTTACTCTGTAACCCAACTGCCTGTTGACGCGGTTCCTGATATCACCAATAACCAGGTGCTGGTGATCACTTCAGCGCCAAGTCTTGGTGCGCCGGATGTAGAGCGGTTCATTACTGTACCCATAGAACAGGCCACCCGTAATGTGCCCGGTATTATTGAACAGCGGAGCTTTTCACGCTTCGGGCTTAGTCTTGTTACCATTGTGTTCAACGACCATACAGATGTGTACTGGGCCAGGCAGCAGATCAGCGAACGGTTGGGCCAGGTACGGCCGCAGATCCCGCCAGGTATGGGAGATCCGCAGCTGGGGCCTGTTACCACCGGCCTGGGAGAAATATTCCAATATGTAGTGAAACCCAAACTGGGCTATGAAGGCAAATACAATCTTACTGCCCTGCGTGATATACAGGACTGGATTGTAAGACGGCAACTGCTGAGTGTGGAAGGGGTAGCTGATGTGAGCAGCTTTGGCGGTATGGTAAAACAATATGAAGTAGCCATTGACCCCGATAAACTGAGAAGCTTCGGACTAACGGTAACGGATGTATTTAAATCCCTGCAGGAGAATAACCAGAACACCGGCGGCGCTTACATTGAAAAAGGTCCTAACGTGGTTTTTATCCGCAGTGAAGGACTGACCAAAAATATGGCAGACATCGGCAACATCGTAGTGAAGCAGGTAAGCGGCGGCGTACCGCTGCTGGTAAGAGATGTAGCCACCGTGAAGGAAGGACATGCCGTGCGTTACGGCGCTACGGTATACAACGATGAAGGCGAAGTAGCCGGCGCCGTAGTGATGATGCTGAAAGGAGAAAACAGTGCCGCCGTCATAAAAGGGATTAAAGACAAGGTAAAGGAAATTGAGAAAACATTGCCGGAAGGCGTGATGATAGATCCTTTCCTGGACCGTACCAAAATGGTGGATAATGCCATTTCCACCGTGGAACGCAACCTGCTGGAAGGAGCGCTGATAGTGGTGTTTGTACTGGTAATATTCATGGGCAACATCAGGGCGGGACTGATAGTAGCTTCCGTGATCCCGCTGGCCATGTTGTTTGCTATTATCATGATGAACCTGTTTGGCGTAAGCGGTAACCTCATGAGCCTTGGCGCACTCGATTTCGGACTGCTGGTAGATGGAGCGGTGATCATTATTGAAGCGGTTATGCATAAGCTCACCAAAGGCGCCGCATTGAGAGGAACAGCTGTGATGACGCAGGAACAGATGGATAGTGAAGTGGAAACATCTGCCAGAGCCATGATGAATAGCGCGGCTTTCGGCCAGATCATCATCCTGATCGTTTATTTTCCCATCCTTTCCCTGCAGGGCATTGAAGGAAAAATGTTCCGGCCAATGGCACAAACGGTGTCTTTCGCCATCATCGGTGCATTTATTTTATCACTTACCTATGTGCCGATGATGGGGGCATTGGTGCTGAATAAAAAGTTAAGTCATAAAGACAGCTTCGCCGATAAAATGATGCGTTCGGTGCAACGGTTGTATGATCCTTTGCTAAAAAAAGCATTACGTACGCCAAGGATGGTGGTAGCAGTAGCCTTTGTATTATTTGGCGCCGCTATCCCGGTACTGATGTCGCTGGGCGGTGAGTTTATCCCGCAGCTGGAAGAGGGAGATTTTGCTGTAGATACCAGGCTGCTCACCGGATCATCTTTAACCACTACCATCAATACCACGCAGCAATCTGCCAGGGTTTTACTGGATAAATTTCCCGAGGTGGAAAAAGTAGTGACCAAAATAGGCTCCGGCGAAATTCCTACAGATCCTATGCCCATGGAAGCTGCCGATATGATGGTAATACTGAAGCCTAAAAAAGAATGGACCAGCGCCTCCTCTTTCCCGGAGCTGGCAGGTAAAATGAGCCATGCACTGCAGGAGGTGCCGGGTATTGCCACCGGCTTCCAGTTTCCCGTGCAGATGCGGTTCAATGAACTGATGACAGGCGCAAGACAGGATGTGGTGTGCAAGATCTTTGGCGACGACCTGGACACATTATCGGCCTACGCCGGGAAACTAAGCAAAGTGATACAATCCATTAACGGGGCTACGGATCTTTATACGGAAACGGTAACCGGTATCCCGCAACTGGTGGTTACCTACAACCGGGAAGCGATTGCCCGCTTCGGCGCCTCTATTAATGACATCAATAACACGCTGCAGGCTGCCTACGCAGGCGCCGTAGCGGGACAGGTGTTTGAAGCAGATAAACGTTATGATCTTGTGATCCGTATGAGCGACCGTCAGCGCCGCGACATTAATGAGATCTCCAACCTGCAGGTAGGACTTCCCGGTGGGCAACAGGTACCCCTTAACATGCTGGCCACCATTGCCCTGCAGGACGGCCCTTACCAGATCCAGCGGGAAGATGCCCGGAGGCGTATCACGGTGGGATTTAACGTAAGAGGGAGGGATGTACAGAGCATTGTACAGGAGCTGCAGCATAAAGTAGGCAGCCGCGTGAAATTTCCTTCCGGTTATTACGTCACTTACGGAGGACAGTACGAGAACCTGCAACATGCTACCCGGCGCCTGGGCATTGCTTTGCCGGTGGCATTGCTGCTGATTTTCCTGCTGCTGTTTTTTGCTTTCCACAACCTGAAATATTGCGTGCTGATCTTTTCCGCTATTCCTTTATCCGCTATAGGAGGGGTGCTGGCGATCTGGCTGCGGGGAATGCCTTTCAGTATTTCCGCCGGTGTAGGTTTTATTGCGCTCTTTGGTGTAGCCGTATTAAACGGGATTGTGTTAATAGGAGAAATGAATCATCTGAAAAAAGAAGGTATGACAGATACGATGCAGATCATTTTGCAGGCCACGCACGAACGGTTACGGCCTGTGCTGATGACCGCCACTGTGGCCTCGCTTGGCTTCCTGCCAATGGCGCTGAGCCAGGGCGCCGGTGCAGAAGTGCAACGTCCGCTGGCCACCGTAGTGATAGGCGGGCTTATCACCGCTACCATGCTTACCCTGCTGGTATTACCCTGCCTGTACTACCTGGCGGAGAAAGGCTGGAAACGGCCAACAATAAAGCCCGTAGCAGTATTATTATTGCTGCTGGCCTGTCCCGGCCTGATTAAGGCGCAGGAAACCAAACCACTTTCCCTGCAGCAGGCGCTTCATATAGCAACAGAACAGAACCGGCAAATTGAACTGGGGCGTTTGCAGGAATCTTATTATGAGGCCTTGCGGCATTCTTCTGTAGACCCTGGCAGGACTACCGTTACCGGGGAACTGGGAAATATTAACAGCACTTCCTTTGATAATAAGTTTACCATCTCCCAGGGATTTTCCTTACCCGCCCTTTACAAAAAACAAAAGAATGTTTTTGAACAGGAATGGCTGGCTGCAAAATGGCAAACCACTTTACAGAAAGCAGAGATTATCCGCCTGGTAAAACAGGCCTACCTGCAGTTGCAATATCTCAACAGCAGGCGGCTATTATTGGAGAAAATGGACAGCACCTATTCGCGGTACACCAAAGTAGCGGCGCTACGCTTTGAAAAAGGAGAAACCAACCTGCTGGAGAAAACATCGCTGGAAAACCAGGCCAGTCAATTGAAAATGCTGCTCCGGATGACCTACGCCGATGAGAAAGTGGCGGGTGTTCAACTGGCAACATTGCTGAATGAGCATACTGTTATAACGGCTACGGATACACTGAATGCCAACGTGGTGCTCTATGATACCACCCTGCTGGCACAGCACCCTGTATTACAGCTTTACCAGCAACAGGAACGCATTGCCGCCGGAAATACACGCCTTGAAAAAGCAAAGCTGTTGCCCGACTGGAACCTGGGATACTCCAATCAATCGCTTATCGGCTGGCAGATGGACAAGCAACAGGTGGACCATTACTACGGCGGTGGCTCCCGCTTTTCTACCGTGCAGGTAGGCGTGGGTATTCCCATTTTTGCCAGGGCGCAGCATGCAAAAATAAAAGCAGCCGCCCGTATGGAAGATATAGCGGCGCTGTCGCTGGAAGTAGCTACTACCAAGCTATGGGCGCAGCTGCAGCAAAACCACAGCGAATACCTGAAATACCAGCAGGCAGTAGATTACTATGCCGGCAGCGCGTTGCCGCAGGCGGATATTATGATAAGGACTGCTAATCTTACTTATAAGAACGGCGAAATCGGTTATATAGAGTGGGGTACGCTGATAAATAATGCCGTTACCCTGCAGAGTGAGTACCTGGACGCAGTGAAGGAACTGAACCTGCGTAAAATTGAGCTTGAATATTTATTGTCATCCAATCAAAATTAGTGGCATGAAAAGGTTATTGATATATAGTTTAATGATAGTAGCGGGAATGTCCTGCAAACCCAAGGCAGAATCGCCGGCGAAGTCGTCTGCGGAGAAGGACGTGACGGAGCAGAATACAGTGACGCTCGACAGCCTGCAAAAGCAACATGCGGGCATTGCAACGGCCACCGCGAAGGAAGGTACCACCCATGCTACTATCCGTGCCGGAGGCTCGGTGGATGTGCCTCCGCAAAGCCTGATCTCTGTGAGCTTTCCCCTGGGAGGCTACCTGAAAAGTACCTCGCTGCTGCCGGGCTCGCCGGTATCAAAAGGACAGGTAATTGCAGTGATGGAAGATCCGGCTTATGTACAGCTGCAGCAGGATTATCTTACGGCAAAGGCCAGGATGCAATACCTGGCAACGGATATGCAGCGTCAGAAAGAACTGAGTGAGGCAGATGCCACCAGTAAAAAAAGCTACCAGTTATCGCTCAGTGAATATAATACGCAGGAAGTGCTGATACAATCGCTGGCCGCGAAACTGCGGATCATTCATATCAACCCGGATAAGCTGAACCCCGGCACTATCTCCGGCGTTGTGCCCATTTACGCCCCTATCAATGGTTATGTGAGTAAGGTGAATGTGAACATTGGTAAGTATGTGAATCCTGCGGATGTATTGTTTGAACTGGTGAACCCCGACGATATCCATGCCGCCATCACCGTATTTGAAAAGAATATCAACTCCTTTCATAAAGGCATGCACGGAAAAGTAAGCCTGGTAGATAGGCCGGACGAATGGTACGATGTGGAAACCATCCTGGTAACCCGTAATGTGGATGAAAACCGCAGCGGCATACTTCATTGCCATTTTGAAAAACAAATGCTGCACCTGTTGCCGGGCATGTTCCTGAATGCCGTGTTTGAGCTGGATAATAAGCCGGCGGCAATTATACCGGAAGACGCGCTGCTGCGCTACAACGGGAAAGAGTATGTATTTACCACCACTGATGAAAACAGCTTTCACCTGGTGCCCGTAACAGCCGGTGACCGGGAAAATGGCAATGTAGCGCTGCTACCGGACAGCATCAACTGGCTGGAAACGAAGATTGTTGTTAAAGGAGCATACGCCCTGTTGGGAAAATTGAAAAACAAAGTGGAAGATTAGTGATAACTTAGACAGTGATCATCTCTCTGAAAAATGGAAATAAATAAAACAGCGGTTTTACTGGAGCAATTCAATAAAACCATCGACATATGGATCTATCACCTTAACGACTATACGTTAGATATGCTGTGCCGGAAACCCGGTGAGAATTGCTGGTCGCTGGGACAGGTGTACCTGCACATTATAGCAGACACCGCCTGGTTTGTGGAGCAGATGCAGGATTGTTTGTTGCTTAGCAATGCCAACAGTGAAATGGAAATGCATGAGAATGCCAAAGCAATATTCGCCAATAATGGGTTCCCAGATGCTTTGCTGGAGAATCCATCCAACGACCCGGATTCAAGACAGCCGCGGGATAAGGAAGAATTATTACAGGGCCTCACGGATATAAAGCTGGAGGTGAATGCCCTGTATGCAATTGATCATCCACAGGCAGACGGGAAAACGGAGCATCCCGGGTTCCACTTTTTTAATTCAATGGAGTGGCTTCAGTTTGCGGAGATGCATATGAGGCATCATTTGCGGCAGAAGCGGCGGATAGATGAGAAATTGTTCGGGTAAGAGCGGGGAGGTATAGTTGCGTAGCCGAAGGCAGGAATTAAATCGCTCGTTTAAATATTTCTCTGCACGCATTTCCAGTGCGTATCAAAAAATGATTTTTACTACGACATATTTTTATTGAGAACCCCAAAAACATATCAGAATGACATTTGAAAATGTAAGCGCATTGAAAGCTACTGCGGGTACAGCAGACGGAGAACTTGCACACCTGTTGTGCTATACTAACCGTGGAGACGGTGGCGGCGGTGTATTTTACTGGGACAGCGATTCCGGTTTAGCAGATAACCAGGGAACAATATTCGAAGTATCTCCATCCAATCCCGGCAGATGGATCAGGAATATTGACGGCAACATTATAAATGTGCTGTGGTTCGGCGCTTCAGGAAACCCCGCCAATGATTCAACAACGGCACTTCAGAAAGCAGTTGCCGTAGCGAATGCCTATGCAGTTACTTCACCTGATCCGGGTACAGCTTCTTTTGGTAATAAACCTACGTTGTATTTTCCCCGGGCCGACAGGTACACGTGTACCGCCACGCTGAATATTGCCGCCGGTGTAAATGTGGAAATGGAAGCGCCGGTGAACTTTGTTGACCCTACTGATTCCCTGCCGGGAATGGTGATAGGAAGCGACAGCACTACCAATGCTGCTATGCATCTTAATATCCGGATCGTAAAGGCAACAACCTCGTCCTGGGCAAACGAGAATTGTATTGGGGTAAAGCTGTTTAATCTTTTATCGTCGAGGTTAAACCTGGAATACATCAGCTCCTTTACTATTAATGCGCAACTTATTGGCACTGTTCAATGCGCCTATAACAGGATAGGTATAGGTACCCTGAAAGAAGGTAAAGTGCAGCTGGATCTGCTGGCTGCGGGCGCGAAAGGATTTTGTAACGAAAATGTTTTTACCGGTGGAAGGTTTACTGTCAGTTCCATCAGCGACCTGGCAAACAGGCCCCGGTATGGTATCAGGATTGGTATGGTAACAACGCCTAACATCCCCAATAATAATGTATTCTATAAACCCAGTTTTGAACTGAGTGCATCATTTATCACAGATCCTGCTACTACAGAGTGCCGTGCAGTACTGATTAACCAGGGTATTAACAATCGCATATGGGATGCCAGGAATGAAAACAGCGGTAAGTGCTCTCTAAAGCTCACCGGTGCAAAATGCGTTCAAAACAGTGTTTATATAGGATATACCGATCTGACTGCCGCAGAGGTAAACAATGCAAGCATACAGATAGAAGATGAAAGTGATCTTGGCAACAACCGGGTAGCCAATTATCCCAACTATTATAATGATGCGGTCAATAACAACAATTGCTGGCAGTCGCTCTTCCTCCCATTGAATATCAATAAGTATAATGCCACCACTTACTTTTTCAGGGGATTGCATTGTGCCGATAAAGCCAGCAGCGCTGTGCTTCCTTCCCGGCTCGTGGCAGCAACCACCGCCAGCTACGTGGAAC
>JBCNPS010000365.1:0-7898 GCA_039593235.1 Chitinophaga sp. | reverse complement strand
AGAAAATTCTGATGCCGCACTCCCTCCCGCCGTCCCGCGCAGGCAACGGACCCGCAGCAGCATCTTTTTAGGCTTTTCTTCTGTAGCTGCTTCTTCAGTAGCTGCAGGAGCGTCTGCTTTTTTCTTTTTTTCCGGAGCAGCGGTTTCTTCTACTGCCACTTCTTCCACTTCACCTTCACCATTGGTAAGGATTTCATCAAATTTCAACAGATCGTTTGCTTTGAGGATACCAAACCATTTTACCATCTTCTTCATATCACTCACATACACTCTGTCTTCATCAAATTCAGGGAATACGCTTTTGAAATAAGCTTTGATAGCATTGTTGTCTGCTTTACCTGCTACAGGCGGGTGTGCCGCTGCTTTTTCATCCATGGCCTTAAATACTTCAGCCAGGTTTACGTTTTCGCCGGTAGTGAATACTTCAATACTTTCCAGTGGAGTAAAATTATGCACGCGGGAAGATACAAACCTTGTACTTTTATCTTCCAGTGACCTTACGATGGCGCCATCTTGTTTACTGGCTACTAACTGAAACAAACCGCCCAATCCGGTTACTGCAACAATTTCTCTGTACTGCATGTTCAAATTTTTAGGAAGCGCAAATATAAATAATTATAATAGATTGCCCATGGCTATTTTTGGCTTGAAAAAAGCCGGCAACGGGGGCCTGCGTCAATTCAACTTTCGTGCCATGACCACCGTGCGTTTCAGGTGTTTCACGGATCCCTGGAGATTAAATATCTCTATAAAAAATATATAAATCCCTGGCGGCAAAACTACTGCATTTTCTCCAATTCCATCCCAGGGCAAATATCCTGTATTTCCCATCAACATATTACGGGCAAGGTACTTCACAGGCTTTCCATGCAAATTGTACACGGTGATGTTTCCAATGAAACCCGGGCCGGGCAGGCGCCAGGAGAGTTTGGTTATATCGTCTGTTCCGTCGTGATCAGGGGAAAACACTTCCGGCAACAACACAATATTCAGCGAATCGCCTGCATCCTCCCGGCGCTGGGAATTTAACCATCCGGGAGTGGCATAGCCCGCAGCGGCGGCTGCGGAATGCCAGTTGGCGCCATCGGAGGCGGGCAGCCCGTATTGCAACCGCTCCAGCGAAATGCCCTGCAGATCACTGGCCAGCGGAAAATGCTGTCCGCTGCTATATGGCAGTTCATCAATCACCATACTATCCGCACGCAGCAGCACTACGTCGCCTCCGGCCAGCGGCATAGACGGCAGGCCGCTTATTTCCTGGATATTTCCCGGTGACCGGCAGCTGTAATAACCGCACAGCAACTCCTTATTAGTGGTAAGCGCCAGCAGTTGCCCGGGCATCAGCAGGCGCCCACCGGTATTCATCTTCTTAAAAACACTCAATTTACCACCAGCACTGCGGGCGCAAAGCCGCAATTCATCTACGTTCACCACCTTACCACCGGCATTGTACAGTTCAATAAATTCAGGGATGCCGGCAGGCGGATAAAACAGCACTTCATTAATCAGCAGATCATTCACGGCAGGCGGTTGCGGTATACCCAGTGTAACACTGTTGTACATATTACTAACAACGCCATTACAGTCAGGTAGTCCAATGGCCTTAACTGTATATATTTCCTTTGGCTGTACGGCAGCTCCCAGCTGCAGTTCCACACGGCTAAACAACGGAGGCGCCACCCCGCATGAGATAACCTTTATGCCGCCACTCAGCTGATAATGCGCAGGATCTGCCGCCACTGTGCTATCCAGCGTTCGGCTGAATTGCAGCAATATATGCATACTATCTGCCAGTGCGGCAAATAGTAAGTCTGGCTTACCAGGATCAATGGTATTGCCCGCAGCGGCATTGGCAGTACCGGGCGTACCGCCGGCAGAAGCTGTGCTGGGCATCCAGTTCACTTTACCGCTGCAAGGGAAAGCAGTATTGATCATTTCCAGGCTGGTGCCGCCTTTGCTTGCCTTTCCGCCAGCATACCATCCCTGTTGATAATCTACGGCATGTATCACCCTCCGCAACGCGTCGTACAAAACGATCAGGGCGCTGTCGTCTGCCACTGCAGGGAAACGGTCTATTCCCCTGATATTGGGAATGTTATAACTGTTCACTGCAGCCGTGGCGCATAGCAGCAGCAAACTGTCCGGTTGCAGCAAATAATCCGGCAGCAGTACTTCCCGCTTATTCACTGCAAGACGCCAGTTGTTCAACTGCACCGGCGCCGCACTGATATTCCGCAGCTCTATGTATTCATATGGCGGCAATCCCACCACGGGAGAGGGTTTGGGCATTATTTCGTGAATCACCACACTGTAGATGGCCGGCTTTTGCGCAAAACCGGCAGCACACAACAGCAACAGGCAGGAACAAACAAGGGTTAACCGCATAAACAATGATTTACAGTTGTCAAACTTAACGTCCAACCGGTTACAAGGTGTTAATGCCATGTAAATGGTAAAAAAAATTCTTATTGTTATGAAAAGCCGGGGCTATATGTTAATTTTGGGCTTCCAAAATAAAAAATGTAAAACAAAATGAAAGTTGCCGTAGTTGGAGCGACCGGACTGGTAGGCTCAAAAATGTTACAGGTGTTAACGGAAAGAAATTTTCCCGTTACAGAATTGATTCCCGTGGCTTCTGAGAAGTCTGTTGGTAAGGAAGTAACATTTAAGGGTAAGGCCTGGAAGGTGGTAAGTGCAGATACGGCGATTTCCATGCAACCCAATGTGGCTATCTTTTCTGCCGGCGGCGGTACTTCCCTGGAGTGGGCGCCTAAATTTGCAGCGGCAGGTATTACCGTTATTGATAATTCCAGCGCCTGGAGAATGGATCCTACCAAGAAACTGGTAGTTCCTGAAGTAAATGGCGACGCTATTACGCAGGAAGATAAAATCATTGCCAATCCTAACTGTTCTACCATACAGATGGTGCTGGTACTGAAACCCCTGCACGAAAAATATAAAATCAAAAGGGTAGTGGTATCTACCTACCAGTCGGTAACCGGTACCGGTGTAAAAGCGGTAACGCAACTGATGAATGAAAGACAGGGCGTAACCGGTGAAATGGCTTATGCCTACCCGATAGATCTGAATGTTATTCCGCAGATAGATGTATTTCTCGATAACGGCTATACGAAAGAAGAGATGAAGATGGTGAATGAAACAAAAAAGATCATGAGGGACGACAGCATCCTTGTAACGGCTACGACTGTACGTATTCCGGTAATGGGGGGGCATAGCGAAGCTGTGAATATAGAGTTTGAAAATGAATACGATGCAGCGGAACTGAGGGATTTATTGGAAAAAACACCAGGGGTAATAGTTGTAGACGATCCGTCGAAAGCTTTATACCCGATGCCAAAGGATGCGCATGACAAAGACGAAGTATTTGTGGGCCGTATCCGCAGGGATGAAACACAGCCTAAAACAGTGAATATGTGGATAGTAGCAGATAACCTTCGCAAAGGAGCTGCTACCAATGCAGTGCAGATAGCAGAATATCTCAGCGGTAAAAACTGGCTGTAATCATACTGTTGTGCTATGTCATTAAGGTGCTATACCACTTTTAATGGTGCCTCCCGTGTATGACTATACGAAGACATATTTATAACTCATTAAGAGCAAGCAGTTTACCGCTTGCTCTTTTTTACGTGTTTTACAAAAGCATAACACATAAAACATAAAAATTACACGGAAGTAGTATTGATTTGTGCAGGATAAAATTCAATTTTGGTAGTAATAATCCTATGCCAACTAATCTCTTTGAAAAAGAAGAGGAGTCCAATTTTAGAGATGCCGGTATTTTTCGTTATTTTCTAATCAGAAAACACCCTTAAGTCCTATGAAAACCAACACCAATCGAGAGCTTTTGTTAATGCACAAGTTCACCGAAGAGTGGAGCACAAATTTTTCCTCACAGGTATCCAGGATCATGAACATCGTTGATCAGCAGGATACGCTTGATGGAATTATACCTATTATTGAGGTGGCCAATGTTTACAATCAACGTTTTGCTCATGCGCGTACTGACAAAGAAAATCTTTTAAAGAACCGTAAAGCACGACCGTTTGAATTTCTGATTCACAAGAATTGATCCGGGCAAGCCGGAAAAGTATTTATTAGTTTATCAGATAGTCAGCAGAAAGAAGCTACCGGGAAAAATAAAAAACCATTTACCTATATTGGTTTGGATACCGGGTATTGATAATGGTAGATTTTTTTTGAATGCTGTTGCAAAACACTATCTGAATGTTAGTAACAGGCAACTATTAAAGCAGGTTAATTATCTGATAAACTAATAAACTACTGGTATCAATCCATGGCGCGGTTAATGAACTGCAACAATGGTTGCATCAGCGCAAATGTTTTCAGTATTTCCTTTACCATAGCAGGCTGTGTACATGCCTCATCCGTTAAGGGGTGCGACACGATCACGCTTTTCAGCTTCAGATACGCGATAGCCGGGTTATCCGGCAGGTATCCCTGCGGCGCTGTTTTAAGCGCATCGCCCTCTACCTTCCCAAAGTGTTTAATAAATTCTTTATTGGAGATAATCTGTTCAAATTCCTTGAAATTATAGTCGATTTCCTGGCGAAGTTTTTTCAGTTCAGGGGCTGCCGGCATCCAGATGCCGCCACCGGCAAAACTATTGCCTCCCGGTTCCAGGTGAAAATAATATCCGCCGAGCGTGGATTTTTTGCCACCCGCCTGGAAGGAAGCGCCCATATTGGCTTTATAGGGGGTTTTGTCTTTCGAAAATCTCACATCCTTATAAATGCGAAACACACAGTCTTTTACCTGTAGCCCCTGCATGGTGGGGTCCTGTCTTGCCAAACCATCTATAAGCTGTTGTACCATGCTCTCAAAATCGGCCTTGGCAGACAAGTATTCGGTTTTGTGTTCGTCGAACCAGACTTTGTTATTATTCAGCCTGAGCGACTTTAGGAATTTTAACGTGGACGGCTGCAGCATTACTTCTTTTTGCCAGCAAGATAATACAAATCATTTATGGTTTCGGGAATTTGAGCGGGCAATTTTTATGGTCATAAAAAACAGGTGCAGGTTATTTGCCGGGATGCGATTCCGCGGTAAATTCCTGCACCTGTTTGAACACAACTTTTAGAAGTGGTAGGTGGCGGCTAATAAAACATTGGATGTTATATCAGCAGGCTTTCCGTCCGACTTGCTGAATATATCTGCAGAGGCCTTATCCAGCCTGAACTCAGGCATGATAGTAAGGTTTCCTACCTTATAATTAAAAGTGAGTGTACCGGCCACTACATTTCCACCATCAGGAACCGCTCCAAAAACTTTAAGTCCGTCTTTATCACTGAAATATTCTCCACGAAGCGTTAATCCTAATTTTTCTGTGAAATCAAGATTCACGTACAGCGCATTACCCCACCATTTTGCATTTTCGCGGGTACTTTTAGGAGCGCGTGTATCGGAATAGGTGCTGTAGGTAGCATTATAACCCAGGCCGAAAACGGTATTGAACTGGTAAGTAGCTACAAAGTCTACCTGGTGGTTCTGGATGCCGAAAGTATCTTTTCCTTCAAGGTAATTCAGGTATAATTTAACCGGTGTTTCTGCCGGAGCGAAACCCAGCTGGGCGCCAATATATTTATGACTGTTGAGGCTTACTGATTTCAGGTCGGTTGGGTTGAAAACACCCACCATGGCGCTTAAAGAAGAGGTGAGCGCAATATCAGCCTTCAGGCCGGTATTGAAGAAAGGACCATAACTAAACATATAGCTCATGCTATAGTTCCTGTTGGCGTATGCATCTACCAGTTCGTAGCCTATATGTGTGGCGAAACTACCGAGGCTCAGTTTTATTTTTTCAGCTACCTGGTAAGAAACATACAATTGTTTGATGGCCATGGAAAGGCCGTTAGACGAACCAGGAACATCGTTGTATGAAAATTCACCTGCCCTTTTACCAAAACCGAGGTCGGCTACGATGCTACCATTCTTGAATCCGTGTTCTACTTTCAGTGATACCATTCCCAATTCGAAGGAATTGTGGGAATTGGTAAAGCTGGTTTTATTATCAGTATAATTTCCGTTGAGATTGTATTTATAATACACATCTGCAGATCCTGATAATTTAAAAGCGGGTGCAGATGTACTATCTGTCGTGGTTTGTGACATGGCAACCAGAGTGCTGCCCATGGCAAACAAGGTCGTTAACATTCTTTTCATACTTAAAAATTTGGTTGATAAAATGGTAAGTAATGCGGCCTTTTCTCACGGATTGTTTCGGGGGTGCGTGCTAATGTTTCTGATGCTACATTCAGAAATAGAAGGAATGGATAATCAGTAATTAATGATTGGTGCGAGTTTCACTTATTTACAGCAAGTTCTAACTACCAATTATCCATTCCAGGTTCTTACAACGTATAAAGTATATGCGTTTAATAAAGTTGATAAATATCGTACTCAAAGAACTGTAACTCTTGTTCCACACCATTGAATGGTGTTATGTTTCAGGAGTGTACCAGTTCGTCTTCTTCTTTCAGCGAACCGTTGTCGGATATGCTGATCATAGAAGGATGGTAGTTTTCGTTGTGCTGAGTAACATCCAGACCCAGTTCTTCTTCTTCTTCAGATACACGCAGCGGGTGAATGAGGTTGATGAGTTTGAAGATACCATAAGATACAACGAAGCTGTAACCTACCACCAGTAACAGACCCAGTACCTGGTTTTTGAACAGGTCGAAGTTGCCATAAAGCCAGCCATCGTTACCGCCTGCGTTTACTGATTTGGTAGCGAAGATACCGGTGAGCAGCATACCTACCATACCGCCTAAACCATGGCAGGGGAATACATCGAGTGTATCATCAATGCTGGTTTTGGATTTCCAATGTACAGCGATATTGGAAATGATAGCGGCAATGAAACCGATGAATATACTTTGCGGGATAGCAACAAAACCAGCTGCAGGAGTAATAGCCACCAAACCAACTACTGCACCGATGCAGAAGCCGAGCGCTGATGGTTTCCGTCCGCGGATCACATCAAAAAATACCCATGATAAACCGGCAGCAGCAGTAGCGGTGTTAGTAGTAGCGAAAGCTGAAGCAGCGAGTGCGTTGGCGCTCAAAGCAGAACCTGCATTGAAACCGAACCAGCCGAACCAGAGTAAACCGGTACCCAGTAATACAAATGGAATATTTGCGGGTTGTAATTCTTTTTTCTCGATATGATCCTTTCTTCTTTTCAGTACCAGGGCGCCAGCCAGTGCAGCGCAACCGGCAGAAATATGTACTACTGTACCACCGGCAAAGTCAAGTACACCTAATTTAAACAGGATGCCATCAGGATGCCAGGTCCAGTGTGCAATAGGCGCATACACCAGTAAACTGAACAACACCATGAACAATACATATGAAGTGAAACGGATCCTTCCTGCTACCGCTCCTACCACCAGTGCAGGAGTAATGATGGCAAACTTCATCTGGAAGAGTGCAAACAGTAACAGGGGAATGGTAGGAGCGAGACTCCAGGGAGCTCCGGATCCTACATTCTGAAACATAAAAAATGTACCGGGATCTCCAATAATACCATTATGAGATTTACCAAACGCCAGGCTAAATCCAACTACTAACCAAACAATGCTGATTAAACCGGTAGCAATAAAACTTTGCATCATGGTAGAAATAACATTCTTCTTATTTACCATACCTCCATAAAAGAAGGATAAACCGGGAGTCATCAAAAATACCAGGGATGATGCTACAAGAATCCAGGCGATATCAGCGGAATTATATTTGCTGGAATCGGCAAAACTTGGGAGCGATGGCATAAAAATCCCAACTATTGCGATAAGCGCGAGGAAAATGAAGGGGAGATAGTCCTGAAAAGATACTTTCTTCATAGCGTTTGATTTTTAAATTTC
>JBCNPS010000364.1:0-7917 GCA_039593235.1 Chitinophaga sp. | reverse complement strand
GCAATTCCGCGTGAAGCATGTGGACGAGTATTTTTTAAATTCACCCTTTCATTTTCATGAGAGTTGTGAAATTGTGCTGATTGAAGAAGGATACGGGAAGCGTATTGTGGGCGATCATATCGATGATTTTGATAAGGGTGATCTTGTGCTGATGGGACCCAATCTTCCTCATATCTGGCAGAATGATAACATCTACTTCCAGAAACGGAAGGATCTCAGGGTAAAGGCTACGGTATTGTATTTCGAGCCTGCAATGATCCTTAACCTGGTAGAAGGAATGGAGGCGGCGGCAGCGATAAGATCCCTTTTCGCCCATGCAGGCAGGGGACTGGTGGTTAAAGACGGCACCCATGCCAAACTACTGGAAAAAATTCATGACATCCACGCTACCGACGGGCTGAAAAGAATGTCTGTTTTCCTGGATATTATTGATACGCTTTCAAAAAGCAGCGACTATGAACATCTCGCCAGCGATAATTACCGCAATGCTATGACGGTGAAAGATGCAGGCAGGTTCAACGATGTATACCAGTTCCTCATCACCAATTTCTATCGCGAAATTCCGCTGGAAGAAGTGGCCGGCGTTGCAAAAATGTCTCCTACAGCATTCTGCCGTTATTTTAAAGCAAGAACACAGAAATCATTTGTTACTTTCCTGCAGGAAATACGCGTATCCCATGCGTGTAAATTACTGCGCCAGGATAAGCTGTCGGTAATGGAAGTGGCCCTGGAAAGCGGCTATAATAACCTGGTGAATTTCAACAAATGTTTTAAAGGAATTACCAAACTCAGTCCGTCTGAATACCGTAAGAAAACAAGGAATGAAATGGCATCTGCCTAGTGCCGCATCCTTTGTTAAATATATTACTCACTTTCAGGTATATCTTCTTAATACCTGCTAATATCACTAACAAATAAGGTAAGATCGTTTAAATAACGGTGAAGTGGTGATCTAATTTGCACCTATTAAATTTCACCTTATGATCAACACCGGGAGACTAATTCTTCTTTTCATTTCTTTTAGTGCGCTCTTGCACGTCGAAACCGCCTATGCCCAGGCCCGGAAAGTATCTGGTAGCGTAACAGGAACAGATCATCAACCAATTCCGGGAGTAAATGTAATCGTTAAAGGGCAGCAGGTTAATGCCGTTACAGATGCCACAGGGCATTATTCCATCCAGGTAGAAAATCCGGATAAAGCTTCACTGGAGTTTCGGCTATTGGGATTCACATCCGTTACAAAAACACTTGCAGGACAGTCCACCCTGAACGTGGTGCTTACTTCGGAAGTAACCGGTTTAGGCGAAGTGGTAGTAGTAGGTTACGGCACGCAAAAAAAAGCTACCATGGCCGGTTCTGTAGGCGTAGTACGGGCAGACGCCATTTCCAACAGGCCAATCACCAATGCCTCTCAGGCGCTCAGCGGACAGGTACCCGGCGTATGGGTAAACCAAACCAGCGGACAGCCGGGCAGCGATGGCGCCGCCATCCGCATCCGTGGTATCGGCACCATTGGCAACAGCAATGCGTTGGTAGTAATAGATGGCGTAGTAGGTTCATTACGTTCTGTGAACCCTAACGACATTGCCTCTATTTCCGTACTTAAAGATGCCTCTGCGGCTATCTATGGTTCCAGGGCTGCCAACGGCGTTATTTTGGTGCAAACGAAAAGCGGCGCCAAAGGAAAAGTACAGGTGGATTTTACCACCTCCTACGGAAAACAAAGGGCCACCTTTCTGCCGCAAACCACTACCAATTCGGTAGATTACATGGAGCTCTACAACCAGGCGCTGATCAACCAGGGATCGCCGGCATTTTACAGCCAGGCAGTAATTGATGAATATAAAAACGGCAAGGACCCGCTGGTATATCCCAACACCGATTGGCGGAAGGTAATACTCCGGGATGCCGGTATACAAACCAACCAGCTAAGCGTTTCCGGCGGACAGGATAAAACACAGTTTAATATTTCAATGGGGTATACCAACCAGGATGGCATTGTTCGCAACGGGAACGGCAAACAGTATAACCTGCGCGCCAATATAACTACCAAAGTAAATAACAAGCTGGAAGTGGGCCTCAGATCCGGTATGCGTTACGAGAAGGTGCGGGAATCCTTTAACGGCGCAGGAAACCTGTTTACGGAGCTGAACAGGACCTTACCATTTTATGGCACTTACACCGCCAGCGGTAAATACGCCGGCACCTGGGTAAACTCTATTAACACCCAGTTCCGTAGCCCGCTGGCTATGATCAATGAAGGCAAAAATATTTCCACATTAGGAATTTTCAACGCTAATGCTTACCTGAATTATGAAATCATTGACGGGTTGAAATTCAATGTAACCGGTGGCGTGGACTATACCACCAACGATAATCAAACCTTCACGCCAAAAGTGGATATCTACAATCCCAAAACAGAAAAGATAGCTACCACCATGACGGCCGGTGGCGCCAAAGCATCCAACAGCTGGGATAAAACACTTTACAATACTTTGTATACCAGTCTTACCTATCAGAAAACCATTGCAAAGGATCACGATGTATCCATTGCCGCTATTTACAGTCAGGAGCAAAGCGATTACCGGACCTTATCAGGTTCTATCATGGGTTTTGTGAATAACTCTCTTACAGAAATTAATGCGGGCCTGGAAACACCACTCACCAACGGTACCACAAATGGTTGGGCGCTCCGTTCCTATATAGGCCGGCTTAATTATTCGTACAAAGAAAAATACCTGCTGGAAGGCATCGCGAGGTACGACGGATCTTCCCGTTTTGCGCCGGAAAGCCGCTGGGGCTTCTTTCCATCCGTTCTTGCCGGATGGCGTATCACGAAAGAAGCTTTCATGCAGTCGCAGCATGTAGTGGATGAATTGAAGATCCGCGGTTCCTGGGGCCGCTCCGGGAACGACCAGATAGGCTTGTACGCTTATATCCCCACATTGGCCTTTGCACGGTTTTACCCGTTTAATGAGCAGATACAAACCGGTATAGCGCAGATGTCGATAGTAGATCAGAACATCAAATGGGAAGTAGGCACAAAAAAGAATATAGGGTTTGATGCGGCTTTCCTGAAGAGTAAACTGAACGTTACATTCGATTATTTTAAAGATGACCGGGAAGGGATCCTCCGGCAGATCCAGATCCCCGACTTTATCGGTATCCGCAATGCGCCTACAAAAAACCTGGCAAGTGTAAGTAATAAAGGATGGGAAATGTCTGCCGGTTATAATGACCATATTGGCAGTGTACAATTCAGCGCAGGCTTTAACGTAACGCATGTACGAAATGAAGTGGTTAACATTCCTGATCCGCAATACGGACAAAATGCGCTGTTGCCCGGGCAGCCTATCAATGCATTTTATATGTGGAAAGCCACCGGTATTTTCCAGAGCCAGGATGAAGTGGATAAAAGTCCCAAACAGAACGCCGTGCCTACCAAACCAGGCGATATAAAGTTTGAAGACATCAGCGGTCCTGAAGGAAAGCCCGATGGCGTGATAGACGCCAGCGACCGGCAGGTGGTGGGTAAGCCCATTCCCACCTGGACTTACGGCGGATACCTTACCGCCGCCTGGAAAGGGTTTGATGTGAGAGTAAATGTACAGGGGGTAGCAGATGTGGATTCATATGTGGGCGGTGAATTATTTTTCCCCTTCCTGAATGGGGCTGGTGTGTTGAAAAGATGGGAACCAGGCAATACCTGGACGCCGGAAAACCCCCATGCGAAGCTGCCGCGCTTACTTCAGTACAGCGCCTCTTCCAGTCAGAACTACGCCAGTAACAGTTTCTGGTTACAGGATGCTTCTTATCTGCGTATAAAAGATATACAGGTGGGTTATACACTTCCGGAAAGATGGTTGTCGCGCATAAAGATCCAGGGACTCAGGATATACGTGGATGCGCAGAATGCCTTCACTTTTACAAAGTTTGAAGGACTGGATCCCGAACGTGATTTATCAAACGCCTCCTCGGCCCAGTATCCTAACGTAAGGATCATCACCGCAGGTTTGAACGTGAAATTTTAATTTAAATATCAGTGTAACATGAAAAAGTGTTTTATATATATGGGCTTTGCAGCCTGCATGGCGGGTAATTTTTCCTGCAGTAGCGATTTTTTAAATAAAGTACCTACTGATGCTATCTCACCTTCCGTTTTCTGGAAAACAGAAGAAGATGCAAAGGCGGGCAATATCGGGTGTTATTCCGCACTATGGGATGTAAGTACAGAAGTATTGCCTTACCTCGATGTGCTTACACCAAATGCGTATAGCAACTATCCCTGGGAGGGATGGAAAAATATTTCCATCAGCGCGCAAACGCCTTCTGATATGGGAGGCATGGGAGGATTGTATGAGGGCGCCTATGGTGGTATTTCTGCCACAAATAACTTCCTGGCAAATATCAATAAAGTGAGTATGGATGAAACAAAGAAGAATGCCATGAAAGGAGAGGCAAAGTTTCTGCGTGCGTATTATTATTCATTGCTGGCAAATTACTGGGGCGGCGTGGTAATGATACTGGAGCAGCCGGACCTGGCACAGGTAGATGCTAAAAAAAGCACACAGCAGGAAGTGTATGCACAGGTGGAAAAAGATCTGCTGGAGGCGGCAGCAGTATTGCCGGCTACTCCTGCAGAAAAAGGCCGGGTAACCAGCGGTGCGGCATGGGGCCTGCTTACCAGGGTATACCTGTACCAGCAGAAATGGCAGGCGGCGGCAGATGCAGCAAAGAAAGTAATGGGAATGAGTTATTCCTTATTTCCCAGTTACAGAGGGTTGTTCCTTGAAGCCAATGAAAATAACAGCGAAGTTATTTTTGATATCCAGTTTCTGCAACCCCGTTATCCTACCAGCTGGGATATTTATCTCGGCATTTATAACCCGGAAAACGCGCCCGGATGGAGTTCTATTGAACCCACGCAGGACCTGGTGAACGAGTACGAAATGAAAGATGGCTCCGCTTATGATCCCAACGATGCAGTGCTTCATCCGAAAGATCCCAACAATGAAGGCAGGGATCCGCGGTTAGATCAAACGATTTTCCGCAAAGGCGTGTTGTATAACAGTGTGCCCTACCCGGTAGATGCTGATGGATGGCCAGGCGTATACACGGGCTACAGCTACAAGAAATACACGGCGTATGATAATAATACCAGTCTTTCTAACGCCATAGGCGGCACTGGACTTTCCCAGATCAACGGCATCATTATCCGTTATGCGGATATCCTGCTGATGTATGCAGAAGCGGTGAATGAACTTTCCGGCCCCACTGCAGAAGTATACAACGCTATAAACGCAGTGCGCGCAAGGCCCAGTGTGGTTATGCCGCCATTGCCAACCGGGCTTTCCAAAGACCAGATGCGCCAGCGTATCCGTCATGAACGCCGCATAGAGTTTGCCGGTGAAGGACTTTATTACTCCGATATAAGAAGATGGAAAATTGCCGAAACGGAATTAAACAAATCAATTGTATTGAATGGTAGCCAAATGAAGGGCGCTGTAGAGAAAAGAATATTCAGGAAAGAAAAGGATTACCTGATGCCATTTCCCCAGGGGGATATTGACAATGCCCCGAATATGAAAGGACAGCAGAATCCGGGTTACGGTCAGTAGTATTTTGGTAAGATAAAAAAGGCCTGCAATTTTTTGCAGGCCTTTATAATTTTATACAGTTCATTATTTAGAATAGAGCGGGCAACGTTTTACCAGGTATTCCATAGTGTTTTTATAGGCGTCGCCGGTGTTCCAGAAAGCCTTCCTGTTCTGGTTATAGATAATATCGCTTTTGTCGTTGTAGATCTTCATATCCATTGTTGTCTGGTAATTCTGCACACTGGTAGAAGAACTGCTGGCATAACCACTGCTTTTTTTATCGTCGGAATTATCTTTCTGTTTGGTTTTGTCGTTGTAAGTGGTATTGCCATAGCTGGTTTGCGTGGTCCTGTTTTGAGTGATCATGCCATCTATAACATATTCCGCTCCTACGATCCGGCAAATTTCCGCCATACTATAGTTGAGGATATTAGCCTTGGTGATGCCGGCTTTATTCAGCTTTACGTTCGTGCCGCGGGGGCTTAGTATGGTGTACACGCCGGAATGCTTGCCTAACATGGCAAAAAGCTCGTTCTGGATTTCATCGCTTACTTCCTGCGCGGCGGGTTGCCCGTCTTTGATAAAAGAAAACGGGAGAATGGCCACTTTGTTATGGCGGTCTTCATCGTTTTTAGGATCTGCTGTGGCGGTTTGCGCATCAGCCGCAGGCGCATTGATCGTTTCCACCCTGCCGCTTGCAAACATGATCTTTTGGATCTCGGCCTTTTTGATGGTGTACACCACTGTTTCGCCGGTGTAAGTAAAACGGATGGCGTCGTCGTTCACTTCAAGCACATCCCCGTTCAACTGATCCCCGTTAAGCTTTACAACAACGTCGTGTTTTTTTTCGGTTTGACTAAATGAGGTTAAAGAAGCTACAGACAGTAATAAGATCAGCATGATCCTGACAGAAAGGGAGTAACGCATATGGTATTAATTTTAGAATGAAAATAACGATAATTTGCAACACTGCCGGCAGCGATTGCTATGCGGTTAATCTTCAAAAAAGTCCAGTTCAGCAATAGATACAATGTTGCTGCTGCCTGCCTGCTCCGTTGATTCAATGCGTACATATCGTGCCTGTTGCACTTTGCTGAATAAATAGTTCCTGGTAACCGGGTCGTTGATCAGGTTTCCAAACGTAAACCTGCCGGCTTCCTGCCATGTTTTGTTGTCTGTACTTACGCTGATGATTCCCTTTGCCATCATACCTGAAGCATTTGTTTGCTGCGGGGTATAAGAGAAGCCCGTTAACCGGTGCAGGCTGCCCATATCAATAGTAATGAACCTTGCACTGTCTGTAGTATCCGACTGCCACCAGGTTTTTTCGTCGCCGTCAAATGCCTGTATCCCCCCATGTTTGCCGGTTTCACTGCTGAGTGTTGCCAGCTTCCAGTTTTCTTTGGCAATGCCTGCGTGAAGAGTAGCAACCGGGCCTTTTTCATTTTTATAGATAGCTATTGCTTTGATATTTCCTTGCGCCACATAAAAGGGTGATTTGTATAACATGGAAGAACTGCCAGGTGTGGCGCCATTTGTAGTATAATAAACGGCTGCGCCTTTGTTCAGGTTTTCGCTGGCATTTTCATGATGCGGTTTCCAGTTGAATGTTTCCGGTTGTGATGTAATGGTCACCATTCCTTTTTTATCCCTTAAGATCTGCAGGCGTGGCGGCCTTGGCTGATAATAATGAGCCGTGATATTACTGATGGCTGGCGTGGCCCTCGACTGCAATATCCGCACCCGGAATTTTGCGGAGGTTATTTCAGGGAAACGTAATATCCGCTTGTAACCAATATTTGTTGCAGTAGCGATTTCTTTCCATTGGCCGTTCACCCATGCATCCAGGGCATGTGATTCTACTCTTTCTCCCTGTGTGGCAACAGCTTCCTGTATCATCAGCCTGTTAATGGTAACGGCGGCAGGGGTGGAAATCACGAGGGTATTTGCCGTTGAAAAAGTATTGCTGTTATTATCCAGCGTTTCTTTTGGTCCTTTGGCGCCCTGGAACAGGTTCACGCCATAGGTTTCCCGGATCCTTTTGCCTGTTTCCTTCAGGCAGGCAACATCAGCAGGGGAAAATTTGCCTGTCCTGTTGGGAGGAATGTTCAAAAGGAAGGTAGAATTGCCGCCAACAGCCCTTTCATAGATATCGAATACATCGTCGGCCGATCTTACTTTCTGAGCGCTGTCGTCCCGGTAAAACCAGCCTTCCCGGATGGAGGTGTTGGTTTCCGCCTGCTGATAGTGCAGGTATTTTGCGGTGTACAGCTGATTGCGGCTGCCAAGGTCTGCTGCCTGAAGATCCGGGAAATGTGTA
>JBCNPS010000363.1:0-7937 GCA_039593235.1 Chitinophaga sp. | reverse complement strand
ATCCCGGTGGTGGGATGCCGCTGGGCGGGCGCGGTCGGCTGCTATCCTATCGCCGATCGAACAAGCGGCCGTTGGGCCGGAGGGTTGAAACGTGTGGGTACGCCAAATACGGATGATCCGTCAACCCGCAGCGCACCCGTAAGAAACAACTGGTTGCGGTACTTAAAGTTCTGCTGAATGTATTCACCGGAAATGGATAGCTCCGTACGCTGATCTGCACCGGGAATAATGGTAGTGGCCTTGTCTGCTGTTTGCACAAACGGTGGTAACCCTCTTCCCTGTTCCAGGGTATAGTGCATACGCTGGTATTGTACAGAGTACCCTACCTGTGTTACAGAGCTGAGCTTATCGCTGATATCCCAGTTGTAAGTAGCATTGAGATCGTGGTTAATGAGGAAAGAATTGTTATTTCCTGCGCTCGCATAACCATTCTGTGCTGGATCCAGGTCGGGGCCGCCGCCGTAAAAACCCGGGCTTACAAAATAGGAGAATGCAGGCATAAAGGTGGTACCTTCCTGGTTGTAGTTATCGATACCGAGCCGGTAATCTACCGTAAGATTTTTAATGGGACGCAGCTTAACACCGGCGCCGGCAATTACCCTGCCTACATGTTGCTGCTGTTTAAAATCTTCCATAATGGAAACCGGGTTCACACGACCACGTTCTCCTACCTTCATCAGCTGCCCCAGCGAATTACGTTTTTGTATATCATAGTAGTTACCGATAATGGTTACGCCATTCATGGGAGAATAGAAAGTGTTGCCATCGGGCTTTTCGTTGGCTTTGCTATATACATAGTTCAGGCTGGCATTAAAGCTGATCCAGCTGGCCAGCTCCTGGTCGAGGTTCAGGCGAAAGCTGAACCGGCTGAAATCCGTTTTATTGATAATACCCTGGTTATAAAAGTAACTGCCGGAAGCGTAATATTTTGTTTTGTCTTTTCCACCGGCCACGGATATATTATTATCCGTTCCCACACCGGTACGGAAAATATAATCCTGGTAGTCGTACCTGTTAACCGGCGTGGTATTCACGATAGTGGGAGTAAGAATGTTCTGGGTAGAATCATCCGGCGATCCGCCGAATTTAACCGGCGCCTGGTTCACATCCAGTTTTTTACGTAGCTGGTTCACGGAAAGACTGGTGGAAAAATTAACCACCGGTGCACCTGCACTGCCTCTTTTGGTGAAGATCTGTACTACGCCTGCATTGGCGCGGGAACCGTAAATAGCTGCGGCAGCGGCACCATTCAATACTTCTATGCGTTCAATATCCGCCGGGTTGATATCGGAAATACGGCTTTGTCCTACACTACCTACAAAGTTGTTCCCCGCGCCACCTGCAGGATCTGCTGTTCCGCCAACACCATAGCTTGGATCGGCATTGGTTACACGCGTGGTGGAGTTATCGATGATAACGCCATCAATGATATACAAAGGTTCTGTAGAACCTGATATAGTACTGATACCACGGAGTTTTACGGAGATACCACCGGCGGGGTCTCCTGAGTTCTGGGAAATCTGTGCGCCGGCAGTTTTGCCTTGCAGGGCCCCCAGCACGTTGCCGGAACCGCTCTTGCTGAGTTCATCGGCTTTCACGGTGCTGATGTAATTACCCAGCTGCCGGCGTGTGGTACCTTCAGAAGTACCGGTTACCACAATTTCATCCAACTTGGATACTTCTGCAGTTAGTTGGATGTTCTGCGTATAACTGGTCGTACCGGCGCTTACCACCAGCACTCTTTCACCAGGTGCAAAACCGATTCCTGTATAGGCCAGCGTGTAGTTGCCCGGCGGCAGGTTACCGCTGATGGTGTAACGCCCTTCGCCATCCGTTTGGGCGCCCAGTTTCGTATTCCTTACCACCACCGTTATCCCTGGAATAGGCGATTGCTGGTTATCCGTAACCTGGCCGGAAATTTTCACCTGCGCATAGGCAGTAACAGCCAGCACGTTCATGAACAGAAACAGCAAAAAGGACCGGCCTTTAGCTATTTTCAATAGAAACAAGCTCATAGAAAAAATTTAGCGGGTTTAAGTTTGGTCGATTACAGTCACGTATAGTAGTCAATAACTACCAGTTCTTAATTTTGGTTGTGTTTGCTTTTGTTTGATCCTTCTATTTATGTGTTTTTCAATACATTAAGTTCGCTAAAAATCGGCAGGTCACCAAAAGGGCTATAATGTTATTGCAGCACCTGGTTCAACGGGTTGAAATGATATCCCCGTTTCTTCAGTGTAGTAATCAACGCATCCAGGCGCTTGTAAAACTTGTCTTTCCTGCGCGGATCTGTGCCGATGTGCGTAAGCAGCAGGAACCCATTCAATCCGGCCGGACGGTTGGCTTCAAACTGCAGAATGAACTGGTAAATTGCTGCGGATGTACGGTATTGTTTTCCCAGCTCCGGGTAAGTGTAATCCGCATTGGAACGTGTTCCCGGCGTAAAGTTGATCAGCTGCAGGCCGGCATTGGCTGTCCATGCGGCGATGCTGTCGTTATACCATTCATATGCCGGCAAAAACCAGGGCGCTTCTTCTTTTGAAATGCCGGCTGCTGCCATTTTCGCATAATTGGCCTGCAGGTCATCGGTAAATTGTTGCTCTGTAACCAGCAAACTATCCCTGCGCTGCCAGTCGCAATACAAAAGATGCTGATCACCGTGCGCACCTAAGTAATGCCCATCCGCTTCCAGTTGTTTGATAAGCGCCTGGTTGGCAGGTTGCTGATAAAATTTCCCGGTAAAAAAGAATGCCGCCTTTACATGCTGTTGTCGCAATGTATGCCGGATCACTTGTGCACCATCCGCAAATTCATCTCCGGTAAAAACAAGTACAAGTTGCTTTTTACTGCTATCGCCCCGGATCAGGCCTCCATGATCATATTGACGTCTCCCCGCCCCTTCCTGCGCTTTGGCCGCCATCAGGTATACCAGGGAAGCCGTGCCATCCATAGTGGGTTCATTGGTGCTGTAATCGCCTACGTCATCATGATATACGGCAAGGTCGCTTTGAAAAACGGCATATTCATCTGGCGCCGACAAGCGGATACCAATAAGGTTTTTATAGATGTTCGTATACACAGGGCCATCTACCAGTCCGCCATCTACAGGATAGTGACCAATAGCAGAAAAAGCGGCATGCGGGTCTGAAGGAAAATCTCCGTTCGCCGGCAGTCCATACACCATGCTGGTACCCCAGGGATTACAACCAAAAAGCCAGTCGATATTCGCCTGTTCCAATGACTCAAAAGTTTTTTTATTGCTCAGTTGCCGGTACCAGTAACATTGGATGGCAAATGCAGTGGTAAGATTATTACTGCACCAGATGAATGGGATGCCACGATAGAAAGCATTTTGTTTTGCTTTATTCCATACCCTTTGAATACCGGTTTCATAATACGCCGTGAGCTGCGCCTTTGCAGCGGGGTCCTGTTGCGCCAAGGCATAATGCCCGAGGTTAATAAACGGGTACCACTGATAATGATTGGCAGTATCCGCGCCCAGCCATGGCGTTACTTTTTCTTCTGTGGCATAACGGATGGCAGCCTGGCGGTATGCATTTTCTTTGGTGATGCCGTACAACTGCGCAGCCGCCAATTCCATATCATCCATCCAGTTGTCTTCTGCATAAATGTAGGGCGACAATACGGATGCGGTCTGACACACACCGGGTTGTTGTTGCCCCATTTGCCAGGCCGACAACGCGCGTGTTTTCAACAACGCTGCGTAACCGGGTGAAGTGGTTTTAAGCAAATCATACCCCAATGCAAATGCGCTGGAAAACTTCCCTGCTGTAGAGGCCACGCCTGTACTCTTGTTTTTGTATTTACCCAATCCCTGCGGCGTGCCGGTACAAAAATATACGGGGCGTTCAAACCCTTTACCATAAAAATTATCTTCCCCCGGCAGGCGGAGGCCTTTATGGTCGCGGTCATCGGCCACCTGGTTAAACATCAGGTTATCCGAAGGATGCATTTTCAGCAGCCAGTCGAGGCCCCATTTTGCCTCATCCATTACATCGCTGATATGATTGCTGCCGGGCAGGCCATTGGCCGCGTATCTATCTTCAAAAACTCCCGGAAAATCGCGGTAAGCTGCCAGCAAATGAAAAGTAGCGTTAGCAGAAGTGGTTACATACTGGAGATAATCGGTAGCGTCGTGCCAGCCACCCGCCACATCAATATGCGTACTGTCGGGCATAGGGCCGTACATGGTATAGCCGTCGTGCGTGTGGCAGGAATCCCTGAGCGTTGGATTGAACCCGCTTCTCTGCTGCCGCATATAACGCAATAAAAAATCCGGCGTAGAGGCATATACGTTATCGGCTATACGAAAAACAGGAGAAGTGGTACTATCTGTTTTCAGGTAATATTTTCCGGGAGATGAATACGCGGAAAAATCCAGGCGGCAGGTTTGATCAAACGGGCCGTAGGCGCCGAAAGGATTGCCTGTACTACCGGTAAAAACCACCTTCCCTGTGCCGGCTGCCACCAGCTGAAAGGTGTGTGGCTGCGCCATCCCTTTACCACCCCATACGGCTACTTTAACGCCACCGGGAAGATAGCCGAGCTGGTTAATACGGATCCATGCCGCAGGCGTTTGTGCATGGCCGTTAGTAGCTATGAACAATAAAAATAACAGGTATGCAACAAACAGCCGGGCGTTTTTCATTATTCAATGCGGGTTGAGGATATTCAATAAAAATACCTTTTTTAACGCACAGGAGAAAGAAAAATTATTCCGCCCTAAGACTTTTCACCGGGTTGGCCAACGCGGCTTTTGCCGCCTGGTAGCTAACTGTGAGCAAAGCTATCAGTAAGGCGCCCAGCATGGTGAATGCAAATATTTCCCATACAATGGTAGTATGATACTCAAATTTCAACAACCATTTATTTAACGCATACCATGCCACAGGAATGGCAAGGCAACAGGATATACTTACCAACACTACAAAATCTTTCGATAACATTTTCCACAACTGGAATACGGTAGCGCCTAATATTTTGCGGATGCCTATTTCTTTGGTACGTTGCTCCGCAAGATAGGAAGCCAGGCCAAACAAGCCCAGGCAGCTGATAAGGATAGCCAGTAGGGCAAAGAAGGTAGACAGCTGTCCAATACGTTCTTCCTCACTGAACTTCTTCGCATATTCTTCATCGGCAAACTTGTATTCAAACGGTGCAGCAGGATTATATTTCTGCATGATGTTTTGTATAGCAGCCATTGCTTTGCCGGTGCTCACTTCCGGGTTGACACGGACATTCACAAAATTGCCGGGTTCCTTTAGCAGGTAATAAAGAGCAGGTTGCACTTTCTCGTAAGGAGAAGCCATGATCATATTATGCACTACACCAAGTACATGATACTCAAGGCTGTCTTTACGGATGATTTCTCCTACAGGATTTTCAAATCCCATATATTTTGCAGCAGCTTCATTCAGGATCAGCCCCATGGAATCTGTGGCAAATTCTTCAGAAAAATCGCGGCCTGCAATAAACTGCCAGTCCACCGTTTTACCATAACCCATTCTGCCGCCGATCACATTAAAGCCACCCATCTGGTCGGGCCGCTGCCCTCTCCATTTATAATCGCCGGCGCTTGCCCATATGTCGGTGAGTGGACCCTGCGACTCAGCTACTGCACTCACCATACCTGAGGCTATCAGTTCCGTTTTTATCACGTTATAATTCCTGTAAATTTCCGGGGTGGTCATCTGTATGGAAAGCAGCCCGTTACGGGTATATCCTACGGGACGGTTCTTCGCATACTGGATCTGCCGGTAAATAACAATGGTGCCGATGATCAAAATAATTGACACCGTAAACTGTATCACAATGAGGGCTTTACGTGGCAGCGCTGCAAAGCGGCCGGCCCTGAAAGTGCCTTTTAATACTTTTAACGGCTGAAAGGACGACAGGTAAAGTGCGGGATAACTGCCGGCCAGCAAACCTGTAAGCAAGCTGAATCCGATACCGGCGCACCAGAATACCGGGCTTCCCCATAGAATACCAATATGCTTATTGGCCACCTGGTTAAACCAGGGCAACACTATTAATACGATCAATATCGATAATACAAAAGAAAAGCATGCTACCAGTACTGATTCACTCAGGAACTGCCAGATCAGCTGCCGGCGCATGGACCCAATAGCCTTACGGATGCCCACTTCCTTTGCCCGCTTCTCCGACCGGGCGGTACTGAGGTTCATAAAGTTGATGCAGGCCAGTATCAATACAAACAGCCCGATGATACCAAACAGTTTTACATAACGTATTTGTCCGCCGGTATTGACGCCATTTTCAAAAGAGGAATACAAATGCCATTTGCTCATGGGGTGCAGGAAAAGTTCTTCTTTCACACCCGGGTCCAGGGTAATATGTGGCGCCAGCGCATTGCTTATTTTGGCGGATACCTTATCCATGTCGGCATTATCAGCTATCTGCACATCCAGCTTCACGGCATTAAAATCCCATTTGTCTTTCATATCGCCAATCCAGGTCCAGTTGTTAATGAACAACGCCCATGGCGCAATATAATCGGTACCACTGATGGAGGTATTTTCGGGGAGGTCTTCATATACGCCGGTTACTTTCAGCACAAGGTGACGGTTATTATCCATCTTCACCAGCTGGTCCATCGGGTCTTTGTCGCCGAACAAAGCGGTGGCCAGGCTGGCTGACAATAATACGGAAGCAGGTTCTTTCAGGCCATTGCGCGTGCCTTTCAGCATTTTGAGGGTATACATTTCGGGGCCGCCGGATTCCACAAAAACACCACGCCGGGTAAATTTCCTGTCGCCTGCTGCAATGGTATGGATACCATCTGCCGCCATTACCACCTGCTTAAAATCCCCGGGATAAGTGTTACGTAAATGGGCTGCCAGGGGAATGGGCAATGAGTTAAAAGCCCCTCCTTCGTCGCCCTTTGTCATCCGTTGCCACACTGCCGCAATACGGTCGTAATTGGCGTGGTATTTATCGTACGACAATTCATTCCATATCCATAACCCGATGAGCATGGTCACCGCCATACCGGCAGATAAACCAAAGATGTTGATAAAGGAGGTGCCCCTGTTTTTCAACAGGTTTCTAAAAGCGATTTTCAGATAATTCCTGATCATGGCAAGGCGGATTTGTTGGACACCCTAAAGACACAAGAAAACCGCCATAGTTGCATGCCCTTATCCACAAAGGGTTTCAGGGAGCACACATGACTTTTTTTGTCCGGAAATGGACAATAAACGGCCGGAAACGAACAATCAGGAAGGCTGTTGAAGAATTACACAAACATCTTCGGCATCTCTCAGTGCAAATTCAAGCGCCCCCCAGGGTTGCAGTTTTATTTCGGATAAATTGGGATGCAATAGCTCAGGATGACTTCCTTTCACCAGGGCATATGCCGCTGTTATATCATCTGTTTCCAGCCGAATCTGGGGCCTGTCTTTGATCGCCCATTCATGACTTTCCACCAGGTGGATCACCAACGTATCCCTTTTGATAATACAAAATGGCTGTTCTGCATTATCATCCCGGTAAGCCATCGAAAAACCCAACGTATCCACAAATAGTTGCAAGCCCACATTCATATCCGAATAAAAGATATTCGGGATCAGTTTGGTTAATTGCATATGATCAAATTTTACAGGAAAGTAAATAATAATTCGTCAATTCAGTAGCTTTGAAAGCATGAAAGATTACAAAAAACATTTTATACTCGCGGCGCCGCCGGAGGAAGTGTATGCTGCACTCACCAATCCCGCTACCATCCAGTTATGGACAGGCGAGGTAGCAGAAATGTCGACCGAACCGGGTTCTGAATTTTCTTTATGGGAAGGCAGTATTGTGGGTAAGAACCTGGAATTTGAGGCCGACAAAAAGAGTGTGCAGCAATGGTATTTTATGGAAGATGAGGAAGAGGAAGAAGGAACCCCTTCGATAGT
>JBCNPS010000362.1:0-7977 GCA_039593235.1 Chitinophaga sp. | reverse complement strand
TAAAATTTGTTTTAACAGCTGAAGCGTTTCGCTGCTTTCATAGTGGGCACGCTCTCCATTCCCCATACCATCGCTAATAGCTAGTGCATACTTACCGGCGTTTAGCTCAATCATGGAGTAGCTGTCACCCGATACAAACCCTCCGCCTTTAGCAGCATGTGCCACGCCTGTATCAACAACGGTGTTGAAAAAGGATTAACAAGAACATTTTATTATAAAGACGGAAAAGATATAACAGACTGGTTCAGCCCGGAAAATACCATTGCCTGTTCCATTGTTTCATTTACTTCGCAGCAACCCGACAGGCGCGGTATTGAAGTGTTGGAAGATGCCGGTTTGTGGGTGCTGGATTATAAGGACCTGGAAATGCTTTGCAGCCAGTATCATGAAATAGAAAGATTTGCCAGGATGAATACCGTACATGGGTTGGTATTGTTGCAGGAACGTTTTGATGAATTACATTTTTCAACAGCTGCCGAACGGTATAAAAAGCTCTTGGATCATCAACCAGATATTTTACAGCGGGCGCCGCTTGGCATGATTGCCTCCTACCTGGGCATTACCCAGGAAACATTAAGCAGGATACGGAGCCAACACCTGTTTTAGTTTTTATTCAATTGGGTACTTTTCCTGAACTCCAGTGGCTTCATGCCCGTTTGTTTTTTAAATAGCCGGGTAAAGTAAGATGAATTTTCAAAACCCAGTAAATAGGCAATTTCGGCAACGCCCTGATCTACCGTTTTTAACAGGTGTTTTGCTTCAGAGATCAGGGAAAGATGAATTAACTCCAATGCTGTTTTCCCGGTTTCCTGTTTGAGCAGGTCGCTGAGGTAACGCGGAGAAATAAATAGTTGTTCTGCCATATAATTGACTGATGGAAGCCCATCTTTCTGCAGCCCGCCATTGCTGATATATTGCTGTAATACCTGGTTGAATTTTGTTACTGTTTTACCCGAAAGCGATGTACGGTTAATGAACTGCCGTTTATAAAACCGTTGGGAATACATAAGGATGGAGGCGATATGACCCAGTATAATTTCCCGGCTGTATTCATCCGGGTTATTGGTGTATTCCGCCTTTATTTTATCGTGCAGCTCCCAGATAACTTCTTCTTCACGCGGGGAAAGGTGCAACGCTTCATTTACTTCATAATCGAAGTAGCCGTACCTCCCAATGGTATGGAAAAGTTCATGCCCGTTGAGATAATCTTCATGGATCATGATCATAAAGCCTGCTTCTTCAAACTGGAGTCCTTTCATTTCTATGATCTGCCTGGGTTTCATGAACATGAGGGATCCGTTGGCGCTGTCGTAAGGCGTACGGCCGTACATGACTACGCCGGCCTTCAGCTTTTTGAAAGCAATGATATAACAATCGGTAGTGAACTCCCTTTCGCCCAAAGGACAATCGCCCTGGCAGCCCGTCATCGTCAGTAACGGATGCTCGGGAGGGGGCCATCCGTTATCCTTATTCAGCTCACTGAGTGTTTTGTAATGCTTCATCAATGCAAAATTAGCGAAATATAGCATACCACCCTGCAGCGGCACCAAAGCTGGCGCCGCCACGGGTGGTTTGTTTTAGCGGCCGTGTGCGGCGATGCTCACTTCTTTCCAGGCTTCAATGTCTTTCAGCCGTTGGGTGTACACCTGCTGCATGGAATGATAAGCAATTTTTCCGAACAATAACCTTTTAGGAGGATGGGTGCTATGAACAACTTGCAGCAATGGTTCCACGGTAGCCGCGGGTACGCCCCATATATCCGGGTTTTCACCTGTTTTGGCAAAAGCGGCGCGAACAGGGGCATAGTCTTCAATGTTGGCAGTGGCTTGCGTAGCCGATGTGCCGGCCCAGTCGGTGGCGTATCCGTTGGGTTCAATCAAAGTGGTTTTAATGCCCAGGTGCGCCACTTCGGAATCAACAGTTTCTATCAGCCCTTCTACAGCAAATTTGGAAGCATTGTACAACCCCAATAATGGCAGGGTGGTTAAGCCCAGGAAGCTGGATACCTGTATAACATGCCCGCTTTTTTGCTGGCGGAAAACCGGCAGTACAGCCTGTACTACCCAGAGGAAGCCAAAGAAATTGGTTTCCATTTGCAGTCGTGCCTGTGCTTCCGTAGTTTCTTCTGTAGTACCAAAGAGGCCGTAGCCCGCATTATTGATCAGCGCATCAATACGCCCGAAATGTTGCCTGGCCTGGCCTATTGCGGCAAATACTTCTTCCCGGTTATTGACATCCAGTTTCAATGGTAAAATGTGATCCCCGTAGGCCGCAACGAGGTCGTTTAATGCACTGGTATCCCTTGCGGTGGCAATTACTTTATCGCCCTGTTTCAAAAAGGCTTCCGCCCATAATTTTCCAAATCCTTTGGATGCGCCGGTAATAAGAATGATCTTGCTCATGATATTTTTTTTGAGTATTGATAAATTTGATAGAACAAAAGTACCGCCGGCCTTACCGCGGAAATAACCCGGATGCGCGAAAGAATAGCACAGAATTACGGGGCGATGTATTTTTTGTTAACTTAACCGCTATTCAAATAGCATTTTATGACAAGCCAGGAGAAGATCGCCTTTAAGAACAGGTTAAAACAAACGGGGCTGCAGTTAATAGCAGGGCGCATTGCTATGGCAAAATCGGCCGGGGATAGTGCACAGGAAGCGGCCAACAGCGAGGACAAAAGCTCCGCTGGCGACAAATACGAAACCGGCAGGGCCATGGGACACCTGGAGAAAGATATGTATGCCCGGCAACAAGCGGAGAATGTAAAAGAGCTGGCAAGGTTGCAGGAAGTAAAAGCAGATATGATTTATAATACGGTGCAAACGGGAGCGCTGGTACAGTGTACGGAGCAGGCTTTTTTTATTGCAGCAGGACTGGGCAGGCAATTGGTAGAAGAGCAGACCATATTTTTCCTGTCTCCCTATTCGCCGCTGGCGAAGTTATTACTCCACAAAAAAACAGGGGATCATTTCCTGTTCAATAAAAAAGAAACACAGATCCTTGCCGTTTTTTAATGGCGTGTAATATTTTAGGTGTTTTCAACAACAAATGATTTAAATGTTGATATGAAACTGAAATTTGCTTTGCTAACACTAATGTCCCTGTCTTTTGCTACAGCCTTCTCCCAAACAGAAAATGCTGCAAGCAGGTATACGGCTGAAAAATTTGAGAAATATTATAACGCCGGTGAATTTGATAGTATTTATTCCATATTTTCTCCGCAAGCTAAGATCAGTTTGCCTTTAAACAAAACGAACGCTTTTCTTACTAATTTAAAAAACGGCTATGGCCATATTGTAAAGCGAACATACCTTGAAAACCAGGCGGCATTTGCCGTATACAAAACGGAATTTGAAAAAGGGATAATATCTCTCAGCATAGCTGCGGATAATAACAATGCCATTACAGGATTGTATGCACGCCCGTATGAACGGGATACACTGCCCGTGTTACAGCGGAATATTACCACCATGCACCTGCCTTTCAAAGGAGAATGGACGGTGTTCTGGGGAGGCGATACAAAAGAATTAAACTATCATGTTAATGTCCGGTTCCAGAAAAACGCATTTGATATTGTTATTAATAACTCCGAAGGGCGAAGCTTCAAAACGGATGGAAAAACAAATGAAGACTATTATGCCTTCGGGCAGCCAATTATAGCGCCTTGTGACGGAGAAGTGGTTTGGGCAGTAGATGGTGTTAAGGATAATATCCCCGGGGAGTTAAACCCCATCTATGTTCCGGGCAATGCGGTGCTGCTGAAAACGAAGAATAAAGAATACGTTTTCTTTGCGCATTTTAAACAGCATTCCGTAAAGGTAAAACAAGGCGACCAGGTAAAACAGGGACAGGCACTTGGGCTATGCGGTAATTCAGGTAATTCTTCTGAACCTCATTTGCATTTTCATCTTCAGAATATTGAAAACTTAAACAAGGCAACCGGCGTTAAGTGTTATTTCGATAAACTGGAAGTAAACGGAGTTACAAAAACAGATTATTCGCCTGTTAAGGGAGATAGGATAAGGGGAGACAGGTGATCATTGTAAAATGCCTCTATAATATGGAGATGCTATATGTACTTGATGTTCATGTAGACCAATATGTATACCAGGTACTTCATGAATGCCGTTAAATGTAAACAACATCCATGAAGTATGTAAAGCAGCCGGCATAACCCATTCAGGTTGCTCTGGCCTCACAGAAGTCAGCAATATAATACCCCCGGGAGCAACGATACAGGTATTATGTAGTTATAGGAAGCATTGCAAGCAACGGTTGAAATTTTACATCGGATAATTAATGTACATGGACCCATCCGTATAAGTAGGAACAGCAGATCCAAAGTTGAATAAAGCTGATGTTTTCAGCACTGTTCCAATATCAAAATTAAAAGGCCCACTTTCTACTTTTACTTTAATAAGATAGTAATAATCTTTCTGCGCTGCACCTGCACCGGTTAAAACAGGACTAGAATAAATTCTTATGTTATTGTTATTGACAGTCAGGTTGGTATCATACATTGGCTGACCACTTCCTGGTATTATTCCGGTATAATAATACCTGTTTATCATACTGGTAGGCGGTTCCCATGACAGATACGGTGTTGTTTGCCGATAGGCGAGGTGCGTATTCATTGCAATTACACCGGGATAAGCGTCTCCGGAGGGGTCATTAAGAATCCTTAATACACAACGAACGTCCGTGTAATAGATTCTGTCCGAAAAAGCAGCATTCACTTTCTGCAGTGGCCTATTTCTGTATCTGCTTAAACTGGTATCAACAAACAGTTTAATTTGCGCGTCCAGCTGCGCCGTTGTTAATACTGCTTTTGACAGTATGGCTAAAAGTGAGTCTACGCGCTTCAGATCTGCTTCATTTTTTACCTCAATGGTGGTATTCGGCAATGCATTCACATTCAGTGAATCCTTGTACTTTAACAGGTCATCATTAAAGTGATTTTTCTTGAAAACATCCGCAACATGGTTGTAGGATAATGACTGATGATCCTTTTGCGGGCTAATTTCCTGCCGGTTTGATTCTTTGGAACATGCTGCCAGTAACAGTATCAGGCCTGATAAATAAAGGTATTTCATAAGCGTAAAAATTTGACATTTTAATTTTTAATGTCAATATGACAATAAATTATATGGATGCATCGAAGGTACTAAAAATGTTTCACATTCAAATGTGCATCCGGCAACTATAATTGCACAAATTCTGGCGTATGACACGTATGGGGACTGAATTAGTTCAGCAACAGATATTGCACATGATAACCTGGACCTGGGAGAGCTGAACAAAAAACTGTTGCAGAAAGTAGGGGAGCTGAAATTTTACGTGATAAAACAACAAGAGATTATTGAATCGCAAAATATACGCATTAGTAAAATTGAAGCGGCAATGAAGTAGTTGAAGGATAACCATATGGTGTTGCCCCGGTACAATTTCCCGATCTGATCAATCAAATTCCGCATCTCGTAAACCAGGTGCCCGCTGAAGCAAGCAACTTTGGGGTTGAATTATATTCATCCGCCAATGTCACTCAAATTTTACGCAAGTATCTTATTTATCCTTTTCTCCACTACGCTGCTGGCACAAAAAAATGTGATCAGGGGGCGTATTACGTCTGATGATGGCAAGCCACTGGCCTATATCATGGTGGGCCTTAAAAATACCACTTACGGAACGGAAACCGACGAGAACGGGAATTATAGTATCCGGCAGGTCAAACCGGGAAAATATGTGCTGATGGTGGCTGCTATGGGATACCGCCCAATGCAGCAGGAGATAGAGGTAGGCCCCGATGCCGGCATAACCCAGAACTTCTCCCTGCATTCCACCTCCAGAACGCTGGATGAAGTGGCAGTAAGAGGATACAAGCCCGGAGGGGAAATAAAAAATCAATCGATCAGTACGGCCGCCTATAAAGAGCAGCCAACCACACTGGTGGAACTGATGAACAGATCGGCGGGTATACGTATCCGGCAAACAGGCGGACTGGGATCAAGAACCAACTTAATGCTGAATGGCTTCCAGAACCGCTCTGTAAGATACTTTAAAGACGGTATACCGCTGGATTACCTGGGAAGCGGGTTCGACATTTCCCTGGTGCCTACCAATATGCTGGACCGTGTAGAGGTATATAAAGGCGTATTGCCTTTCTACCTTGGCGCCGATGCCCTCGGTGGAGCAGTGAACATGGTGACCACCCACGATGTCAGAAATTTTGTAAATGCTTCCTACGAATTTGGCTCCTTTAATACGCACCGCGCTTCAGTAAATGCTTATTATAAAAATGCTTCAGGGAAATTATTTGCCGGTGTGAACGCTTTCTATAATTACGCGGATAATAATTATAAAGTGGATGTTCAGCAGGTAGATACTGCTACAGGGAATAAGAAAGATTACGAAGTAAAATTGTTCCACAACAAGTTCTCCAACTATTATGCAGAAGGCTTTATTGGTACTGCGGGAAGAACATGGGCAGATGAACTGCGTTTTACCCTTACCGGCTTCTCCATCAACCGGGAGTTGCAGTTCGGATCTACCATGGATAAAGCCTATGGCGCTGCAAAAGGTAAGCAGTATTCCATTATCCCATCCCTTCAGTATAAAAAGCGCCTGTTTGATAATAAACTGGATATAAGCCAGTTCCTGGTGTATAATTCACTGCATTCAACCACTGTGGATACCGCCCACGGCCACTACGACTGGTTTGGCAACTATACGCCCTCCACGAACCAGGTTGGCGAGATATCAGACAGGGGCTCATTATCGGATATCACCTTCAAATATTTTACATCAAGAACAAATTTCAGCTACCGGTTTAACCACAGGCATACTTTTAACCTGAATGTGGTGTTTAACAATTTCAGCAGGGAGGGCAAGGATCCGCTGGGATACCGGTTTAAAGATAATAAGGATGTACTTAGCGTGCCGGCCCGCTACAATAAGGTAATTGTTGCCGGAGGTATATCATCAGTTTTCTTCGACGGTAAACTCCGGAACAGCCTGGCCGGGAAGTTCTTTCATTATAACACGGATGCCAGCGACGCCGATTACCAGGGAAATGAAGTAAGAACAAAGAACAGCAATTCCGCCTGGGGTATTGCGGATGGTATTAAATACAACATTAACCAGTATTCCTCCGTGCAGTTATCATTTGAAACCGCACTGCGGTTACCGGAACAGGATGAACTGTTTGGAGACGGTAATCTTAAACTCTCCAACTTTGAACTGAAACCTGAAAGAAGTATTAACATCAATGCCGGGTATAAAGTAGCTGTGCCAGGCCGTTACAGGGCGGAAGTAAATGCCTTTTACCGCTATACCAAAGACCTGATCCTGCTTATGCCCATCAACTTTATGTATGCACAGAGCCAGAATGTAGATAAGGTAAAGGGCGCAGGACTGGATGTGGATGCTGGCTATAACCTGCTGCCATGGCTGGAAGCCAACGGTAATTTTACCTATCAGGATCTCCGCCTGGTAAAACCCGGTAATGCGGCGCAGGATAAAGCAAGGTTGCGCAATACCCCTTATTTCTTTGCGAATGCAGGTTTGAATGCAAGGTTTAATAAGATATTTTTTAAAGAAGATAAGATACAGTTGTATTGGTATTACTCTTTTGTGCGTGAGTATTACGTGGATTATATTCCGAAATCAGTGGAGCCGGATGGTTTCCTGGGCTTGTTTGGTAAAACAAAGATCGATGCACGCAATGTAATACCTGATCAGCAGGTACATACACTGGGATTCACTTACTATCCCTTTAAAAATAAGTATGCCGTGGGATTCCAGGCTAGGAACATCTTTGACACCCATGTATTCGACAATTTCAGGATCCAGAATCCCGGCAGAAGTTTCTCCGTTAAAATCTCCTATTCACTATAAAAACAAATATAATGAACAACATCATTAAACAGGGCTTAAGCATTGTGTCGGCTGTTTTACTTTTTTCTTCCTGCAGCAAGG
>JBCNPS010000361.1:0-7980 GCA_039593235.1 Chitinophaga sp. | reverse complement strand
CCTCGGCAGGGGAGAACCCCCATTATATCGCGGCCCCGCCATGACATCGGAACGACCCAACCATCGGCAGATGGGATCGCGTGCATAAAATAGTGCGTAACGGCAACAGTGAAACCCTGGCAAAAAAGATCACCTGGGGCAAAGTGCCGGAAACTACACTGGCCTGGCCATCCAATACAGGTACCCTCGTAAATGATGCTGCGTATATGCGGCAGGTAATCGACAGCCGGTATACCACCCTGCCGGTTTTTAACCAGGAACAGATCAGCTGGGGTAATAATACGCCCAATCCTCCGGGAGAACAGCTCAATCAAACCTATCATTTTGCCGGCGGTACGGTTATCCTCAAAAAAATAAATTTACCGGCAGCTAAAAAAGGGGAAACGCTTTTTGCAGAACTCACCCAATACTCCAACGGCGATGCATACGACAGAACCGGTTCCGTATTTATGATCCCGGCAGATAAAGCCACCTCTTTCCTGGACGGCCTTCAAAAGGGCGTAGGTGCGTTGCCGTTATTCACCGCAAAAAACGGCAAGCAATACCAGGGAATGGTAGCTACGGATAACTATTTGCCTGCACTGGAAGTACTGCGTTTCTTCACGCCATTCGGGGTACGGCAGTTTAATAACCAGGTAAAAATTGCCGGTTATACCTGGGCCGATTCGGTTATCTATAAACAGGACATCACTGAACTGCATGGCCGTTTGCAGGGCGATGTATGGCTGGGCGTATATATTGGCAACTATGATAAAGGTGGTCATAAAGTAAGCCTGAGCCTTAAGTATTATCCGGGTGATCCGGAAGATGAAAACCGCCCGGCTGCCAATTGGATATACCCCGTTTTCAATACCACCAACCTGATGGAAATGGCCGGACAGGAGTATGCCACCCTCTTCGATAAAGACTCCCTCAAAGTGAGCGTTACCATTCCTGAAGGGGTTAAAAATATTCAGTTAAGATTCCTGACTACCGGCCATGGTGGCTGGGGAGGCGGCGATGAGTTTAATCCAAAGCAAAATGAAATTTTTGTAGATGGAAAACGGGTGTATCATTTTATTCCATGGCGTACAGATTGCGCCACCTACCGCTTGTCGAATCCTGCTTCCGGCAACTTTGGAAACGGGCTTTCTTCCTCGGATCTGAGCCGTTCAAACTGGTGCCCGGGTACGCTTACATCCCCGGTATTCATTTCCTTACCGGATATACCCCCGGGACAGCATACTATACAGGTGGCTATTCCACAGGGGAAGCCGGAAGGCAGCAGCCAGAGCTTCTGGAACGTATCCGGCACATTGATAGGAGAAAAAAAATAATTTTCCGGGATGCGGTATAGATCGCATCCCGGTTGCCATAATCCGGAATTATTGATCCACATTCGCATTATGAACGATTTATACCAGGGCATATTAGAAGGTCTTCACCAGATGACCTGGCTGGAAGCAACAGCTGTTTTTTTTGCTGTCTTATCGGTCATCTTTCAAAAAAACAATAACATACTGGTATACCCTACCGGTATTGTAAGCACGGGTATTTATACCTATCTCCTGTCGAGAGAACATTTCAAGCTGTATGCAGATGCTGCGCTAAATGCGTACTACCTGGTGATGAGTGTATACGGCTGGCTTTATTGGGCAAAGAAAGGCCCGGCGCAACCAGCTACACCGGTGATGCGCAGTAACCGCAAAGAACTGGTCACCGCCATTTCCATTGCACTGGCTGGCTGGGGAATTTTCTATTTCCTGCTGAGCCATTTTTCAGACTCCAATGTACCTATAATGGATGCCTTTGTATCAGCCACGGCCTGCGCCGGTATGTGGCTGCTGGCCAAGCGGAAGCTGGAGAACTGGATATTGCTGAATATTTCCAACCTGGTAGCTATCCCCTTGTTATTATACAAGCACCTGTACCTTACCGCGGGGCTGACCATCTTTTTGTTTACCATTGCCATATTCGGGTATCTTAGCTGGAGAAAAGAAGTGCTGCAAAGAGAAAATACATGAAGAAAGTAGTTGTTATAGGGCCGGAATCTACCGGGAAGAGTACGCTCAGTGAAAAGCTGGCGGCGCATTTTAATACAGTATGGACGCCGGAATATGCACGTGAGTACATCAACCAACTCCAACGCCCATACGAAGAATCCGACCTCCTGCACATTGCGGCCGGGCAGGTAGCGCTTGAAGAGCAGATGGCGCGGCAAGCTAATGAAGTATTGATCTGTGATACGGATCTCTACGTGATCAAGGTATGGAGCGAACATAAATACGGACATTGCGACCCGCGCATTTTACAGCAGATAGCACGTGAGCATTGTGATATGTACTTGCTTACTTATATTGACCTGCCCTGGGAAGAAGATCCGCAAAGGGAATACCCGGACCCGGAAATGCGGCATTACTTTTATAATATTTACCGGGATATCGTTATAAATTCCGGTGTGGAATGGAAAGATATCAGCGGCAGTTATGAAGAACGCGAAGCGCTGGCAATAGCCGCTGTGCAACAGTTGCTGAACCGGTCCTGATTATTTTCTGCCAGTAACCAGTTCCATAATATCGGGATCGGGCGCAAGGTTGCGCATTTGTACCAGTATTTTCCGCTGCCGGTAAGAAGTGATCCGCGCAGGCGGATTAATGGTATATTTAATTGGGTTGGGTAAACAGGCGGCTATCATGGCGGCTTCTTCCCGGTTAAGACTGGCCGCATTTTTTTGATAATTTACCTGCGCTGCCGCTTCCACACCAAATACGCCCTCTCCCATTTCCGCCACGTTCAGGTATACTTCGAGGATGCGCTGTTTGCCCCATATTTTTTCGATCATGAAAGTAAAGTATACTTCCAGGCCCTTCCGGAACCAGCTGCGGCCCTGCCAGAGGAAAACGTTTTTAGCCACTTGCTGACTGATAGTGCTGGCCCCTTTTATTTTTTTGCTTTGCTGGTTATGCTTCATTGCTTTTTCGATCGACTTAAAGTCGAACCCGTTATGGTCTGTAAAAAGCTGATCTTCGCTGGCTATTACGGCCAGTTTGGCGTGTTGGGATATTTCATCATAGCTCACCCATGTTTTCTGTAGTTTTTTATCTGTTCCCCAAAGGCTGAACCAGCTGGAGATTTCGGTGATGGTAATAGGCGGGTTCACCCATTTCAACAGCAGGATGTATAAAAACTGTGCAACAATTAAAACCAATACTACCCTCTTCAATCTCCTCCACGTTCTGGGAACAATGCCTTTTAAGTTCATCGCGTAGGTTTAGAAAAATCGGGACGAAAGGTAGGCTAAAAACCTGAAAGTGACGCACAATCGTTAACTTTATATATGCTGTTAAACGTACATCCGGATAACCCGAATCCCCGTCATTTAAAAACGATCGTTGAATGTTTGAAAGACGGAGGAATTATTATTTACCCAACTGATACGGTGTATGGCTTAGGTTGCGATATTACGCAACATAAGGCCATAGAGCGTATTGCAAGAATTAAGCAGATAGACCCGAAAAAAGCGCAGTTTTCGTTTATCTGTTATGATCTGAGTCATTTGTCGGACTACGCGAAGAGTGTGGATACGCCCGTTTTCCGTATGTTGAAAAAAGCATTGCCGGGTCCGTATACATTCATTTTACCGGCCAGCCGGCAGGTGCCTAAATTATTGAAAACGAAAAAGGATACCGTAGGTATCAGGGTGCCTGATAATAATATTTGCCGCACCATTGTGAAAGAGCTGGGGAACCCGATCATGAGCACCACATTGCCGATAGAGCATTATGTGGAAGAATATACCGACCCGGAGATCATTTACGAGAAATTTGGAAAGCAGGTAGATATTGTGATAGATGGAGGGCCCGGCGGTATGGGATTTTCCACTATAGTGGATTGTACCGGTGCGGTACCGGAACTGATCCGTGAAGGCATTGGAAGTTTTGAAGAAATATCCTGATAATATGCAGAAACGATGGTGGATAGGGATACTTTGCTTATTCCCCGGTATGATGGCCGGGGCGCAAACTGTTATGGTGAAACCATTGTCATTAACGGCCGTGAAGCCATTGTGTTTGGGTTTAACTGACACCTCTGTATTCCGGCCGGCCGGCTTCCTGCTAAAACCAGTTATTTTACTACCTCATACATTCCCTGTTCGGGAACCTGTAATAGCTCCTGTTTACCGCGTTGCGCCCGATGCTTATTACCAGCAACATTTTGGTTTTTTCTGCAAAAAGGAATGGGCCTGGCAGAAACAAACAGGGTTGCCGGTTAAGTTCCGTTTAGGAAGTTATTCCTATGCCCAGCAACAGGAAGGGAAACGCTGATCTTTTCTTCTAAAAAAGAATGGGCCTGGCAGAAATAAACAGAGGGCCACTTAAATTCCGTTTAGGAAGTTATTCTTATACGCAGCAACAGGAAGGGAAGCATTGATTTCTTTTACTGTATTTGTTTAGGAAGATAATAATTGACAAAGTCAACGATAATTAATTGATCGAAGCAAATATATTTTGAAAAAGATAAATGTGAAAAAGAGGGGTAAATCGTGTCGGATGCCGGGACTTTCAACCAGGTATAACATCAGTGTAATCAACAGTAGGCGCCCCAAAATGCCCCTGCACTTTTAACAGAGGTTAGCGGGATCAATAACATCATACATAATTTTGATCCCGTGCTCAACCCGTTATAAAAAAAGCGGCGCTGTACGGCAGCTATAATGTTTGGTAACTCCTTTACCACGCATGACCGGCAGCAGGTTCAATAAGCGGTAGAAATGTTCAATAACACTGTTCACCCAGATTGGAACAGGGGGTCATCATTCTTCAATGCGGGTGCCGTTCCGGTAATGCGTTTTTTATGCCGGTGCTGATGGCAAAAACGATACAGCAGTGTTGACAACGGGACTCCAAAAAAAAAGAGCCGGCCTTATTAAGACCGGCTCTAAAATTCTTCTTCCCGGGGAACAGCTTTCACATACTCCCCTCTTTTCTATCTCTCTAAAAAAAATTATTTAATACCCAGTTTCTTTGCGATATCTGCCGGTAACGCTTTCTTGTTTACCATGTAGCAGGTGGTTTTGTATGCAAAGTAAGGCTCAGAAGCGTAGAAATATCCCTGGCCGGGATTGTCGGTACCCCAGGAATTTTTCACCCGGAAATATTTATTACCATTCTGATCTTTCACCAGTCCTACGATGTGCATACCATGATCATCCTGTGTTTCGAAGTTATCGAAAGCTTTCTGGCGCACTTCAGGGGTAATGGTTTTTTCTTTGCCTGGTTCCAGGAAAGCATTTTTTCTTTCTTCGGCCGACATATCAGCCCAGTCTTTTTCCGGAATAATGGCCAGTCCTTCTTTGAAATTAAATCCTTTTTCGCTTACATCAGCCGCCCATGCAATGGTGTAACCGTTCATGATGGCATTTTCAGCGATGTTGGTAAAGTCATTCAGGTTTACGTTATATACTTTTTCCCAATTCCAGTTATCAGGTACTTCCAGTACAAACTGTGAATTGTAGGGGTGATGGGTAAAGGAAGAAATCAGTACATAGTCATCTGCGCTCAGGCCCAGCTCTTTTGCAAAGGACTGCGGCGTATAGGATTTACCGTTATACTGGAATTTTTCTGGAGCATCGCCCATATAGGCATTGAGTACACCATCGAAAGCTTTTGACCAGTCGGGGTTGATGGTACCCTGTGCATTGCCTATTTTATTCACCATACCTTCCAGGAGACTTTCCATTTCGGCGTGGTTGTATACTTTATCCTTGTTGCCATCGTATGCGCTTTGCGGCACCAGGCCGTATTCTCGGAGGCACAGCAGGTCGTCGGGGAAGCCGCCGCCTTCGCCGAAGTTGGCTTTCCCGTGCATACGTACATAGTTGGCCGCTTTTAATGGATACATTTTGCGTACCACGTACATTTCGCTGAGGTTCAGTCCTTTATTTTTACCGGTACGCAGTATTTCTGATTCAAAGAAAGAGAGGCCGGAAAAGGACCAGCAGGTACCGGTACGGCCCTGGTTCTGCACATCGCCTGCATCCAGGTTCTTTAAAACGGTAAACTGGTAGCGGCTTCCCTCCACGTTGGTACTGTTTTGTGCATAGGCGCCAACGCTGCAAAGCATGGCCGCACACATTATCCATTTCTTCATGAGTATATCAATGATTGGTTTAAAAACAAGGACCAAAAATAAGGGAAAGCGGGTATTTGACAGACGAAAAGATGGATGAACGGGGCTTGCTACAGCTTCTTTTTAATGATTGTTCACGTGAATTACAGTTATTTTTCCTGGTAATGATTCCGGGTGATCTCCCATTCCCAGAGATTTTCTCCTTCTTTATTTTTAAATGTACCTACAAATCGCATCCCCGCTTTTTGTAATATTTTAACGGAGGCGTTATATTCTTCTTCTGTGTGGGCAATTACCCGGTGAACGTAAGAGTGCCCGAATGCAAAACGGATAAGACCTTCCGCCATTTCTGTTCCCAGTCCTCTTTCCCGGTAATCGGCGGCTATTTCATAGCCCATTTCCACAAGTCCATCTTCATTGGGCTTGCCTTTAAAGCCGCCGGCGCCAATTAAACGCTTATCCGCGCGGTGAATCACCAGGTAAAAGAACCAGCCCAGCATGGCAGGGTCGTTGCGTAACTTATCATATGCTACCAGTACCATTTCGGGGTACTCCGTCCAACCTTCCGGAACAGAAATACCAAGCAGGTCGGCCAGATGATCGTTGCCCTGTAATAGCAATTCGAAATACTCCAGTGAGCACGGCAACAATTGTAGTCGAGGTGTTTGGATCATGTTTGAAAACTAGTAAACTGTTTTGGGAAATACAATAGCAGCTTTTTGCATTTAATTCATTAGCTTTTAGCACTTAACACCCTACGGGAAAAATTCCCGGATCAGTTGTTACCTGCTAAAAGCTACCTGCTACAGCCGAATTTTAATGCGCCTCCAGCCAGTTATTACCGGTGCCCATTTCCGCTTCAACGGGAACAGCCAGTGGTAAGGCGTTACGCATAAGATCTAATATAAGGGGTTTAATAATATCCAGTTCAGAACGGTGCGCATCAAAAACCAATTCATCATGTACCTGCAGGAGCATGCGGGACTTGAGCTTTTGTTCCTTGAATGCTTTATGTATAGCGATCATCGCCAGCTTTATCATATCTGCAGCAGTGCCCTGGATGGGCATATTAATAGCATTCCTTTCCGCAAAGCCACGAACTACTGCATTGGAAGAGTTAATGTCCTTTAACCAGCGTTTGCGTCCCAGTATGGTTTGAACATACCCGTTTTCAGATGCAAATTTTATCTGGTCGTCCATATACTTTTTGATAGACGGATACTGCGCGAAATAGTTATCGATCAGCATTTTTGCCTCACTACGGGGAATGCCAAGATTTTCAGACAATCCAAAAGCGCTTACACCGTAAATGATCCCGAAGTTTACACTTTTTGCATTACGCCGCATATCGGAAGTAACATCTTCCAGCGCAACGTTATACACCTTTGCAGCCGTAGCAGCGTGGATGTCTATTCCCTGCTGAAAGGCGGCCATCATTTCTTTGTCTTCACTGATGGCGGCAATAATGCGCAACTCAATTTGAGAATAGTCCGCAGAGAGCAGCACAAATTCTTCATTGCGGGGAATAAATGCTTTCCTGATCTCACGTCCCCGGTCTGTGCGGATCGGGATGTTCTGGAGATTCGGGTTATTGGAACTTAAACGGCCGGTTACTGCCACTGCCTGGTTATAGGAAGTATGGATCCGGTTAGTGCGTTTATTCAGTAATAACGGTAACGAATCTACGTAGGTAGATTTCAGTTTGCTCAGTTCCCTGAAAATAAGGATATCCTCTACTATTTTGTGTTTGTTAGAAAGCTTCTGCAATTAGGTACCCGGGTCCAGGCCCATCAGCGAGTAGCTGCCGTCGGCGCGGATGGTGCCACGGCGGACGGTACCGGTGGCCACGTTGGTGGCGGTCACTTCGGTACC
>JBCNPS010000360.1:0-7984 GCA_039593235.1 Chitinophaga sp. | reverse complement strand
AACTGGATATGGCCATAGAACTGGTAAAACAATACACCACCGAATTTGATATCAGCCAGTATAAAGATGAATACAAAGCGGAATTACTCAAAATTATAAAGGCAAAAGCCGGCGGCAAGAAACCTGTAGTGAAGAAAATGCGCGTGGTACATACTAAAAGCGATAATTTATTTGATCAGCTGAAGGCCAGTCTTGGTGGCAAACCCGCTACTAAAAAACGTGCATCATGAGCCTGTCGGAATACAAAAAGAAACGCAACTTCAAAGCAACTACCGAACCTCTCACCGGCAAGCCGGTAGAGGGTAAACATATTTTCGTGGTACAGCGTCATCACGCCTCCCGGCTGCACTACGATTTCAGGCTGGAAATAAACGGTGTCCTGAAAAGCTGGGCCATACCAAAAGGCCCCTCTATGAACCCGGCGGATAAACGGCTGGCCATGGAAGTGGAAGATCACCCCTACGATTATAAAGATTTTGAAGGCACCATCCCTGCCGGTAACTACGGTGCAGGCACCGTATACATCTGGGACAAAGGCACCTTTGAACTGATGAATCCCGATGGGAAAAGTTTTGATAAAGAAGCCCTCCGGGAACTAAAATCCGGTGATCTTAAGATTGTAATGAAGGGAAAGAAATTAAAAGGAGAATTTGCAATAGTGAAGATGAAAGGCCGTGAAGAAAATGCCTGGCTACTGATCAAGCATAAAGATAAGTATGCAGTGAATGAATATAACAGTGAAGACTATACGCCGGAACGTGTAAAAGCACAGGGAGAAAAAAATAAAGCTGCCGCGAAGGTGGCAAAAAAAAAATCAGCCGCCGTAACCGGAGTTGAGGCAAAAAAGAAAACAACCCGTAGTGTTCAGCCGGTAAAGAAAGTATATAAACCCATGCTCACTACGCTGGTGAATGAACCGTTTGATGATGCCGGCTGGCTTTTTGAAACCAAGTGGGATGGCTACCGCGCCATTGCCAGCGTGGAAAACCATCAGGTTACACTCTATTCCCGCAATGAGAAGTCGTTTAACAATGATTATCCTGCGGTAGTGGCCGCCGTGGAGAAAATTTCGCATAATGTGGTGCTGGACGGAGAGATTATTGTACTTGATAACAAAGGCAGATCCCACTTTCAAACGCTACAGAATTTCCGGACCACAGGAAAAGGAAAATTAACATATGCGGTGTTTGATCTGCTTCACCTCGATGGGAATGAACTGCAGCATCTGAGCCTGCTGGAAAGGAAAAGCCTGCTGAAAGACGTAGTTGCTGAGTTAAACGATAAAACGGTCCGTTTTTCTCCGCATGTTTTAAAGAATGGAAAAAGTTTTTTTGAAAAAGCCCGGCAAAAGGGATGGGAAGGCATTATCGCAAAAAAAGCAGATAGTGTATATGAAGAGGGAAGGAGAGGGATGGAGTGGCTGAAAATAAAGATCGTGAATGAACAGGAGGCGCTGATATGCGGTTATACTGCGCCCCGGGGGAGCAGGAAGCAAATAGGCGCGTTGGTGCTTGGCATGTATGAAAACAAACAGCTGAAGTATATCGGTCATTGTGGCGGCGGATTAAATGAAGCCACCATCGGTGTACTCTATAACAGGCTGCAGCCCCTTATCAGCAACGCCTCGCCCTTTTCAGAAAAGGTGGGCACCAACATGCCGGTTACATGGGTAAAACCCCGCCTGGTATGCCAGGTGAAATTCCAGGAATGGACGGGCGACGGACACCTGCGGCAACCCATTTTCCTTGGCCTCCGGGAAGATAAATCGCCGAAAGATGTACATCCTGAAACAGCAAAAAAGATAACCATGGCTACTGTTATTGAAAAAGAACGCACCTTAACGCTTAACAGCAGGAAAGTGCCGCTTACCAATCAAACTAAGCTATACTGGCCGGATGAGCAGATCTCAAAAGGGCAACTGATCGATTACTACCTGTCGGTGGCAAAGTATATTTTGCCTCATCTGAAAGACCGGCCCCAGTCGCTGCACCGTTTTCCCAATGGGATCAAAGGCCCCGCTTTTTACCAGAAAGACCTTAACCTGGAACAAACCCCCGCATGGATAAAAAGCGTGTCGCTGCGTGCCGATTCTACCGGCAAGGACGTAGATTACCTGTTGTGTAATAACGAGGCCACACTGGCTTATATGGTGAACCTTGGCTGCATAGAAATAAACCCCTGGCTATCGAGACTGAACAGCCTGGATAAGCCCGATTTTATGATCCTGGACCTTGACCCTGAAAATATTGATTTTAAGTACGTGGTAGAGGCTGCGTTACATATCAGGGATATGCTGGATGGTTTCAATATTACCTCTTTCTGTAAAACCTCCGGTTCTACCGGTTTGCATATTTATGTACCCGTGGCGGCTAAGCACCCGTATGAAAGTACCCGGTTGTTTGCGGAATATATTGCACGTCATGTTAATGAACAGTTGCCGCGAAGCACCAGTGTGGTCCGTGCAAAAAGCGCCCGGAATAAAAAAGTATACATCGACTTTTTACAGAACAGCAAAGGTCAGACTGTTGCGTCTCCTTATTCAGCCCGTCCCAAACCCGGCGCCACCGTGTCTATGCCGCTTTTATGGAAAGAAGTGAATGAAAAACTCCGTATCAGTGATTTTAATATTCATAACTCACTAGAACGGTTAAACGAAGTAGGCGACTTATGGCACGATATTAAAAGTGTTAAAAATGACTTGCGTAAGGTGATCCGTGAAATAGAGAGCAGTGCGCACGCCTGATCATTTTGTTCATTTAAATACTGATGTTATGGAAAAGCCTTTATCTTCAAAAGCACTACCAGCCTATGGTTTTATTCTTGGAGCAATTTGCATCGTTTTTACACTAATCTTTTACGTAACGAAATTGTATGGCAATTTGTGGATGGGATATTTTGGTAATCTTATCATGTTTCTTGGCGTACTCATCTCTATTATTCACTATAACCGGGTACATAAAGACAAAACCTCCACAACATCGTCTTTTGCCATGGGATGGCGTACCACGCTGATAGCAACCATTATATATGCCGTTTTCCTGATGATCTTTCACCTGGTGGTAGGCGGTAATCCTGCACATACGCTGGTGGAGGAAGATACAGTGAAAGATAATTTCTGGATCTATTTCCTCGGGAATGTATTGTTTGTAAACCTTTTTGTTGGTGTAGTAGCAGCCTTGCTTGGCGGCTTTGTTTTTAAGGCTAACCAGAAAACAGATAAACCGCAGAAGCCATAGGAACTATTATCTTTGCATGGCTATGTCTAAAGGCCATATTTTAATAATTGATGATGAGGACCAGCTGCGTAAGCTTTTAAGCCGCCTGCTGGCCCTGGAAGGATATACGCTTCACGAAGCAGGCAATGTAAGGTCTGCCTTAAAGATCCTGGAGAAAGAAGAGATACAGGTGATCCTGTCGGATGTGAAACTGCCGGATGGCAACGGGGTGGAACTGGTACACCAGATACGTACCAGGTACCCGGAAATTGAAACCATTGTGCTCACGGCATATGGTAATATCGCTGATGGCGTACAGGCCATCAAAAACGGGGCTTTTGATTATATCACCAAAGGAGATGATAATAACCGCATCCTTCCCCTGGTGAGCAAGGCAATGGACAAAGCACACCTGCAATTCCGTATCCGCGACCTGGAAAAGAAAATAGGCGGTAAATATAACTTTGGCAGCATCCTGGGTGAATCACCCGAAATACAGGCGGCTATTGCATTGGCAGAGAAAGTTGCCCCGTCTGATATGACGGTGTTGCTGCTGGGTGAAACCGGCGCCGGAAAGGAAGTATTTGCACAAGCCATCCACCAGGGGAGCCAGCGGCGGCAGCAACCCTTTGTAGCGGTTAACTGCAGCGCCTTTGGCAAGGAGATCCTCGAAAGTGAATTGTTCGGGCATGTAGCCGGTGCATTTACCGGCGCTGTAAAAGATAAAAAAGGTTTTTTTGAAGAAGCCCGCGGGGGAACTATCTTCCTGGATGAAATAGGGGAGATGGCCATAGAGCTGCAGGCAAAAATGCTCCGTGTACTGGAAACGCAGGAGTTCTATAAAGTAGGGGAAACCCGGCCTACCAAAACGGATGTACGCATCATTGCCGCCACCAACCGGCAACTGGAGCAGGAAATCGCCACAGGTCACTTCCGGTCCGATCTCTACTACCGGTTATCCGCCTTTCAGATTTCCCTGCCTTCACTGAATGAACGCCGGAAAGACATTCCGCTGTTGGCCGGTTGGTTCCTGCAACAGATTGCTCCTAAAATGAACAAACGCATCAGCGGGATGACGCCCGCTTTCCTGCAGGCGTTGCAGCAGCATAGCTGGAAGGGAAATATCCGGGAATTGCGTAATGTGATCGAAAGAGCCGCTATCCTAACGGACACGGATATACTGGATACCCCCGTGCTGCCGTTCGATTTCCAGCAGGGTACCGGGGAAGAGGCATCTTCCCTTAAACTGGCGGATATGGAAAAAGTACATATTATCCGTGTGCTGGCCCATGCCAAAGGTAATAAAACCCGGGCCGCAGAATTAATGGGTATTGGCCTCACTACCCTTTACAATAAAATTAAGGAATACAATATCAGTGCATCATAACAGCCAACCCAATAACAGGCACGCCAGTACGATAAAGGGCGACGGTACCCTGGTAAGGCAAAGCAATGCCAGCGTACTGGCCATGATCAGCAGGTTATACCAGTTAACAGGTATCACAAAGAAGAGAATAAAGGTGGCTGCCCACATAATCCCCACCACCACCGCGTTAATCCCTTCCAGGGCGCGGTATATCACCACGTACCTTTTCAGGTTATTCCAGATAGGGAAGAAAAACAATACCAGCAGCAGGCTGGGCAGAAAAATGGCGATGGGGGCTATCATACAGCCCAGGAATTGGTAACCCATACCCAGGTTACGCATTGCCATACCTCCCACATAAGCCGATATGGAAAACGTAGGGCCCGGAAGCGCGCGCATAATACCGGCCCCGGTAAGCAGTTCCTCCGCCGTAAGGTATTGGGATTTGGCGCGGGTTACATACTGTTCCAGCATCATGGCAATCAGGATATCCCCGCCGCCGAAAACCAGGCTGCCAAAACGGTAAAAGTTTTCAAAGAGGTTGAACGGGCGCCTGGTGATCCATTCATGCGTACGGGCTACCTCCGACAGGAACCCCGCCAGGATGAACAACGACACAAATAACCAGATGTTTCCCCACTGGATTTTACGGGGCTTTTCCGCTACCCCGGGAATACGTTTGTTACTGAAGTTGGAAACAATGCCACCCAGTATGATCAGCGCCGGGAAAGTCCAGGGCGATTTCAGGTAAAAGGCGGTGAACATTGATACCACCATGATCACAAAAGTGGCCATACTGGTAATGCTGATCCGGAAAGCCCGGATGCCGCCGTAAGCCAGGAAGCCTACCGCCATCGGCTGTACGTACTTAAAGATATCGGTATGGAGCGCATTTTTGCCGAAATACTGCAACAGGAAACTCAGGGAGCCCATAATCAAACAGGCCGGAGAGATCCATATCAGCAGGGTAATAACGGCCAGTATCGCGCCCCCGCGCTTATAGCCTATTAAGGTAAGGGTTTGGGAAGAAGAAGCGCCGGGAAGCAGCTGGCAGAAAGCATTGTATTCCATCAGCTCCTGTTCCGTTACGTCTTTCCGCTGCTGCACAAATGTTTTCATCATCATAGCCAGGTGACCCTGCGGGCCTCCGTAGGCGGTGATGCTATGTAATAGCACAGCTTTAAGAAAAGGTATATGACGTAGAAGCACAGTTTATTTTAGTGTATGCCGATTGGACAGGTTATAAGGTAATCAAATATCCGGACAAAATACAACGGTGTTGCCAATATTGATAGTTCCCCAAATAATAAAGGCACAATACTTGTAATATCGGTGTTTATTATAACGAATATGGCCTTTTGTCCGTTGTATCAGTTTGTCAGACAGGTTAATTTCCCACCAACATGTTAAATGTTCGGATCTAAAAGTATAACCATATCAGGGAGAACCATTAAAGAAGAAACTTGCTTATACGCAGGATATTTACAAAGTCCCGGTAAAGAGATTTTACCGGGACTTTGTTATGTTCAGCCTTATTTTTTTAAGCCTATTTCACGTAAGCGTTCATCCAGGTACTCGCCGGCTGTGATGGGCTCATATGCCAGCGGGTTGTTGGCGGTAACGCAGCTTTCCAGGCAATCCAGTTTCATATTGGATTTGGGATGCAGGAAAAAAGGGATCGAATACCTGGAAGTATTCCACATTTCGCGGGGAGGATTCACCACCCGGTGCGTTGTGGATTTTAAGCGGTTATTGGTTAACCTCTGCAGCATGTCGCCCACATTTACCACGATCTGTTCAGGCAGGGAGGTAACCGGTACCCAGTTATTTTGTTTATCCAGGATCTGCAGGCCATCAGCGGAAGCGCCCACCAGCAAAGTGATGAGGTTGATATCTTCATGCTGCTCCGCACGGATGGCCGACTTGGGTTCCTGTGTGATAGGCGGATAATGGATGGCTCTCAGGATAGAGTTGCCATTATGGATCTTATCATCAAAATAGGTTTCATCCAGTCCCAGGAACAGTGCGATAGCCTGTAACAGGTATTTACCGGATTTTTCAAACCCGCGGTATGCTTTAAAGAAAGTAGGCGTAAACTCCGGCACTTCTTCCACCTGTACATTAGCAGGGTATTCCGAGCCAATGGGGTCATTGTCTTCCACCGTTTGGCCAAACTGGAAAAACTCCTTCAGATCCGGGGCTTCATAACCTTTGGCATGTTCTTTCCCGAAAGACGTGTAACCGCGTTGCCCGGCCAGTTCCGGGATTTCGTAGCGGTGTTTGGTATCGGCGGGGAGCTTGAAGAATTGCTGTACGTATTTGTAGAGGTCTGCAATCAGTTCATCAGGAATCCCATGATTCTTTACCGCTACAAAACCAACTTCTTCATAAGCTTTGCCTAACTGCTGCACAAAGGCCGCTTTTCGTCCGGCATCTCCTGAAGTGAAGTCTGCAAGATCCACTGAGGGGATAGAGTGGGTAGTTGCCATATTTGATATATTGTTTTGGAGCGATAAAGGTAGGGAAAAATAGCTCATTTGAAGTAGGCGGCTTCTTTATCGGTGATATCTACCACCGCATAGCGGTCTACTTTATTGATGAGCATTTCATCCATTATATCCACTACATTCTTATAGTTGGATGCTTTATCGGCCTTGATAAGTACCATCAGTTCGTTTTTATGGAAATCCTGGTACACGGCGGCTTTCTTTTGAATGATCACATCCCGGATACCGTTGCGGTTGGCATAGCTGCTGTAATGTACCTGTGGCGGCACAGCGGGATCGTCGCCGATGCCTTCATACCAGGCAATACGGTCGTTGGGGCCCAGGATCACTGTCAGCGCTTTCTTTGCCGGTAACGACATCGGATCTCCTTCCTCTTTGGGCATAATGAGATCCATTGTTTTGGGCTTGGCCATTGTGGTGGTAAGCATAAAAAAGGTGATGAGCAGGAACCCGAGGTCTACCATAGGTGTCATATCTACACGTGTAGATTTTTTATTGCTGCGGGTGCCCCTTTTACCCCCTTGCGGAGCGGTGTTTATTTCAGCCATATATAACGGTTTAGGTTAAACGAAATTGGTTGAAAGCGCTTTCGTTGTTAAAGATGCAGGGGATGGATTATTCCATAAATGCGGGGGGTGGCGCCTTCGGCGCTTGTAAATTGTCTTGGTGCAGGATTACGCTGATTATACTGATTGGACTGATTTTCCTATCGTTTGTTTTTTGGGGGAAGATCGAAGCGGATTTTGTCTGACTCAGGATTTAGATGATTATACTGATTACGCTGATTTTAATTTTTTGGGGAGATTGAAGTGGGTTTTGTCTGCCCCAGGATTTAGATGATTTCGCTGATTACACTGATTTTATTTTTTGGGAGAGATCGAAGCGGGTATGGATTT
>JBCNPS010000036.1:0-23026 GCA_039593235.1 Chitinophaga sp. | reverse complement strand
TAACCATTGATCGTCAGATTTTCACTGTAACCTGTTTTAGTATCGTGGATGATATTATCTTCCACGAGGATGTTCTTCATTACATCAGCCGTGTTACCGATAATTTCGATACCATGACCGCTGCGGCCCTGCGAGGGATCTACATTGTGTTCTATGTTATAAATTTTATTTTTCCGGATGATGACATTGCCGGCTCCCGCGTCTGCTGTGATCCCATTCACATTGGCGCCTGCTGCAGTACTTTTTAAGTTGCAGATATCAAATCCTTCCAGCACCACATAGCTGGTATTACTGATGGTTACCAGCGCTTCCCGGCCGGTAACAATCATTCCGGAACCATCAATCACAGCTTTCTCACCGGGATAAGCCTTAAGGGTGATCAGCTTTTCCAACCGCCCTGAGCGTGGAAATACTACCTTTTCCGGGTAGCTACCGGCCCGCACCATTACCGTGTCGCCGGGAAGGGCTTTGGCCAGCGCAATGTTAATACTGCGCACTGGTTTACCGATAGTGCCGGCAGCGGAGTTATCCCCATTTTCCGCTACGTAGTACGTATGTGTTTGTGCGGCGTCAACGGGAGCAACGGTAGTAGATCCTTTGCTACAGGCGCCGGCCAGTATAGTGAATAGTAATAGATACATGTTCCTGTTTAACATCTTTTAAAAAGTAAACGGCAGCAGTAAGGCACTGCTGCCGCGGGTTTACATGTCGGTTTATTCAGAAATTATTTTCCTTACCCTGTTATTATTTTTGTCCAGCACATATACTACACCTTCTTTATCTGCCGCCACGCCCATCGGTGCATTAAATGAAGCAGCAGCGCCAATGCCATCAGCAAAACCAGCGGCGTTGCTACCGGCGTAGGTGATCACGTTCCAGGTATTGGCGGAAATGGCACGGATGCTTTCATCGGCATTGGCGCCATAGCTGCCGTTACCGGCCACATAAATATTGCCGGAAACATCTATGGCCAATCCCCATGGATTGGCAAATCTTGCAGCAGCGCCGGTTCCGTTCACATACCCGGCAACCCCGGTGGATCCTGCTATTACAGTGGGTTCCCAGGTACCAGCCTTAAAACGGATAATGGTATGCTCCGTATTACTGGATACATACAGGTTACCGGCCTTATCGAAATCCATTCCACCCGGACCGGCAATACCGTTTACAATGGCGGTGCTGCTGCCATTGGCGCTCATTTCAAAAACGCTGCCTCCTCCATTGCTGCAATAGTATACTTTACCGGAGGCTTTATCTACCGCTACATTCCAGGGTTCCTGTACAGTGCCACCGAGCGTGGTAGTAGTGCCATCCGGCGTAATTTTGCGGATGCTCCAGGTACCCGGATCAGCGGCGTACACATTACCTTGTGCATCTAACGCCACGCCGTATGGGATCTGGAAACGTGCGGCCGGTCCCTTACCATCATCGCCTCCGGTATTACCGGGGCTACCAGCCAGTACAGAGGCATTACCCACGCTATCTATTTTGCGGATGCAGGCGTTGCCCGGATCCGCCACATATACGTTCCCGTTATCATCGGCTGCAATTCCCATCATGCGGTACCAGCTCTGCCCGTTGAAGTTAAACAGGGCATCAGCGCCTTTCCCGTTAGCAAAACCTGCGGTGCCATTGCCTGCAAGTGTAGTAACGGTTCTGGAAAACACGTAGGTGAACGGCGTGCTGCTGGTTACACTGTCTTTCCCCACCTTCACCACCAGGTTGCCTGTACCACATTTCTTTGGTACTATCACCATGATCTGTTTCGTATTGGCGTTCACGATAGCACAGGGCTTACCATTGATGGTAACACTGATATCAGATGTGTCTGCGGAAAAATTATCGCCGGTAATCAATACCTCCGTGGTGGCTCCGCCGGTGGCGGGAATAAAGTCGTTGAGCAATACGGGTTGTCCGTCTGCATGTTTCAGATCGCTGTCTTTTGAACATCCGATCAACAAAATAGCTATCAGTAAACAGCCTTTCAGTATATATAAATTCAGTGGCCTGATCATAGCAGTTAATTAAGAATTAAGTAAAGAAATCACCAGCCCGGGTTTTGCACCAATGCGCGGTCCCTTTCAAGGTCCTGTTGCTGGATGGGGAACATGTACATTTTGTTATCCCAGTATCTTTTCTGGAACAGGGTGCGTGTATAAAAACCGGTGAAAGAAAATCCCTGGTCGTTGTCTTTCGCATTTACATTCATGCCATAGATCGCCTGGTTTTCCGGTTTGCTCATCAATAACCGGCGGATAAGCGTGTAATACCTGTCGCCTTCAAAGCAAAACTCCACCTGTCTTTCCCGCAGGATGTACTTCCGCATTTCTTCCTGGTTACCTACTGCACCGGGGTATACGGTTTCAATACCAGGCAGGCCGGCACGTGTTCTTACCATGTTAAGGTATTTCACGATATCGGTATTGGTCGGATCATACTCATTCAATGCTTCCACATAATCCAGTAAAATTTCTGAGTAACGGATAAGGATATACGGAGAGCGGTATGCATCGGTCGCCATACTGCGGAGGTTATCATTCGGGCTCAGTAATTTGGAAGGAAGGTAGCCGGTAATAATATTACTACCCATTCCCAGCATTCCTGATTTACCGCTGTAATAAAATTCCTGCCTGCCAGTGCCATCCCTGTTTTTATCAGAAGAAAAATAGTTCTTATCATCTACAGATACTGCTGCTACTACGGGGCGACGGTTGTAAGCGATGTAGGCATAAAACCGGGGTTCCCGTTTGGCATACATGTTCCAGTCGCCTTCCCTGTTTTCCCAGTAGTGGTCGCCATCCTTTGTAGCGAAACCAGTTTCCACGTAACCGGAAGCCGGATCGGTAATGGTTTTACCGTTGTTCATATAAAACGCATCCACTACATTCTGTGTGGCGTTATACAAATTATATCCTGCAGGGCCGGGAGAAGAACAGATGGTGTATCCCCAGCGCTGCCAGTTCATGGAAGCGAGAATAATTTCATCGTTCCAGGAAGTAAGGAACAGATCGCGTACAGAAAGGAACGGATCGAAGCTGGTGCCACCATTATCGAGATTAGTAAACAGTTTATACTTGTTGGAATCAATAATCGCTTTGGCCGCCTGCGCAGCAATGCGCCACTTATTCACATCATAGCCGGAAGGCGCTAGTGCCGTACCATCCTGGTTTCTGAACGATGCCAGGGCAGGGTTGCCATTCCATAATGGGCTGGCTGCCCACTGTGCTACTTTTGCTTTTACAGCAAGACATGCACCACGTGTAGCGCGACCGTTGTTGCCGGAGGAGCTCCATACAAAAGGGAGACCGGCAGCGGCGCCATCCATCATATCGTTAATAAATTTCACGCAGGTATCGAAAGGCGCCCTGGGATACTTATTCATGTCTTCATCCTGGCTCACGGTGTTGGTAAGTTTTACAAACGGGCCGTATTGCCTTAACAGCATCCAGTAAAAGTAACCACGGAGAAAAAGATTTTCTGCCTTGTATTGCGCCTTCAATTCATTACTCAGTTGATCGGCCGGCACTTTATCAATGTTTTGTTCAAAGATGAAAGATTTCCGGATAGCCGTATAATATCCGCCCCAGTTGTAGAAGTACCAATCGGAGGCGCTCCAGTTGCCGCCCACCATATACCTTACGGTAGTGCCGGGAATGGAAACAGATAATTCATCTGCCGCGCCGATACCAGCATAGTCGCCGCCTGCCTGGCGGGCGCTGTAAATATTGCTCAAATAGGCTTCTGCGTTGGCCCTGGTTTGCCAGATCTGTTCTTCTGTAAGAAGATTGTCCGGCTTTTTATCCAGGTACTTGCTGCAGGACACCAGCGTAATAGCAGTGATACCGGCGAAAAAAAGTAACAGGTATTTATATCTGGTCATAACGATGATCTTTTTGGTCATTGATTAAAACTGCGCTCTTACACCCAGGGTAACGGTTTTCGGGAAAGGATACCTTGATGCGTAAATACCCAGTTCCGGATCCCATAATTTAAACTTCGTGAACGTAAGCATGTTGGTAGCCGTGGTATATACCTGGAGGCTGCTAATCCCCTTGCGCTTCATGTCCGGTGTAATAAAAGAGTAACTGAACGTAGCCTGTTTCAGCCGCATAAAGCTGCCGTCGCGTATCCACCAGCTGCTGTTTAAATAGTTATTATCGTTGGTGTTGGCAACGGTAAGTCGAGGGTAATGCACATTCTGGCTGGGGTTTTCTGTTGTCCAGCGGTTCATCATATCTTCTATTACACTGGCGGTATATTGACCCATACCTGCAAAAGGTACTACGCCTACCCCATCTGCACCGGCGCCATTGCCCATCACACCTATGCCATTAGCCATAATGCCAACATCGGCTACGCCGGCAAAAACAGCGGAGAGCTCAAATTTTTTATAGCCGATATTAAAACCGTAACCGTACGACCAGGTAGGGAAACTGGATTTGCCCAGGTAAGTTTGATCATTTCCATCTACTTTGCCATCATTATTCAGATCAGCGTATTTCACATCGCCCGGATGCACCACCCTGAACTGCTGCGGACTTTTCTCCACATCATCCTGGCTGGTGAAAAGGCCGAGGCTTTGGTAGCCTTTGAACTCACCGAATTTATGCCCTTCCTGTTGGGCATAGGCATAAAGTGCAATGGGGTTATCTGCGTAAATGATCTTATTTTTCGCATAGGTAACGTTACCGAATATACGAAGAGAGATATTTTTCCCGATGTGATCAGTATACTCCACGCTTCCATCTACTCCCTTATTCACCATTTCACCTATGTTGCCAAAAATACTGCTGCCACCATACCCCGCGATCGGTGATATAGATTGGCGGGCAACAAGAATGGCACTTCTCTTGTCCTGGAATCCATCTACAATGATATTCAGCTTATTTAAGATTCCTACTTCAAGACCAATATCCGTTTTTGCTGATTTTTCCCAGGTAAGGTTTTGTGTGCCGATCACATCAGCATTGATGCCACCAGTATAGGAAGGCGTACCTGAGCTACCGAAAGACACGCCACCGGCGCCGTTATAATAGGTGAGATAGCCAAATCGGTCCCCATCAATCTGGTCATTTCCTGTCATACCATAGGATCCACGGATCTTCAAAAGGCTGATCACTTTTGTATATGGCAGGAAGAAGTTTTCTTTTGAGATGACCCATCCCACAGAGCCCGCAGGGAAATAGCCCCATCTTTTACCTTGTTCAAAATTTTCAGAGCCGGTAGCGCCCATATTTATTTCTGCCAGGTATTTATCCATATATGAATAAGTAACCCTTGCAGCAACACTTTGATTACGGTAAGGAATGGCTGTTTTTAAATTAGGCGCAACACCTCTAAGCCGGTTACGGATACTACCCACCAGCAACCCGCCGAAATTATGTTTACCAAAATTATGATCATAAGTGAGGTTACCTTCCAGGTACATCATGCGTTCACCAGTAGAGGAAGCTTCATAACCAAGATAAGTGTTTCCGATCCTGGTTTGATTGTATACCAGGTTACCGTTTTCATCCCTGCCCGGTGCATAGAACAGGTCGTTCACTCCCTTCCTGCTGTTGTCAAACTCGCTGTAGGTATCAAAAGAAAAGCGGGCATTCGCACTCAGTCCTTCAGTAATTACATCCAGTTTCTGATTAAGGGATAACACGGATTGGATGGAAGGTCTGAACTCTGTGGAATAGCCGGAATTTTGTACGAGGTTAAACGGATTGGAGCCTCCGTTATTTACAGGCCCGGCCCATTTACCGTCCGGGTAAGATACGGGGAAGGATATAGGATTAGTAGCATAGGTAGAATACCAGATGGCTCCTGCAGAATTGCCCGGATAGCGGGTATTCACCAGCATGGAAGCCAGGTTGAGGGAAAGTAAGGTTGTTTTGGTGACATTCAGGTCCACGTTGCTCCTGAAATCATATCTTTTGAAATTGAGATTGGGATTATAGCCGATGTCTTTTACATTGTATTGCCCGTCCTGGTTGTAAAACGACATAGATACATAATAGCGCATGGCTTCTCCACCACCACTTACGTTCACGTTGGCATTGGTCATGGAAGCCCAGTCTTTATAAATGGTATTGATCCAGTTTACATTTGGGTAAATATAAGGATCAAGCCCACTGGCTGTTTTTCGGATCAGTTCATCGGAGTATACCGGTTCTTCACCGGCATTTGTGCGGGCCTCATTGTACAGTTTCATGTAGTTCACGCCGTCCAGCATTTTGGGCATTTTAGTAAGGCCGCTGAAGCCTGTTTCTGCTTTGGCGGACACTTTGGGTTTACCGGCAACTCCCCTGCGGGTAGTGATGATCAATACGCCGTTGGCTCCTTTGGCGCCATACACCGCTGTAGCGGAAGCATCTTTCAGCAGGGAAATGCTCTGGATGTCTTCCGGGTCAATGTTATTGAAGGCGCCGCCATAGGTACTGTTTACATCTTCCCTTTGCACACCATCAACAATAATAAGTGGGGAAACGCTTCCTTTAAAAGTACCAATCCCACGGATGGTGAAGTTGGGATTGTCATACCCCGGTTCACCGCCACCGCTCTGCATGGAAATTACACCAGCTACCTTTCCCACCAGGGCATTGGTTAAGGAACGCACCGGCGTTTGCATATCGGCCATGTTTACGGTAGATACGGCGCCGGTTACAGTTACTTTTTTCTGGCTGCCAAAACCCACTACCACTACTTCATTCAGCTTGTCCACCTTTGCAGTAAGACTCACCTTCAGCGTTTTCTGGTTCACTACCTTTACTTCTTCAGGGTTCATACCCATCATAGCTACTTTAAGGATATCATCCTTACTGGCGGCAATGGAAAATACGCCCATCACATCTGTAACGGTTCCCTTTTTACTGTCTTTTACGGTAATAGTAGCGCCGGGCAGGGGATTTCCATCCACATCCATTACCTGCCCGCGAACCAGCCATTCTTCCTGCTTTGCAGCCACCGGTGTTGCGGTGTTTTCCGGCGCAGCTGCTTTTTTGTCGAGCACAATCCGGTTGCGCTGCAGTACATAGCTGATGTTTTTATCTTTGAAGATAAAAGTCAGTACCTCCTCCAGCTTTGCCTGGCGGAAGTTGAGCGACATTTTCTCGCCGTCGTTCAGCAACTGGTTGCTGTAAACAAGGGTAAGACCCGTTTGTTTCTTAATGGCCCGGAAGATCTGCAGGAGCGTTACCTCGTTACCGGTAACCGTTACGATAGATTGCAGCGAAGGCCCCGGTGTTTGTGCCTTCACACCGGAAAATGAAGTGCATAAAAGGGCACACAGCACCAACATGCGCACAACGTTTCGCATAGCCAGCTTACAGTGGCGTATACTTTTTCTCATTCGGGAATTGTTTACAAGTTAAAATGATGGTACAGCAAATGACAGTAACAAATGCTTTCATCACAACTACATCGTTTTCCTGGAAACGGGTGACAAGGAGTAGTAAAAATATTTTTTGAGGGGAAGGAAGATCTTATTTCAGTGTAATTTCATTACCTGACAAATGGTATTCAATATGTGCAGTTGTTTTAAGATCGGAGAGGAAATCTTCCAGCCGGTTGCGGTCCATCAGCCCTGTAACCACCTGGTCCGCTTCTTTGCTTTTATCCAATACAAAGCGCATCCCGTAAAAGCGGGAAGCGGTAGCTATCAGCGTAGCAAGCGGCATACGGTGATAATAATAAACACCGCTGCGCCATGACAATACTTCTTCTTCATCGAAGTGACTGGTCACAAACCCTTTGCCGGCATCATAGTCGGCCTGGATACCAGGTTGCAACGTTTGCCGCTCATTCATTTTTCCTTTGGTGATCACGCTGCCTTCCACCAGGGCCGTTTTTACAGTACCGGCCTGGTAGGTATTAATATTAAAAGCTGTTCCCAATACCTGTACACTGGTCAATGCGGTATGTACCACGAAGGGTTTTTCCGCGTTGGCGGCCACCTTAAAATATGCTTCCCCATCTACATATACTTCCCTTTGCGCACGGCCAAATTGAAAAGGAAAACGAAGCCTGGTAGCGGCATTCAGCCATACCTCCGTACCGTCGGACAGGGTTAGCTTATAACTTTCCCCGGCAGGTACATCCAATGTATTCAATATAGTATCGGCAGAAGTATATTGGAGCGTACCATTACTGGTACTCAATGTGGCATTATTGAGGGCAATGGTTCTGGCGCCGCTGTCTTTACTCAGCTCCACTTTTTCACCGTTACTCAGCAACAGGCGTACCGGTTGCTTTTGCTGCTGCATGGCTATTGTGGGAGATGTTACCGGGGTGGTACGGGCAAAGAAATACCAGGCACCGCTGCCTGCCAGTAATAATACAGCAGCAGCGGCCATCCACTTTTTAAGGTGGATAGCAGGGCGGTGTGCGGTCCTTTCTTCCCTGATCTGCCGGAGCGCGGCGGCTGAATCTATCTGCTCAAGGTACCTGTCTGTACGAAGGGTAATACTTTCCTGTTCAAGCTGTTCCCACTGCGCTTTAAAATGAGTATCCTGTTGCAGCATTTCCTGCACATACCGCTCCTCTTCTGCAGAAAGTGACCCCGACAGATGTTGTAGATATAATTCAAATATTTTTTCCTGTACCTGCTCCATTGTTAACAAATCAGGGGCTAATACCCTTTATTAGTAATTGCATGACGTAATACTTTCAATCCTCTTTTCAGGTGGGTTTTGAAAGAATTGATACTGATCCCCATTTCATCCGCCGCTTCCTGGTAACGCTTTCCCTGGATATACACCATTTGTATAGCCGATCTTTTTTGTACCGCCATATCATTAATGGCAGTGAGCACCTGTTTATAATAATCCGGTGAAGCCTCCGTGCTGGTAACACAGGAATCATCCTGCAACTGTGTGAAGGCCACCTTATTTTCCAGTTCTGTTTTCTGTTTTTTAAGATGCGTCAGGCAGCGGTTTTTGATGGCCTGATGCAGGTATCCTTTGATATCGCCGGTAAAATGAAGGTATAACTTTTTGTCCCATATATCGAGGAAGAAAGTTTGTACAAGATCATTTGCTTCGGCTTCATTCCGCAGGAACCAATAAGCATTCAGGCAAAGCAGCTTGTGATACTTCAGAAATAAAGCATCATATGCAGAAGCATCGCCTTCTTTTAAACGCTGCACCAATACTATGTCTGATGAATGACTCATGTAACCGGAACCTTATTGGTAATTATTCATTACAGGTAGCTTAAACACATAACATGCCTGCAACACTGCCAGGTGACAGGTGTATTACAGTGATTTTGACAAATGATATCGGAAGAGATTTACTTCTTCCATTGTTCACGCTTTGATACTAAAGATTTTGGCGAATTGATTATTAAACCGGAATCAAGGTAAATAATAAAATTGGAAAAATATACGCCCCCGGTAAAAAAATTAAAAGCCCCGGTAAATGATACCGGAGCTTTTTTTTCATGGGGGTTTCAGTAGATAGCTTATAATTTGAAGAAAATCTTCTTTTTATATAACCAGTAGCACAAACCCCATTCCAGTGCCAATACGGCAAAGGCGGATAAGATGTCCCGGATGCTTTCAGGGATTCCCGCCAGGGCGGTAAATCCTTTTATAAAGATGCCGGTGGTTGGATTCACCCATTGGCCTCCCACTGTTTCAAAGAAGAGGTAAATAAAAATGGCGTTCATACCTACTACGGTGGCTATCCAGGCGTAGCGCACATTTTGTTTTACATCTATGAGCCAGTACAGCAGGGCCATTACCAGCATTACCCATCCCCCGGAAGCCAGCGTAAAAGACGTGGTGGCAATCCGTTTAATAATGGGGGTAATACCTGCCAGGTCCAACCCGAAGCCGGTAACGAGCCCAATCACCCCTGCTATCAGCAGGATCTTTATTTTCTGCGCCTTTGACCGGTCGCTGATCAGTAACTTCCCCGCCAATGCACCCCAGATGGTATGCGCAGCGGTAGGTATAAAGTTAATGGTCACCCATCCGTCGGGATTGATCTTTCCCATCAGCACAGTATCCATAAAAGCCCCGAAGTTATGTCCCTGTGTAAAGGGCTCTTCGAAGCCGGGCAATAAAACAAACCGGTACATTAAATCGGTTGCCAGCAATAACAACAGGCTCACGCCCAGCTGGAAACCAAAGGAACGGCGTATAATGAGGTAAGCGATCAGGGTGGTTACAGACAGCTGCGTGAGCACGTTCCATAACTCCCATACTAACCTTCCTGCATATACGCAATGGAGGGCAGTGCCAAATATAAACAACTTTAGACAACGCAGGGCTATATGCCGGAAATTTTGTGACCAGGTAACGCCCTTTTGTGTCTTATAATAATAAGAGATGAACATGGCGGCACCCGCCATTGTCATAAAAGCCGGCTGCACCAGGTCCCAGGCGCGTAACCCGTTCCAGGGATGGTGAAAAAACTGCTGTATCAGGCTTCCTCCAATACCCGTAGGGTGCAAATGTGCTATCGACTCATAGATACGGGCACTTTCTCCTGCCAGGAGAATCATGATAAGGCCGCGCATCACATCCAGGGATATCAATCTTTGGCTGACATTGGTGTTTTGGCTCATTGTCCTGTTTGTTGGCTTAAATTAATAATTTATTCCGGCATATTTAATAAAAAAGCGGCAGCGCCTTCATCAGGGATAGTACCCAGCTGGGTGGACCAATCATTGGAAGTAGCCACCATGCCAAGCCGTATAGCCGCTCCCGTGAAGCCCTTTATTTTAGAGCGGTCCAGCTTTCCTTCAAAACGCACTAGGCCAGCGGCTTCGGTAATAGTACCCATCGTGAAAAAGTCGGTACCTGATTGCTGATCAAAGCTGAAAGCGGTTTGCGGCCCGTTATGATAATACATAGCCATCGGGATGGGCGCAGTGCTTTGTTTCAGCAGCAACTGTCCTTCCAGCAGTACGTCATAAGCTCCGCCGGTAAACAGGGCAGTAAGTAACCCCGTAGCTGCACTGTTATCGCTGTCGATATACATATCGAAAATAGCGCCGTCGGAGAGTTTGCCGGTCATCTCTCCATAGAAATAAACATTCTGCCCGTCGTAATCCAGCTTCAGCTTTTTGAAAACACCGCCAGCCGGACCGGCAGTAATCACATTCTGACTGATAGTATCCCAGTCCGCCAGGCTGTTGTCCGTAAGTTTCACCGGCGAAGTTTTGGAAATACGGATCACGGTAGATCCTTCTGCAGTAACCCCCGCGGCGGAAGTAGCATACAACGTAGGCACGTATTTGCCTTTGCCCTGGTAAACATGCACGGGGCTTTGTTCAGTGGAACTTGCGCCGTCGCCAAAATCCCACTTCCAGGAAGTAGCGCCGGTGGTAGTGTTATTAAAGGTAACCTGGTTGCCATCTACGGCAATAGTATATACTACCAGCGGGGCCGGGTTATTATCGTCTTTTTTGCAGGCCGTGGCTGCGCATAGCAGCAACAATATATAGATCAGTTTCTTTTGCATGATCGAAGTGGTTTTAAGGATTCTGTACGCACAGTTTGTTGGTCTCTATTTCATCGATAGGGATGTAATAGATGATCTTCGGGTTATCGGGCTGTATCACCATGCCGGCGTAACCGGAGGGGTTTACAGCAGGATTGATGTCCGATTGCTTTAGTCCCGGCAAATGATACCCCCAGTAAGTTCTGTTCATTGCCCTCTTATTGCGGTACACATCAAAGCTACGGTGGCCTTCGAAGGCCAGCTCCAGTCTTCTTTCCTTCAACACTACATCCAGCGCGGTTTTACCTGCCGGCAGCTGCTGGTGGTAAAGCGCGCCCGATAACCCGCGGTTGCCGCGTATGATGTCCAGGTCGTCCAGTGCAGCGGCGGTTTTACCGGCTTTAGCCGATGCTTCCGCCCTGTTCAGGTACATTTCCGCCAGCCGGAAAAGGATAGGCGAACTTAAAGTAGGACTTCCACCCTGCCCGGAAAACTTGGAGATATAATAAATGTCGATGCCATTTTTCTGTTGCAGTACACCACCGCCATCTTTAAGCGGCACAATATATTTCCAGCGCACATCTTCCGGGTTGGCCGACATGGTATCCCTCAGTGAAGCGGATGCAAATTCTTCGCCCCAGCCGGAGTTACCATTGGAATAGATCATGGAAGCGATAGAACCAAACTTTCCATAATCATCTATCTGCGTAAAGGCTACACAAAAAATGGTTTCTGACCCTGCTGTAGCATTGGCGAAAAGATCCGGGTAAGTAGCGGTAGTAGTAAGAGAAAAACGGCCGGATGAAATTACCTGTGATGCAAAGTAAGTGGTACTGTCGTTGTTGCCTTCATACAGGTAAGCCCTGGAAAGCAGCGCCCATGCGGCTTCGCGGGAAGCATACTGCGGCCCCCTGCTTTGCGACATCAGGTCTGCACCTCTCCTGGCATCGGCAATGATCTGTGCGTATACTTCCCCTACGGTAGACCGTGCCTTTTGCGCGGGATCGCTGGTAGAAGTGCGGAGGATCACACCGGGTGCGCCGGGATTCTGCGTATATGGCATGGCAAATAATTTCACCAGGTTGAAGTGACTGAAAGCGCGCAGGAAATAGCATTCGCCCAGCATTTGCTGCGTAGTGGCGTCGGGGTTACCCTGCTTTTCCACCGCTTCAATAACGGTATTGGCGTCGTTGATAATTTTGTAAGAAATATACCAGAAGTAACGCACATTTGTTTGTGTAGGCGAATGGCCCAACGAGAAACTATAGAACAGGGGATCTTCTGTTGTTTGTCCGCATACAATATCATCGCTGGAAAAATCCGACAACTGGAAATACTGGCGCAGGTACATATTATTATCATCCTTTGTGCCGTTAAATTCCACGTGATCCTTCAGCAGCGAATAAGCGCCGTTCACCGCGTTCTTCAACCCTTCGGGAGAACCGGTAATAGTTTCTGTGGTAAGGGCATCGCTCGGATTCACATCTTTCATACAACCTGTTTGCCATAACAACACAGGCAGTAGTATTAATATTATTATCGCTGATCTCATAACAGGCATTTTAGAATCTGAAATTAATGTTGAACAGGTACTGGCGGTTGTTGGGATATTTAAAATCCGATACGCCAGGCATTACCTGCGCACCCGGTGTGATGGTGGTTTGCGGGTCCTGCCCTAAAAAGTTAGTGAACGTATGCACATTGTCGGCAGTAAAACCAACTGTGATACCGTCCAGCCGCCACCTGTTCACAAGTGCCTTTGGCAATTCATAGCTCAGGCTGATATTACGCAACGCCCAGAAGCTGCCGTCTTTCAGGAAACGTGTAGACGTTTGCGTGCTGTTGGCAGAGTTCTGCGGACTTGGTTCGGTAGCATCATCGCCGGGCTTGGTCCAGGTGCTGCTGCCTTTAGGCAGGTTTACCTGGTTGTAGTAAGGTTCATTGCCATCATTTTCCACGAAGCGGAGGTTATTGCTGTATACTTTGTTACCGGACAGGAAGTAAATATTCACACCCAGGGAAATACCGCTGTAGGTAAAGGTATTCGTCATACCACCCTGGAATTTCGGCAGTGCGGAACCCACTTCCTGGTAAGTGGCGCTGGCATAATCTGATGTAGACGACCGGTTGCCGTCTTTATCCACTACTTCCCACAGGGGCGCACCTGTTTGCTTATCCACGCCTAACCATTTTGGCATGTAAAATTCATAGAGATTGCCACCGTTCCGGTAGATCTGCGAAATGCTCCAGGTAGATTGTGTATTAATGATATTAGCCGGGAATTTCTGCAGTTTGTTGGTGTTAAAGTTGATGTTGAAATCGGTGCTCCACTGGAACCTGCGGCTGCGGATATTAACAGAACTGATACCCAGTTCCACACCGTTATTTACCAGTTCTCCCACATTCTCCCAGCGTTTTTCAAAACCTACTGATAAAGGCTGTGATACCTGCAGCAGGAGATTTTTGGTGATATTGTTGTATACATCCACACTGAGATCTATACGTTTAAACAACCCGATATCAATACCGCCGTTCCACTGGTATTTGCTTTCCCAGGTGAGGTCCGGGCTAGGCAGTTGAGAGGGTGTTGCTGCTATTTGCTGATTGTACTGGTTGTCTAATGAAAACAATGCCAGGTAACGCGATGACCCGATATCCTGTGTACCGGTAACACCATAACTGGCGCGGAGTTTCAGGTTGGTGAACACATCATTATCTTTCAGAAAATCTTCATTGCTGGCCAGCCATGCCGCGGAAACAGACGGGAAAGACGCCCAGCGGTTAGCCGATGGAAAATTGGAAGAACCATCCACACGGAAAGATGCCGTAACAAAATATTTATCCAGGTAACTGTAGTTTACCTGTGAGATGAGCGACTGTATAATGGCTTCATTGATACTACCATTTACCAGCTGGTTATTAGCTACCACATTCAGCACTTTTAAACCGGCAGGTAATCCTTTTCCGGAAGCACCCATCAATTCGGTATTGCTGCCTTCAAACGCTACTCCAGCCAAACCGCTGATCCGGTGATCCCCCATGCGGAAATCCACTTTCAACAGGTTGTTGGAGATGTAACCATAGTTCAGCGTACTTAATTCACTGAGAAAACCGGTGCTGTGATATTGCCCGGCCACATCCGGCGAATACCAGGTTTTATTTTTATTATATCCCAGGGAAAGCCGGTTGGTACTGGTAAATGTAAGCCAGTCGGTAATACCGATATTAAGTCCCATATCATAATTCACATCAAAGTTCTTGTAGGGATGTTCTGAATTATTAATGGTATGGATAGGATTCACCTTATCGCGCGACCACCATTTGAATGGGGAATTACCATCTACATACAATGCCTTGCCGGAGCTGTCGTAGGGATTATCCCAGGGCATGTTCAGGAAGGCATAGTACATATCGTTGTAGTCGTATGTTTTACCAAAGGACCCGCTGAGGTTGATGTTGTTGGTTAAGCTGATACGTTTTGTAAAATGGTAGGTAGAATTGGCTCTCAGGTTTACGCGCTGGTAATTCGTATTCATGAAGGTTCCTTTCTCATTGTAGTAAGAAAGTCCCAGGTAGTAATCTGATTTTTCCGATCTGCCGCTGGCGGAGATATATACGTTTTGCATGGGTGCACGGCGGAACATATCTGTAAGCCAGTTATAATTCTGATCCCGCAGGGAAAGCGGGCGTTCGTTGTAGAATTTCAGCAGGTCTATTTTATAGGAGTTATTGGTAGCGCCGGGAATATAATCACGGTAATATTCTTTTTGCCGTTCGTACAATTCGCTGCCGTTCATCATATCCATGGTGCCGAAGTCCGGTGTGCGGAAGCCGGTGGTTACTTTTGCCTGGAACTGTATTTTACCGGTGGTGGCTCTTTTGGTGGTGATGATAATAACGCCTGCATTGGCCTGGGAGCCGTACATGGCGGTAGCGCCGGCATCTTTGAGTACGGTTACGCTTTCAATATCATTAGGATCATAGTTGCCGCCAATAATACCGTCTACCACCACAAGTGGACTTTGCGAAGCGTTTACAGAAGAAATGCCGCGCATGCGTATTTCCGCCGCAGCGCCCGGAACGCCGGAGCTGCTCACCACCTGTAAACCGGATACCTTGCCCTGCAACATGGTGCCCACATCATTGGTGGTTACATCTTTCAGTTTTGCGGCATCTACAACGGTAACGGCGCTGGTTAACTCACTTTTCTTTTTATCGGAGTAGCCCACTACCACTACCTGGTCAAGCTGGCTGTTGGCCGTGCGCAAGGTTACCTGCATGCCGTTGCTGGCAGGTAGTTCCTGTTTATCGTACCCGGTAAATGTAACTACCAGTATTTCACCGGGGTTGGCAGGTACAGTGAATTGTCCGCCGGCATTAGTGGCATTTCCCCTGCTGGTGCCTTTTACAATTACCGTAGCACCGGGGAGCAGCGTACCATCGGGGCCACGCACAGTACCGGTAATACGGCCAATAGTATCTGCCCGGGGCGGCGGGGGGCCTGACTTTGGGCGGATCACAAATACACCGTTGTTGATGGCAAATGTTACCGGCTGGTGTTGCAGGCATTGCTCCAGTACGGATTGTACGGAGGCGTTGCTTACCTGCAGGGTAACGGGGGTGGTGTTTTTGAGGGCGGATTCATTGTAAACGATAGTGGCCCCTGATTGCAGGATTATTTCTGCAAACACTTTCTGTAACGGCATATTTTTCACGGACAGGGTAACCTGTTGTGAAAAACTCCTGGCGCTTACATGCAGGCAGGCGACGAGGATAAGCCATGTGGTCATTTTCATAACCCGCAAAATTTTGGTTAATAAAAGTCCCTTGGGGAGAAATGGTATCTCCTTAAATTTTAAATGCATACTTTTAATAAGGTTTAGAAATTCTTAAATGATCGTCGCTGATCTTACAGGATGCTAAGCTGCTGCCGGGGGTGTGTCACCACCTCCGGCTTTTTTCATTGTTCAATGTGTTACTTCATATGTTTTTTTTACAGGTTTTACGGTAATACCACTACTTTATTTCCATCTGTTTTAAAGTGATTAGTGCCGTTTTCTTCCAAAACGCGCAATACGGCTGATAAATTAAGATTCCGGCTGATGCCGCCCCCATACAGTTCTTTACCGGGTGCGGACTGGTATACTATTTCCACATCATACCAGCGGGCTATTTCCCGTAGTATGGTAGGAAGGTCCATATTATTAAACACGAAGAGGCCGTTTTTCCAGGCCGTGATCTTATCAACATCTGCATCCCGCACGGTGAGCCGGTGCCCGGACAATGCCAGTACCGCCTGCTGACCGGGTTGCAGTATCTTATCCTGTACTTTTATTTTTCCATCCACCAGGGTAGCGTTAATGGTGGGTTCATCGGCATAGGCCATCATATCGAAGCGGGTGCCCAGCACGGCCACTTCCATTTCACCTGCCTGTACTTTAAATGGCTGTGTGGCATTGGCGGCAATTTCAAAGTAAGCCTGCCCCTGCAGGATCACTTTTCTTTCCCCACCGCGAAAGGCGGTAGGATAGCGGAGCGAAGTAGCTGAATTGAGCCATACGTTGGTGCCGTCCGGCAGCACCAGCTGGTACCGGCCACCACGGGGTACGGTAAGAGTATTGTATACCACTGCGCCAGTGGCATCGCCGGCCTGGTAAGCCAGTTGTCCTTTTTCTTTTTTTATAACGTTGGCGCCGCCCTGTTTGCCAAGGGCGCCATTGGCGGCATCATCCAATGTAATGGTGCTGCCATCGGCCAGTGTGAGCATAGCTTTTTTATTGGCAGGCGGTTTATCGGCCGGGGAGGTGTTATGTGCCACTATATTTTTTTGGGAAGATGAATACCGGTGTTGCCACCCTATTTTCCCGGCTACTGCTACCAGGGCCAGCAGGGCCGCAGCAGCCGCATAACGCCAGAAAGGAAGCCGCCTGCTTTCAGGTGGCTGCATTACTGGTTTCAACCGGTTGAGCAGCCTTTGTTTCAGCAGCTTGCGGTCTTCCCCCGGCTCCAGGGGCAGGGGCACTTCACTGTCGTCGAAGCTGCTGTACCACTCATGGAGTGCTTCTGCTTCTTCCGGTGAAGCATTGCCTTTCAGGTAACGTTGGATCAGGTCTTTGAGGTGCTGCATAATAACAGAGTACAGAAATACCCGGATTACCCTTAGTGTTTTTTATACTTTTTTTCAGAAGAAGAAAGAAAGATAGGGATACACGTCTTTGAGGCGGACACGTAAATGCTTCAGGGCCTTTGTAAGATGGGCTTCCACCGTTTTTTCCGACAGTTGGAGGGCGGCGGCAATTTCCTTGTTGCTGTATTGGTCCCGGCGGCTATAGAGGAATACGAGGCGACATTTTTCCGGCAGGGTGGCTATTTCAAGGCCCAGCCGCTCCTGCAGGCGGCAATAATCCAGGTGGTCCATATCCGGCGTCTGCACCATTTGTTGCACCACATCGGGCGTATCGAGGGGATGATCCGGCAGCAAACGGCTGATCTGGCGGAACACTGCATAGCGGGTGGCGGTAGCCAGATAACCGGAGAGGTGGCGGATATCCAGTTCGGCTTTCCGGGCCCATAAACTGGCCAGTACTTCCTGCACCACATCTTCTGCCGCAGTACGGCTACGTAAGCGGTTATAGGCGATCGCATACAGTTTCTCCCAATAACGATGAAATATCTCGGTATAGGCCGATTCATCGGATTGCTGTAGTCTTTGTAATAGCGCTATGTCACTTAGTTCCTCCACGTGTGGTAAATGGTTGATATCCGGTGTGTGCTATAAAAATAAGTAAAAAGAAGCGGATTTTGCCTTACGCGGAAATTGTCTGACTCAGGATTTTGATGATTTCGCTGATTTCGCTGATTTGATTTTGTAATGATTTTAAAATGATTTGGGGAGATTTAGGCGAAAATATCCGCTTAAATCTCCCCAAATCATTTTAAATCCAAAGTAATCAAATCAGCGAAATCATCAAAATCCTGAGTCAGACAAAATCCGCGCATCGCCGAAGGCGATGAACACTACAAAGCATGAACGCTCGCCCCCCAGCTGCGATTGGGTTCAGCCGCCATTTCCAGTTCCAGGGTGCCGCCCTGCATCAGTTGCTGGTGGGTGAAGAAGGGAGAGGTAAGCACTTCTCCGTTCAGGCGGGCGCTTTGAATGTATTTGTTGGTATCAGAACAATGGTGCGCGATGATGGTGAAGCGGCGGTTTTCAGGGAGCGCAATGGTGATCCTGCTGAATACAGGGCTGCCAATAGTATAAATGGGAATGCCGGGGGTAACCGGGTAAAAGCCCATAGATGCAAACACCACGAAGGCGCTCATACCACCGCCGTCTTCATCGCCGGGAATGCCGAATACGTTGTCTTTGAACCAGAGGTCCAGTAAAAAACGGACCCGTTTCTGTGTTTTCCACGGCGCACCGACATAATTATACAGCCATGGAATGTGAAAGCCGGGCTCATTGCCCATGGAGAATTGTCCCACTAGGCCGGTGGCATCCGGGAACTTATGCCATAGCTCATAGCGGGGCATACCGGGGTCCTTACGGAATAGTTCATCCAGCCTGGCTTCAAAACGTTTTTCACCGCCCATTAAACTGATGAGTGCAGGCAGGTTATGCTGCACCTGCCAGAGATAGGTCCAGCCGTTGTTTTCATCGTAATAATCGCGGCCACCCGGCCCGCCATCAAAAGCGGGATCTATATTTATCCAGTTACCGCTGGCATCTTTGGGCATAAAGAAGCCGTTGCCTGGGTTCCAGAGGTGACGGTAATTTTCACCACGGGCGGCAAAGAGGCGGGCATCTCCGGGGTGTTTTAGTGCGGCAGCAAACTGCGACAGTGCCCAGTCGTCGTAACTATGCCCCAGTGTTACCGCTACTGCCTGCCGTTTCTCAAAGGGATGTACGGCGCTGATGGTTTCAGTATCGCCCGGGGCCAATGCAGGAAAGTAACCGTGGGTATAGTAGAAGGAGTCGAGCGATCCATTAGGGCCGTTGCGCCAGGGCAGCATGGTGGCCATCAGCGCGTTTTTCTTCATTCCCTCGTAGGCGGTTGCAGGATCTTTTATGGAGATGTCTTTGCGTAATGCATCAAGGAAAATGATGGTGCTGTGAAAACCGTTCATACAGGGATGATCGCCATACAGCCGGGGGAAGGTAGGCATCCATCCGCTTTGCCGGTACATTTCTATGTAAGCGTTGAGCATGTCCGCCTCCTGCTGCGGATGCAGGATCATACGCAGGGGATGCAATGCCTGGTAAGTATCCCAGGTGGCATCGTCCACATAAAACGGCAGCGAGGTACGGTTTACTTTTTTATTGTAGCCACTGTAATAAAGTGAATCTTCCGTGATGTTAACCATGCGTTCGTGGCAGCGGTACAGGGCCGTGTAAAAAGAGCGGCGCTGCGCCAGGGAACCACCTTCTACGGTAATAAGATCCGTTACTGCTTTCCATTGCCGGCGGCCATTATTTTGTATTGCTGTGAAGTCCCTGTCACCTATCTCCCGTTTAAAACTATTTTCCGCACTTGCTGCGCTCACATAGGAAACGGCATATTTCAGGGTAACGACGGTAACAGTGGTATCGGGGAAAGAAAGATATTGTAGTGTATCCGTAAGCGTTACAACGTTAACGGGCGTATTAAATTTTCCATACAGGTATACAGGAATGTCCCCATGATAAAATGTTTGCGCAGTGATCACTGCACCGTTGGCATGATACTTAGTACTATCAGGCAACAAATACTTTGACGCTCCACGGGGCCAGGTGAAACGATAAACACCGGTTTTACTACCCGGCGTAAATTCCACGGTCGTGTTGCTTTCTTCCAGCGTGGTGCGGTAATACCAGGGATGAATCACTTCCTGGTCGTATGTTTGCTGCTGCCAGGAAGCGGGTGTAATTTTCGCGGTAGCCGGTTGCATTACAAACAAGGGACCACTGTTATGAGCTGCCACCTGCAAAGGGAATCCACGGATCTGGTCATCTGTATGGTCTTTCCTTAAAGGATATACGCGGATCATCTGGTTGGGCAATTGCATTACGGGCCTGGTAGGCTGCAATAACGTGGAAATATTTCCGATAGTAGGGTCTATATACTGTTCTGTGCTTGTTTGCGGACTATTGCTGCAACTGAGTAAAAACAGTAAGGCCACTACCGGCAGGTAACAAAAAGGTGACTGCATAGCATGCCTGTTCATAACACGGGCCCACATCAGCGGGCCCGTGTCCATAAAAAAGTAGTAACTATTTTCTGTATTCTACCGTAGCCATTACGGGAAAGTGATCTGATGGCTCCCTGGCAATATATTTCGACATACGCACCTCTTTAGGGAAATTGGCGTTAGTTTCAGGTGTAGCGCCTTCTGGACGTTTGCTGCGATAGCTGTCGGTAAGGATACCATAGCGGCTCACTTTAAACTGTTTGGTCAGGAAGATATGATCGATACGGCTGTCTGTTTTGCTGTCGGGTTTAAAGCTGTTGAATGTTCCGTTCAGCGCATAGCGGATAGCAGTAGTTTCATATGCATCTTCCAATACACCGGAGTTATGGAGCACGGCATAAGATTCACTGGTTTGATCCACGTTGAAATCGCCGGTAAGGATCACCGGCTTGTTACCGGTCATCTCCTTAATTTTTGCCAGTATCAGTTTGGCGCTTTCTGCACGCGCTACTACGCCAATATGATCCATATGAAGGTTAAAGAAATAAAAGGTGAACCCTGTTTTAATTTCTTTAAATTCGCCCCAGGAACAGATCCTGGGCAACACCGCATCCCAGCCTTTATTGGGTCTGTCGGTGATGGTCGACATCCAGAAGTCGCCTTTCTTCAGCAACTTAAATTTTGTTGTTTTATAAAAGATAGCGGAATATTCTCCTTTTGTTTGTCCGTCATCACGGCCCACGCCAATATAATCGTAACCGAAAAGACTACCCTTCACATCCTCCAGCTGGTGGTGCAAACATTCCTGGGTGCCGAAAATATCAAAGTCGTGGAACGCAATCAGGGAGGCGATTACCGGGAACCGCTGTTTCCATCCATTGCCTGCAATTGAATCATCCTTGTTGTTATCGTTGCGCATATTGTAAGTAGCTACATTAAATTGCTGCGCTTTTACGCCACAGGAAAAAATGACTACACAGGCCATTACCAGCATTACGCTTTTCTTCATCTGTTATAATTTATACGGTTATCAATACTACTCTTCCCAACCCGGATTTTGCAACAGGGCGGGGTTGAGCTGAAGGTCTGTATAAGGAATGGGATACAGGTACTTGCGTTCGAGCCATTCTTTCTTTACATTATCCAGCCAGTGCAGTTCGCCATAAGTACCATGCGACAGCTGCTGCGGATTTACGGTGTTACCCAACTGCGGAGATACGTTGATATAGGTAACTCCTTTCACCGGGTTAGCAGGCATGGTCTGATAAAAACAAACATCCGGCGTTCCATCGTTGTTAAGATCCATCAGTTCATTCAGTGCGCGCACGTACATGCCGTTCCAGGAACCGGTGAGTAATGGCGCTTCTCTCCATCTTACCAGATCATTGAAGCGGAATCCTTCCAGCACCAGCTCTATACCTCTTTCCCGCCTGATCTCCAGCAGGGAGGGATCGGTAATATCGTTAAAATAATTGCTTTTTAAATAGTTGTCCATGACCACCGGCTTATTGTCAATACCACCGGTAATACCGGCACGTGCACGTAAAGCGCCAATAGTCATTTTCCAGTCGTCGTCGTTAAGCAACCCGGTTTCTGCGCGTGCTTCCGCATAATTCAACAGGACCTCTGCATATCGCATCAGGCAAATGGCGTTAATGTTATTAGTGCCATTGTCGTAATACGTATCGTCCAGGCTCCATTTGATAGGCATATAACCTGTATAGGTATACGAAAATACAGGAGCCCCTGAAGCAACAGCTCCATTGCTGGTACGTTTATATCCCGGCGTACGGATGGTTTGCTGCAGGCGGTTATCGCGTCCGAGTGTTTCCTTGTTAAAAGGCAGCGTATCATACCCGGGCTTAGCAGTGAAGGGGGTACCATCAATATTGAGGTAGGTGTTTATAAACTTGCGGGTGAAGCTAAGCCGGGAGCCGTAAGTGGCGCTGGTATACCACCAGTTGGCATCGTTGAAAACACCAAGACTTGAATTGGCAATATTAGCCAGCATCACTTCGGAGCCAACCGGCGCTGTGCTGGTAAATATCTGCCGGTAGGAAGCGGCGGCGCCGCCCGCCTGGTTTAAGCTGAACGACTTACTGTCAATTACCACTTTCGCGGCGGCGGCAGCGGCTTTCAGCAGGCTGTCGGCGCCATCAGCCAGGCCCAGTTGTTTCTGGTACCTGCGGAAGGTGCCTTCAAACAGGCACACGCGCGACTTAAATCCATACACTACATTTTTTGTGATCTGGCTGCTGGTAGGATCGCTGGTGAGGGTGATATTGGCTGCAGCAAAATCCAGGTCGGCGATCACGGAATCTATGATCTTTGTACGCGGATCTCGGCCGGCGTACAGGCGATTGCCGAACAGCACGCGGTCACGCTGGCCGCCGGCATGGCGACCCAGGGTGGCACTAAGCGTT
>JBCNPS010000359.1:0-7987 GCA_039593235.1 Chitinophaga sp. | reverse complement strand
TGCGAAAACCTATTTGTACATGGGCAATTATGAACAGGCGGAAATATATGCAGATAGCGCATTACAGCTCAATAATACGATCTCGGACTATAACAGTGGTAATGTGCACCCGGCAAGTTTGGCGGATCTTTCAAAAAGTCCGGAAGTACTGCTTGCCAGGTTAAATCCCGACTACTTTTTTTATTCGAAATATAGGACCGGCTTCTTTATCAGTGCTTCGTTAAAAAACCTGTTGGGTAGTAATGATAACCGGCTTACCGGGAATTTTTCCGGCAACGACAGTTTTAATCCCAATACAATGTTTAATGCGCAGGTATTTAATTACAGTATCACAGTCCCGGAAATGTTGCTGATAAAGGCTGAGTGCCTGGCAAGAAAAGGTAATGCTGCAGGAGCATTGGAGCAGGTGAACCAGTTAAGAAAAAAACGTTTGATCAATTATGTTCCGCTCGATCCAGGTACAGATGCGCTGGTAGCGGTATTGCAGGAAAGACGGCGGGAGCTGTTTTATCACGGGGGCGCCAGGCTTTTTGACCTGAAAAGATTGAACCACGAAGGTACGCAGGTGCAAACACTGCAAAGAATGGCAGATGATGGTACAACTGTTTTGGCTACACTTCCGGCCAATTCTCCCAGGTACCTGATGCCGTTTTCCCCGGTCATTATTGCCAATAACCCAAAAATTGTGCAGAATCCAAGATGATGCCGGATGAGGTATTTAAAGTATTTATTATTCCACTTTCAATAATTGAAGTATGATTCTAAAGACGGAGCACTTGTCGCATAAATATGGCAGCAGCTGGGCCATACGTGATATTAATATAGAGATCGCACAACCGGGGGTGATAGGCTTGCTGGGTTCTAACGGCGCTGGTAAATCCACTACAATGAACATTATTTGCGGCGCGCTCAATCAAACAGAGGGGGTGGTATATATTAATGATATTAACTTAAGGGAAGCGCCTGAAATGGCCAAAAAGGAAATTGGCTTTCTACCGCAGGTACCACCTGTGTATCCCGATCTTACTATCGACGAGTACCTGACTTATTGTGCAGAACTACGAAAGATAAGTAAGGACAAAATCAGGTCATCAGTAGAAGAAGCGAAGGAACGTTGCGGTATTGCCCACTTCAGTTCACGGCTTATCAAAAACCTGTCCGGCGGTTATCGTCAACGGGTAGGTATTGCACAGGCTATCATTCATAAACCTAAACTGGTGGTAATGGACGAACCTACCAACGGATTGGATCCAAACCAGCTGATTGAAGCCAGGAAGCTGATAAAAGAGATTGCAGAAACACATACAGTGCTGTTATCATCACATATTCTTTCGGAGATCGGCCTGCTCTGCAGCGAGATCATTATGATAGAATCAGGCAGGATTGTTTTTTCAGACAGCATGGACGCGTTTAACAATTATGTACAGGCAAGGTCTATGCTGATGCGAATGGATAATCCGCCGTCAGCAACGGAGATATTGAGCATAAGTGGGATCACCGGCGTAGAGTTTCTAACAGATAAACAGGCAAGGATTTATTTCGATGGCAATCATGATGATATTTCCGGCCGGCTGGTGGAAGCAAGTGTAACAGGTGGTTGGCAGCTGAAAGAGATATACGCTGACAAAGGATTACTGGACGACATCTTTAAGCAATTATCCATCCAGGTTACCCAATAAGAAAATAATAAACAGGTATTCAATGAGACAGATCGTTAAAATAGCGAAGAATGAACTCCTTAATCTTTTTTATTCTCCCGTAGCCTGGTTGCTCACGATCACTTTTTTTGTGATGTGCGCCTGCTTATATACAGGTACACTATACCCAATTGCCAAAGGCGCGGATATAGATTATAAGACAAGACCAGGACTTGAATTTGTTGTGAACAATTCGATAACTGCCTTTATCTTTCCCGGCTTTTTTTTGAGCATAGTGCAATATGTATATTTATTTGTTCCCCTTCTTACCATGAATATCATCAGCCGCGAACTGCATAACGGAAGTATTAAACTGCTCTATTCTTCTCCTGTTAAGCTGCGTCAGATTGTGCTGGGTAAATTCCTGGCGCTGGCGATCTATAACCTGGTCCTTGCTTTGATCATGTCCGTTTTTGTTGTTAACGCCTTTGCTGATCTAAGGACGCCGGATTATGGTCCATCGCTGTCAGCGATGTTCGGCGTTTATCTTTTATTATCAGCACTTACGGCCATCGGTTTTTTTATGTCGAGCCTCACTACTTACCAGGTGGTGTCTGCCATTGCCAGTTTTACACTGCTTGCTGCACTCATGTCTGTAGGGCGGTTATGGCAGCAATATGACTTTGTGAGAGACATTACTTACTTTCTTTCCCTTAAGTCCCGGACAGAATGGATGATAAATGGATTAATCAGAAGTAAAGATGTGATCTATTACCTGGTTATCATATATATGTTCGTAGGTTTTACACTGCTGAAGCTGAAGGGAGGGCGTGAGAACAGGCCATGGTACGTAAAAGCGGGAAGATATTTGCTGGTAACAATATCAGGCCTGCTGGTTGGATACATTACTTCCAGGCCGTCCTGGAGCGGATACTGGGATACTACTGAAAGGAATGTGAATACGATCAGGCCGGAAACGCAAAAGATCGTGAAAGAGCTGGGCGACAGCGTGTTGGAAGTAACGCTTTATACAAACCTCTTTGACAGGCAGAATGTTGCAGTGGGGCTTCCCGGTAACCGTAATAATTACCTGGCGTTATGGGAGCAGTATGTACGTTTTAAACCGGGTATTAAATTCAGCTATGAATATTATTATGCAGTGCTGCCTGGTGATAGCACCTTATATAAAAAATTTCCCGGCAAAACGCTGCGGCAGATAGCAGGATTAATGGCGAAAGGATACCAGGTTGATTCCGCCATGTTCAAGTCGCCTGAAGAAATCCGCCGGCTTGCAGACCTGGAACCGGAAGGATATGTATTGATAGCGCAAATGAAATACCAGGGAAGAAAAGTTTTTTTGAGGATACTGCCTACCCTTCCATCTGAAATAGAAGTGGTGTCAACAGAACCTTATTTGAATGCTGCGTTTAAACGCTTACTGGGTACGCAAATGCCCAAATTGGCATTTGTGAGCGGTAACCTGGAACGCAGCATTTATAAAAGAGGGGAGCGGGAATATTCCAGGTTGCAAAGCCTGGTGAACCTCGGCTTCGATCTTGATACACTGAACCCGGCTATCCAGGATATAGATACCGCAACTGCTGTACTGGTACTTGCGGATCCTAAGATGGATCTAAACCCTGTTGTGCAAGGTAAACTCAGGCATTACCTGGATAATGGCGGGAATATGCTGATATTGGGTGAGCCCCGGAAACAGTATGTGGTGAATCCTTTATTACGCCAGTTAGGTGTACAGCTGATGCCGGGACAACTGGTGCAACCTTCCAGGAATGAAACGCCCGACAGGGTGGAAGTGTATCAGACAATGGCCTATCTGAATTTAAGTAATCAGCCTGATCTCAGGTATATCAGGCACTTATGGGCTCACAATATCTTTTATGAAAATCTGGTGAATCTTACTACATGGGGAACTGTTCCAATCGACTATACATCAGACAGTGGTTTTACAGTCAGGCCCTTGTTGTTAACCAAGCCATTGATAGGCCAGGCCCCTGAGAAGGTATGGCAGAAGATGGGGAAACTGGTGGTGGATTCTACGGCGCCTGTTTTTAATGCATCGGAAGGTGATATCAGCCAGGATTCCTTTACTGTTGCTGTCCGGTTGTCCAGGAGTATAAAAGGTAAAGAGCAGCGTATTGTCGTTTGCGGAGATGCCGATCTGATGAGTAATATTAGTGCATGGCAACCAAGTGAAATATTTTATAGCTGGCTAAGCTACAATAGATTTCCTGTTTATGGAACCATTCCGCTTCCAAGGGATAATAAAATTTTACTTGGCGGTAGCAGAGCTGCAATGATGAGAATAATATACGTATGGATAATGCCGGGGATAATGCTGCTGCTGGGCACAGTATTGTTGTTAAGAAGGACAAGAAAATAAGCGGCCGCCCGCAGGGGCTGGAATTTTAAACACTACTTCAATGAAGATGATATTCAAAATAGCAAAAAACGAGCTGCGTCATGTTTTTTATTCTCCAATTGCCTGGTTTGTGATGATCGTATTTGGGGTGCAGTGCGCCATCTATTTCACCGGTCCGTTGTATGGGGTTGCCAACTGGCAGGAGATCATGCTGAAAAACAGCCCGAAGTTCAAGGGAGATAATGCCCTGACTTACGCCATATTTATATTCGGAGGTGTATTTTATAACGTTGTCAATAATTTATATTTATTTATCCCCGTACTTACCATGGGGCTCATCAGCCGGGAAGTAAGCAACGGGTCAGTTAAATTATTGTATTCTTCTCCCATAAACCTGTGGGAGATCGTATTGGGGAAATACCTGGGTATTCTATTATACAATGTAATACTGGTATCCATACTGGGTGTTTTTATGGTAGCAGGCGTTGTTAATATAAAGCATGTTGACTATGGAATGTTATTGTCTGCCGCCTTGGGGCTTTATCTGCTTATATGTGCTTACTCGGCTATCGGACTGTTTATGTCTTCACTCAGCACTTACCAGATCGTTTCTGCGCTTAGCACATTCATCATCATTTTTGTGCTTAGCCGTATTGGCGGAATATGGCAGCGATATGACCTGGTAAGGGATCTCACTTACTTTCTTTCCCTTCAGAACAGGATCTATAAAATGCTGCAAGGACTGATTGTTACCCGCGACGTGATATACTTTATACTGGTGGCGGCTATGTTTGTTGCGTTTACATTCATAAAACTAAAAGCAGGCAGGGAAGCCAAACCCTGGTATGTAAAGCTGGGCAGGTATATAGCTGTGATATCAGTAGTGTTATTGTTGGGATATATCAGTTCCCGGCCGGTGCTAACAGCCTATTTTGATACAACGGCTACCCAACGCAATACTATTCCCGGGGAGATGCAACAATTGATTGAAGATATGGGCGACAGTACACTTGAAGTTACGCTGTATACCAATTTATTGGGTACTGGGCTGGAAGCCGGATTGCCGGAATCCCGTAATTCAAATTATATGGCAAATATGTGGGAGCCTTACCTGCGTTTTAATCCTAAAATGGTATTTAAGTATGAATATTATTATGATGCAGATTCCATTGGCCGGGATAGCCTGGTATACAGGAATCTCAAACAGGCGGCAACCGATAAAGCGGATATTATTGATGCTGATTTGTCGATGTTCAAATCACCGGAACAGATGCACAGAACCATCAACCTGCAACCTGAAGGGTACAGGTTGGTGATGCAGTTAAAGTACAGGGGAAGAACGGAAATGCTGCGCACTTTTGATGATACTTTTTTCTGGCCTGATCTGACCAATGTTTCTGCGGCATTTAAGCGGCTGCTGAAGCCGGCTGAAATACCAAAAATATTTTTTGTAACAGGAGCGCTGGAGCGCGATATTTATAAAACCGGCAACAGGGAGTATGCCATGCATTCTGCCGCTAAATACAGTCGTGGTGCGCTTGTGAACACCGGCTATGATGCAGACTCTCTTAACCTGGAATCCCAGGATGTTCCAGCTGGGGCCTCCGCTTTGGTGCTTGCCGACCCGAAAATAGCATTGAGCAATACCGTACAAAGCAAATTGCAACGCTACGTTGCAAAGGGAGGGAACCTGTTCATACTGGGAGAACCCGGGAAACAGTATGTATTGAACCCGTTTGTAAAACAACTGGGTGTTCAGTTACTGAATGGGCAACTGCTGGAGCCCTCCTATGATGAAACACCTGATAAGGTATTGCCCTACCTGACAGCCGGCAGTAGCCATCTTCAGAAAGAGTTATCCTGGATAGGAAAGGCACTGGTGTCAGAAAAAGATACTTTAAAAGTATTGACGCCAGGCGTAACGGATATTAGCTATGCAAAAGACAGCCTGTTTACACCAACACCATTGCTGGCAACGGTACCAGACAAGGTATGGTTGAAACGCGGCGACCTGGTAATTGATTCCACTTTACCGCCCTTTGACCCCGAAAACGGCGATGTTAAAGGAACATCCTTTTCACCGGTTATCCGGCTAACAAAACAGCTAAATGGTAAAGAACAACGGATTGTTGTGGCCGGCGACGCTGATTTTGCCAGTAACATGAGACTTTCTTTTGGAGCTAATGCCGGCTTCCTGATGCCGGTATACAGCTGGCTATGTTATAATAAGTTCCCGGTGTCCATGACCCGTATCCCGCCTAAGGATACCTTACTGAGGGTAGACGAAGCCAATGCCTATGTGCAGAAGATCGTATATGTGTGGGTGTTACCTGCAATCATATTACTGGCGGGGACCATCCTGCTGATAAGAAGGAAAAATAAATAGAGAAACTAATAACACAGGAAATGACTTTATTGCAAACAGACGATCAGACAATAGATGACCTGGGGATCTTTGGAAAAAGGAACAGCCGTGGGATCTATGATATCTACAACCGCTCAAATACTCATGGAGGGGAAATATTATTACAGGAAATGTTCCGTAATCCCCTATCCGATAAAGAAGCGATTAACAGGCGTAGCAACATCATCGAAAGTTTTGGAAAGTTATCTCTTCCTTTTCCTTATAACGCCTCTTTGTTTGATGCGGTAGAAAAGTATTTAAACGGTACTGAAGAAAACATGAAGCATAAAACCGGTAAAGCTGCTCTTGGTGAAAAGGAAATACAGAATGGCGTGGAAGCGGTTATTGAAATTATCCGGTTAACCAGCGGATTTATGGAAAAGGAAGAGGTGCGAAATATTAAAACATACGATGGAGAGCGCGAATCAATAATTATGCTGATCAGTTACCCTGCTTTTGAGCCTGTGCTCAGGGAACATTCTAAAGGAAAACTTTCCTACAGCGCTGTAACCGCTTATGATGCTTTGTTCAGGGTTAGTGAGCGACAGAAAGTGGAACAGCTGTTAGGCCATATTTATTACCTTGATGTATACATGTCCGTAGCCGCTACTGCAAAAGAGAAAAAGTTTGTTTTTCCCAAAGCGCTGGATAAGGGTACCTGTGAATTAAAGATGACCGGCGTTTACCATCCTTCTCTGAAAGAACCGGTAGCCAATGATATCAGGATGAATGCTTCAGGAAATGTGATTTTTCTCACAGGGGCAAACATGGCGGGGAAATCCACTTTTCTGCGGGCTTTAAGCACGGCACTGTACATAGCGCATGTGGGATTCCCTGTGGCCGCCGGAGCTATGGAGTTTTCAGTGATGGATGGTATCTATACTACCATCAACCTGCCTGATAATCTCGGTATTGGGGCCAGCCATTTTTACATGGAGGTATTGAGGGTGAAAAAAGTAGCAGCGGCAATAAGCACCGGTAAATCTTACTTCGTGCTGTTCGATGAACTGTTCCGCGGTACCAATGTAAAAGATGCACATGAGGCCACTGTTGCTGTTACCAAGGGATTTGCGGCAAACCGGAATAGTATGTTCATTATATCCTCTCACATCGTGGAAGCAGGAGAGGAATTGGAAGAAGCTGATAACATCAGCTTTCTTTATCTGCCAACTCACATGAATGGACATGTACCGGAATATACTTACAGGCTTGAGCAGGGCATTACCGCCGACCGGCATGGCATGATCATCATCCGGAATGAAGGCATCCCGGGAATACTGAACAATGGAAGGAAGCAACCGGAAGCTGGAAAAACCGTTACCGCCTTCCTTACAGATAAACAAACGCTGGACGAACTGAATCTCCTGGGCAAGTTCAGGCACGACTCCGTGTATCATTTATTCAACCAGGTTAAAACAAGGGGTGGGGAACAGTTACTGGATCAAATGTTCCGGCACCCGTTAACGGATGCCGCTGCTATCAATGAACGAAGCAGTATTTTCAGCTTTTTTCAACAGGCGGATCCCATCTTCCCTTTTGATGTGCAGCAGCTCCTTCTCATGCATG
>JBCNPS010000358.1:0-8028 GCA_039593235.1 Chitinophaga sp. | reverse complement strand
CGGAAAATACATTCTTCTTTACCACAAAACCATTGGCTGTATCCGGGTAGGAAATAGCACCCGCTACCAGTCCTGCTTTCAGGCGGGCAGATACTCTCGGGGCAATGGCTTTACCATCAAAGTTATGCGGGAAAATGAGCACTTTACTGCCTTCCTTTTCTGCGGCTTCGGCAATTACTTTAGTATACACAATGGTTTCTACTTCATGTAAGCGGGCATCTGCAGCGTGTAAAACTTTCTGCGCACCATAACTGCCAAGTGCAGCCAGCTCGGCTGCATCCACAGGGCCCAGTACCAGCGCAGTGGCGGTAGTTCCCAGCTGTTCAGCTACTTTTGCTCCATATTGAACGGCTTCCAGCGCCGCTTTCTTGATCTTACCCTGTGCCTGGTCGGCAAATATTAATATAGACATCAATAATTTAATTAGTAGTTTGAGAGATAGATTACCGTTAGATCACCTTTGCTTCTTCATGCAGTAACTTCACCAGTTCTTCCACGTTATCAGGACTGATCAGTTTCACACCGGCCTTTGCAGGAGGCAGTTCAAAGCTCACAACTGAAGTGAGCGCATCTGCTGCAACAGGTTCTACCACGCTAAGCGGTTTGGTTCTGGCAGCCATAATACCGCGCATATTGGGGATCCGGGCTTCCGCCATTCCTTTCTGGCAGGAAACTACCACGGGCAGCGATACTTCGCATATTTCTTCTCCGCCTTCTATTTCCCTGTTAACCGTAGCAACGGTACCGTTCAGGTCAAATTTGGCTGCAATGGATACATAGGGCAGTTCCAGCAGCTCCGCCACCATACCGCCTATACCGGAACCATTGTAATCAATGGTTTCTTTACCGGTAAAAATTATATCGTATTGTTTATCCTTTGCATGCGCCGCTATCTGCGATGCTATATAATAACTGTCTGCGCTATCCGCATTGATACGGAATGCTTCGTCTCCGCCCAAAGCCAGGGCCTTACGGATTACCGGATCACAATCTGCACCACCTACCGTTACCAGATGCACATCCGCCCCGATGGTTTCTTTCAGCTCCAGCGCCCTTACCAATGCATACCATTCATCGTACGGATTAATAATAAACTGTACACCAGCCTCATTGAATTTCGTGTTATTGTCCGTGAAAGCTATTTTTGCAGTCGTGTCCGGAGTTTTGCTGATACATACTAAAATCTTCATGGCCTTAAACTGTTTTGTTTAAAAATGCGGTAATAGCAAATATATCTAAATAATATAAGCCAACCGCAGGCGGAAAAATGATTTTAATCAGTCATACATATCGACATATTGTACAAAAAAATAATAATATCTGAATGGACAGAATCGCACAAATAAAGCAGTTCCTGGTGGCCACGCCTAACGACAGCTTCCTGAAACATGCCTTGGCGCTGGAATATATTAAGCTCAACGACGATGTTACGGCCCGGCAATTGTTTGAAGAATTGCTGGCTCATGAACCCGGTTATGTGGGTTCTTATTATCACCTGGGTAAATTACTGGAGCGGGCGGGTGATAATGCAGGCGCTGTCAGCATCTATGAAAAAGGCATGGCCATGGCTAAAGCCGGTAATGAAAGACATGCATACAACGAATTACAATCGGCCTGTGAAGACCTGTTATACTAATATCATTCATCCAACAAACAACGCATGCCTCAACATTTAGTAATTGATTTCGCTGCTAATATTTCCCGTCAGCATTTATTTGATCCTGCGCAAAAGGTACTGCTGGCGGTAAGCGGCGGCGTGGATTCGGTAGTAATGGCCAGGTTGTTTAAAGAGACCGGTTACCATGCAGGTATTGCCCATTGTAACTTTCAGCTGAGAGGAGAAGAATCTGAACGGGACGAAGCATTTGTGCGTAACATGGCGGCAGCCCTGGAATTACCGCTTCACGTGGTGAAATTTGATACCAATGCCTATGTGGAAGAACATCGTGTAACCATACAGGTAGCCGCACGGGAGCTGCGCTACCGCTGGCTGGAGGAAATACGCGCCGCCAACGGATATGCCTTTGTCGCTACCGCCCATCATATGCAGGACAGCGTGGAAACGGCGCTGATGAATTTTGCAAAAGGCACTGGTATTGCGGGCTTACATGGGATTCTTCCCAAACAGGAACGCCTGGTCCGCCCGTTGTTGTTTGCGGAGAAAGACAGGCTGGTGGCATATGCCGCCATGAATAATATTTCTTTTGTAGAAGATAGTTCCAATATAACTGATAAGTATACACGTAATTATTTCCGTCACCAGGTGATTCCCCGTTTACAGGAGGCGTTCCCTGGTGTGGTTAAAAATATGGCAGGTACTATCGAACGGATGAAAGAAGCTGAAACCCTTTACCAGGAGGCATTGGCAAAGCACCGTAAACGGCTGCTGTTTCAGCAGGGGAACACCTGGATGATACCTGTAGGGAAGCTGCAGAAAACGGCGCCGTTGCAAACAATTGCCTGGGAGTTGTTCCGCGCATTTGGATGCACTTCTGCACAAACGCAGCAAGTGCTATCCTTACTGGAAAGCGAATCCGGCAGATTTGTAGATACGGGCAGTCACCGTATTGTCCGCAACCGGCAATGGCTGCTTATTACGCCGCTTGCAACGGAGGTATCGCCGCTGGTGGTGATTGAACCGGGGCAGCAGCATATTCATTTTGGCGGCGGGCAATTGCAGCTTCGTGAACAGGAGAGAGGCAATGCCGCTATTCCCGCAGCGCCGGAAACAGCCTGGCTGGATGCATCCCGGGTAAAGTTTCCGCTGATCCTGAGAAAATGGAAGCAGGGCGATTATTTTTACCCGCTGGGGATGCCCAAAAAGAAAAAGGTAAGCCGTTTCCTGATCGATCAGAAATTATCATTGCCCCAGAAAGAAAATGTATGGGTACTGGAATCGGATAAACGTATTGTATGGTTGGTGGGAATGAGGGTAGACGACCGTGTGAAGATAAAGCCCGGAACGAAGGACGTACTTAGTATTACATTAGCGAAATAACAATTGCCGGCAGGGAGAGGCATCACTGCCGGCAATGGTATTTACCGTCCAAATCTTGGCTGCATCAGCATATGAAGGAAATAAGTTCCCAGTTCAGGATGGAAGATCAATGGGAACACAATGCCAAATAATGCGCCCCACATATGCGCATCATGATTGATATTATCGCCGCCCTTCCTGGACATGTAGGCCGACAGCGCCAGGAATAAAACGCCATAGATGACTGCCGGAATAGGAATGAAAAAGAAATAAATAGTGTTCCACGGATCTATCATGATAGCCGTAAACACTACTGCAGATATAGCTCCCGATGCCCCCAGGGAAGAGTAATTTGAATTGTTCCGGTGTTTTATGTAAGAGGGAATGTTAGCCACAATTATTCCAAGCAGGTAGTATAAAATATACACCACCTTACTTTGGAAAAGCTGCATAAACAAACGTTCAATAGCAGGACCAAAGAAAAATAAAGTGAGCATATTGAAAATGAGATGCTGAAAATCCGCATGCACAAATCCCGAAGTGATAAAGCGGTAATATTGCCTGTAATTCTTTACCATATAGGGTTGCAGGCTCATCTTATCCAGCTGGTCATAATTTTTAAGGGCAGTATAGGATACGAGGCAGGTAACAATAATAATAACCAAACTGATCGAAAACATCATAAAGCATTTTGTTTAAGTGATAAAGGTACTTATTGATGATGATACTTTTCCCTATTCAGTACCGTATAGGCGCGATATAATTGCTCTGTAAAAATAAGGCGTACCAGCTGATGAGGAAAGGTAAGCGGGGATAACGACATTTTCAGTTGCGCTCTTTGCAATACCGCATCGTCAATGCCAAAAGCACCGCCGATCAGGATGATCAGCTGTCGTGTGCCGGCGTTATTACGTTGTTGCAGAAAATCCGCAAACTGCACAGTCGTCATCATTTTGCCCTTCTCATCCAGCGCCAGCAGGAAGTCCGTAGGCTGCAACATATCCAGGATAATTTTCGCCTCCTGTTTTTTAAGTTCCGGAACAGATAAACTGCCAGCTTGTTTAACTGTCGGGATCAGTTTCACCTCAAAATCCACATAATGTTGCAGTCTTTTCTGAAAAACAGCCATCCCGTCCCTGATGTAGGGATCGTGTTCTTTTCCTATGCTCCAGAGTTGAATCTTCACTTCGTATAATAATTAAACAATTGCTGTAAAAGTAAGTGTAAATCAGAAGATTGGGGAAGTTTTTTTAATAACTATTTGGGATTTTCAAAAAATCTCCTACCTTTGCCATCCACTCACAAAATACATGGCTCCGTAGCTCAATTGAATAGAGCATCTGACTACGGATCAGAAGGTTTCAGGTTTGAATCCTGACGGGGTCACGAAGCGGAGTCTTTTAGTAATAAAGGATTCCGCTTTTTCCTTTTTTAGGGTATAGCGATTTTTCAAAACGTGTCACACTTTTAGTCACACTGACGTTGCCGTATAATTTCCCCTCGGCATCCGCCCGTCAAAGGGATACCTTCATCCTTTTTTCTACATCGCTTTCATCAGTCATCCAGTGATTTAAATATCAGGTGTTGCAGGAATCCGACCAGTGGTCTTACCTCTGTGGAGTTCCCGAAATCGGTCAGGCGTGGCAGGTGTTCTTTGAAGTACATCTGCCGGTGAGCCGTTTCAATTAAAGTACTTGCCAGCGAATGCGGAAACGCAAACTCCGGGTTATATTCCAGGAAGATCTCTGCAATGCGGTGGCAAAGATCTTTATATGGTTTAAACAACATCGACTTATTATCTTCCGTCACATTTTTTGTAAGATATGCTTTGTCGCCCTCACATATTACAATGCCATGCAAAATGCTCTTGTCAATATGCTCCACGGTAAACTTGTCCTGCACTTCGAACGTTAGCAGCATTATAACAATATCTATTTTCTCTTTCGGATCCCTGAGATTATTCGTATGAAATATCAACTGGTATTCTAACCATGTCCAGAACCAGGTAGTAACATAGGTAAGCAGCCGGTGTTTGTTTTCAAAATACCGGTAAATGCTGGCCTCTGTAGTTCCCACCTCTGCAGCCAGCTTTTTAAAGGTAAAGTCCTCAAAGCCGATCTCATGAATCAGTTTTATCCCATGCTTAATAATATTACGGCCCAGCTGGGAACTGTCCGGGTCTCTCAGGTAGAGCCTGGCATTCATTTTTATCTGCAACTGTAATTCCATAACCTACATAGTTAGCGAGCGAAATTATGATTTTAATAGACCACTCCCATTATGTAAATTACTATATTATAGAATAGTATTACTATCATTTGAAATAGTTTTATACCTTTGCGGCCAATTGAAGATTATGCTGGAAAATTTGAAAATGGGGATATTGGGAGGGGGGCAGCTGGGTGCTATGATCATACGGCATGCTGTAGATCTTGGCCTCAATGTTTCGGTAATGGATAAGGATGCGAATGCGCCTTCTGCCCGTTACACTTCTTCCTTTTTTTGCGCCGATCCTGCTTCCTATGAAGCTGTTCTGGAGTTCGGTAAAAACCTTGATATTATCACAATAGAGAAAGAGGCCGTAAACATTGACGCTTTACGCCAACTGGAAAAGCAGGGCGTAAAGGTTTTTCCAACGCCCGATACGATTGAAGTGATACAGGACAAATTCAGTCAGAAGCAATTTTTACAGTCGCATAACATCCCGGTAGTGCCAGGTGAGGCCATCCAGGGCAGAAATGACCTGTACGGCTATGAAAACAAATTGCCGCTTTGTCTTAAAAAACGGAGAGATGGCTACGATGGCTACGGTGTGATGGTTTTGAGAACCCCCGCGGATTTTGAAGCGGCTTTTGATGTGCCATCTGTGCTGGAAGAGCTGGTGGATATTAAACAGGAACTTTCTGTAATTGTAGCCAGGAATGAGCAAGGCGCTATAAAATGCTATGACCCGGTGGTGATGGTTTTTTCTGAAGAGAAGTTCGTACTTGATTTCCAGATATCGCCAGGTCAGTTGGATGAAGGAATACAGGAACAGGCTACCGCTCTTGCCGGAAAAATAGCAGATGCGCTCAAACTGGTTGGTATTCTTGCTGTAGAAATGTTTGTTACAAAAGATAACAGGCTTTTGGTGAATGAGCTGGCGCCAAGGCCGCACAACAGCGGTCATCATACCATAGAAGCCAGCATTACTTCTCAATATGAACAGCTGCTCCGCGCTGTACTCGGATTGCCATTGGGCGATCCCGGTCTTCGTTCCCGATCTTTAATGATGAATATCCTGGAAAGCGCTTCTGTAAATTCAGATAACCAGGAAAAACTGCAGCGCCTGTTGGATATGGAAGGCGTGCATCTTCACTGGTATGGTAAAAAGGGCAGAAGACCAGGCAGGAAAATAGGCCACATCACTATTACAGACAGCACCATGGAAAGCATTGTGTCAAAAGCAGAAACAATACGGAAAATTTTAAATTAAAAAATATGAAACAGGTAGAGGTAGGCATTATTATGGGCAGTAGCTCCGACGCGCCTATTATGCGTCAGGCAATAGAAGTTTTAAATAAATTTCAGATAGGCTACGAGTTTAGTGTTGTATCGGCACACCGCAGTCCTCAGAAAATGTTCGAGTATGCAACTACCGCTGAAGAGCGTGGCTTGAAGATCATTATTGCGGGCGCCGGTGGCGCTGCACATCTTCCGGGTATGGTTGCTGCTATCACTACTTTGCCCGTGATTGGCGTGCCTATCAAATCTTCAAACTCCCTCGACGGTTGGGATTCCCTTTTATCTATAGTACAGATGCCAGGCGATATACCAGTAGCTACAGTAGGTGTTAATGGTGCGCGCAATGCCGGTTTACTGGCAGTGCAGATACTGGCTACCGGTAACAGTACGCTCAGGCAAATGCTGGCCGCGTTAAAAAAGGAAAACTATGACAAGGTGAGTAAGCAAAATGAAACATTAGATCAATCTGCATAGAAAACGGCCCCCCGGCATTTTTCGAACTTCAAACGATAACATATGTACAAGCATTCGAAGGAATCCCAGAACAGCCTTTCCCCTGCAACGGCGCTTCAGTACCTCAAAGAAGGTAACTCCAGGTTTGTAAACAATCTGAGGGCAAACCGCGACCTGTTGAGCCAGGTAAATGCTACAAGAGACGGGCAGTATCCATTTGCAACGGTCCTTAGTTGTATGGATTCGCGTACCTCTGTGGAACTTATCTTCGACCAGGGGCTGGGAGATCTGTTCAGCATACGTGTTGCGGGCAACGTACTCAACGAGGATGTTCTCGGTAGCATGGAATTTGGTACACAGCTGGCTGGCACCAAAATATTGGTGGTGTTAGGCCATACACAATGTGGTGCTATAAAAGGCGCCTGCGACGGTGTACACCTTGGCAGTCTCACCCAGCTGCTGGACAAAATAAAGCCGGCTATCGACAGCGAAACAGCTACTCCCGCAGAAAACAGGAACGGGAAGAATGCAACATTCGTAAACAATGTTACAGAGAATAATGTACATCATGTAATAAAACAGATAATAGCGGAAAGCCCTATTATAGCGGAACTGGTCAATACCGGGGCCATAAAAATAGTGGGTGGCGTATATCATCTCGAAACAGGAGCGGTAACTTTCTTCGAAGAATAAATTGCGTGTACCCGTTACCGTAGTACAACAGAAAAATATGCTGATTTTTTTTGTTTAATTTAAAACTATTCCTACATTTGCAATCCCAAACGGGGAAATGGCTTCATAGCTCAACTGAATAGAGCATTTGACTACGAATCAAAAGGTTTCTGGTTTGAATCCAGATGAGGTCACAAAAAAAGAAAATGCTGCAACTGATGCAGCATTTTCTATAAAAACAAATAACCTGAAGAAAAGCTATCAGGTATAAAAAGTTGAAAAATAATTTGTTAGAATAGAAAATTATTCTACATTTGCAATCCCGAAAGGGGAAACGGCTTCATAGCTCAACTGAATAGAGCATTTGACTACGAATCAAAAGGTTTCTGGTTTGAATCCAGATGAGGTCACAAAAGGACGAA
>JBCNPS010000357.1:0-8047 GCA_039593235.1 Chitinophaga sp. | reverse complement strand
TTCTGTTACAAACCAGGGGCTCAGTGAATTAAAAGATATTTTGTGGGAAGCCCTTAACAGGAAAGTAGATACCACCGGCGCAGTAGACGCAGATTAACTGTTTCCGGGTTCAGGACATTTATCCCGGCGCCAATGTTCGTTAGAGTATCCCGTATGCCATGAAAATATTTTTACTCCCCGCAATTGCTTTGCTGTTGCTACCCGCCTGTCATCGGCCCGTAAAGCCTGTGAAGGAAAGACCTGTACAGATAGATACCATGCAGCTCATTGCAATGCCGGCGCCTGCCGTTAAAGTGGCCTCGAATGAAGTATACGTAACATCCCGCGACACTACTACGTATATCCATTTCGGTGATTGCTACTTTTCCCTGGACTGGATCATACCGGATACCCAACGCAACGATTTTGAACTGCGCCCGGATACCCTGTATTTCCGGCTGGCACATCTTCATACCATTGAGGGTCAGATGCTCGCTGTTACCACCGGCGAAATCAACAAAATAAAAATATCACAAGGCTACGAAACCAGCGCTGTTGTTGAACACGAGCCGCTGAACCGCTGGAAACACTATCACTCCCCCTGGGAAATAATTCCCCCCGAAGCCAGCAACTTCTTCATCTGCAAAAAATACTCCGCTGCTGAAAGACGCCGGTTTCCTCCCACCTCTCTGCCGGCCCTGCAACAACACGTAAAGGAATATGGCTCACCGGCTGCTTACGCCCGGGTTGCCCTGCTGAGCAACTTCCCGGCGCCTCCGGTTCACATCGAAATCAGCCGCTACTACATACGGTTCAACGGTGAATACAAAGGAACAGCAGACAAAGTCAATAAGCTACTCATTATTGATGTGAACTTCAAAGGATAAACAAACACAAACGCAAAAAACCGGCAATGCAAAAGCATCGCCGGTTTAAACTCATTGGCTGTATTTTCACCGTAGTGGTTCTCTTGTTTCAATTCCCCGAAGGCTGAAACAACATGGCAGTGCACAAACAATTCCTGTAATTTTTGCCTGCCAGGATAGGATAGTTTACGCAACTTTTACAACCCTCCCAAAAAAGAGGGTCGTGTGTGATCTCATCATAAGTAACCGGCTCAAAACCTAATCGGGTATTGAGTTTCATCACAGGCAATCCCGTGGTGATGCTGAATATTTTTGCCTGTGGATAAAGCAGCCGGCTCAGCTCAAATATCTTTTGCTTAATAGCCTGCGCCACCTTCAGTCCACGGAATGCGGGCGCCACAATCAAACCGCTGTTAGATACAAACCGGGCGTTTTCCCAGGATTGTATATAGGAAAACCCAGCCCATATTCCTTCTGCCGTGAAGGCAATAACGGCTTTCCCTTCCAGGATCTTTTCCTTTATTGTAGCGGGATTTCTTTTGGCAATCCCTGTGCCCCTCGCCTTTGCGGACGCTTCCATTTCCGCCACAATAGGCAGGGCAAAATCAACGTCCATAGCTGTTGCCAGCCGGACGACTATCTCCTCATCTGTTTCCATTACCAGTAAGTTGATGTTGTATGTAAAGTGGATAAATTGAATCCGGGATCAATGAATACATCCGGATCCTGCTTACGGCATCTGCAAGGGGAACCCTGCAGAGCACCGGTAAAAAAATACGGGTAATTGCTTCTTTCACAACCGCATTACCCTTTTCATATAACCGGCCGGCCAGCTGCAGACATTTATCTGCTACCGGGAAATTCTGCTCCCTCAGCTGCTTATCGGTATACTCCGTCAGGCAACTAATAGTGTCGTAAATATGATATATGGCCGGAAACTGGTGCAACGCTTTTCTTAGTGCAGGTATCGTATCTTCAATACAGGCTGGCACTTCATACTGATTAATCATGGGTTATAATTTTACGCTGTTGTGTACTATCTCCGCCAGCACGGCGATGACAATAACGCCGATAGCGATATAATACATGGCTTTGTGATTAGGTGCAGGTGGTTTTGGATAAGCACGCATGGTAATATCATTTTGCAGGTATATGCCAAATGCTATTCCATATTCTGTACAGGAATGTTAAACCTTAGCAGGAGTAAGGGTTTGCTAAGGAAACGTTAACAGCGGTAAAATTAAAATGAGATTAAAACCTTCCGTTTCTGAAGGGTATTTGCAGAAACGGAAAGAACGATGTCAGGCTACGTGCGCAGCTGCTCCCTGATCCGGCACAGCGGGGGATGCTGCTTTCTTTTTCTTCTTCCAGGTCCTGTTCAGCCACATAATGGTACCGGTAGTGGGAAATGTAGCGCCCAGCAATGCAAGTATCAACGCAAATATTTTGGAAGGTGTGCCAAAAATAGCCCCTGTATGCAATGGCTTTATAGTTCCGCGGATCTGCTGCCCCAGGTTCCGCTGTGCAAAAGTTTGTGAAGCCAGCACCTTTCCGTTAAACTGGTCCAGGTAATAAGTAGTAGTAGCCGCTTCGTGTAAAGCGCCGGCTGGCAGCAGGCTCACCATGAAGGCCGCTGAGCTGTCTTTCGGCGCGGTAAATGAATAAAACAGCGCATCCGGTACCGCATGCTTCACCACAGCCAGCGCCGTTTCGTAAGAAATACTTTTGCCGGCGATGTGCACTGCTGGTGCAGATAGCGGCGCCGCCAGCGGTTTTGGCGATGTGCCCAGGGAAGCATAAAACGCCTTGTTAAACCACTCAAACGACATATTTAAACCGGTAAAAACAGACACGAAGAGGAAAATAGAAGTGTAAAACCCCAGCACAATATGCAGGTCGTTATTTACCCGTTTCCAGTTACCATCCCACTTTACTTTGATCCGCTGACGGAAAATATTGCGCGTTTTAGGCCACCAGAGAATAATGCCCGTAAGCAGGATGAAGAAAAATATAAGGGTGCTGATACCCGTAATCAGCTTGCCCGTAGCGCCGGCCAGTAACCAGCGGTGCAGGGAAAATATTTTATAGTAAAATGTTTGCTGATAACTGTATAACTCTATTATTTCCCCGGTATATGGGTTCACAAACGCTGTACGCCCTTTTTCTTTTTTAGGACCGGCCGCTTCTTTTGGAGCGCCGCCTTTTCCGGGCTTCCCGGGTACAGCTTCCTTCTTACCTTTTTTACCTTCTTCCAGTTGCACCTGTATGGTACAGGCAGGATCTGCAAATACCTGTATCCTGGAGATTCCGGCACCGGGAACGGACTGCTTCACCAGGGCTGCCACTTCATCGAGCGATAAACGCGCTGCTCCCGGTTCCACAAAATAACGACGGGGATTAAGCCCTTCCGTCAGCTCCTTCTCAAATACCAGTAAAGCGCCGGTTAAACAGCTGATAGTAATTACCAGGCCGGCTGTAAGGCCCAGGTATAAGTGAATACGCCGGAAGAAAACTTTCATGTTGGAATTGATCGTAACTACAAAGAAAATCCATGTACGGGGTACTATTACATCGGAAACGGAATATTATTTATGCACTACAGAATTGATTCAGTTTTCCTATAAAATGAAATTGCCATATATACCAGTGATACATATGGCAATTCCTGTGTTGAAATATATTACAACAACCCTCCCAGCATCCCGCCGGCAGCGTTCTTCATTTCTGCTTCAAATGCACTCTCCCCTTCTTTCAGCGCACGGTTCAGCGCCGTAAGCAGCAGGTCTTCCAGTTCTTCTTTATGCTCAGGTGCAAAAAGACGCTCAGCAATATCAATACTTTTCACCTGGCGGTTACCATCCACGGTTACTTTTACAGCACCATCGCCGGCTTCGCCGGATAAAGTTACTGTAGCCAGACGTTCTTTGCCTTCCTGCATTTTCTGCTTGATCTGTGTTAGCTTTCCAAATAAATCACCAAACATGTTTCGTGTGTTTTTAAGAACCACAAATATAGCGGATTTTTAACGGAGCCAATCCCCGGTGCTAAATCCTCACTATTCCGTATCTTACCGCCACGTAACAGTATCATCAATAATGGAAACAAAAGTTTGTATCATAGGCGCGGGCCCGGGCGGAGCCACAGCAGCACTGCAACTCGCCCAGCTTGGCATTGAATGTATCGTAGTAGATAAAGCCGTTTTCCCGAGAGATAAAGTTTGTGGAGACGGACTAAGCGGAAAAGTGCTCACCCTCCTGGAACGTATCGACAAAGGCATCGGGCTACGCCTCCAGCAAGCCATGTTTAAGGCCGACAGCTGGGGCGTTACCTTCGTGGCGCCCAACCGTATCGGGATGGATATCCCCTATCGCATGGGCTACCAGCAAGATATGAGTAACCCAAGAGGCTTCGTTTGCAAACGCATCGATTTCGACAATTTCCTGGTGGATGAAATAAAACGCCGCCCGGAAATCCGTTTATTCGAAGGCGTAAGTATCGATAAATACGACCTCCAACCCGATGGATACCACCTCTCCAGTAAAGATGGCTCCTTTAAAGTAAAAGCCGACGTAGTGATAGTAGCTAACGGCGCCCACTCCGGCTTTACCCGCGATGTGGCCGGTATCAAAATGGAGCCCAAACACTATGTGGCCGGTATCCGCGCTTACTATAAAGGCATCACCGGCCTGCATAAAGACAACTTCATTGAACTGCACTTCCTGAAAAATATGCTCCCGGGCTATATCTGGATTTTCCCCCTCCCCAATGGAGAAGCCAACGTAGGTGTAGGAATGCTCAGCAACTCGGCCCGCAACAAAAAGGTAAACCTGAAACAGCTCATGCTGGATACCCTGGCCACCGACCCCGTGATGAAGGAACGCTTCAAAAACGCGGAACTCACCGGCACTATCGACGGGTATGGCTTACCCCTCGGCAGCAAAAAAAGAAAACTGCACGGAGAACGCTATATGCTGGTTGGCGACGCCGGTTTCCTGATAGACCCTTTCACCGGCGAAGGCATCGGCAACGCCCTTTACTCCGGCAGGATTGCCGCCCAACAGGCCGCTGCAGCCATTGAAGCCAACGATTATTCGGATACTTTCTTCAACGCATACGACGAAAATGTATACCGCATCCTCGGACCGGAACTACAGGTGAGCACTAAACTGCAGAAACTCATCAAATACCCGTGGCTGTTTAATATGCTGATGAAAATGGGCTCCCGCAATAAACAGCTGAAAGACCTGATGTCGTGCATGTTCCACGAGGTAGACCTCCGGAAAAAACTGGGCAAGCCCATGTTCTATGTAAAATTGTTATTTAACAGATAAAAGCATCGCTCCACCGTGAAATTCTCAGGCCAGTTATTCATCATCCTCTTTTTCTCATTCAACATGAGCGCACAGGTACCTTCTTCCAGCCAGGGACACACTCCCGCAGCTTCCAGGCTAACGCCGGACATCGCCAATAAACTGGCGGAACTGCCACTGAAATGCCTGGACCTGGAATTTCCCTATAAAACAGGGATCGTATTCACCGACAGCTCATTGCTCACTGCGCCGAAAAATTATCACCCTGCTTTCTATGGCTGTTTCGACTGGCATAGCAGCGTACACGGGCACTGGATGCTGGTACGGTTGCTGAAATCCTACCCCGACCTGGCAAAGGCTTCGGTGATCAGAACCAAACTGGCCGCACATCTATCTTCCGAAAATATAAAAGTAGAACAACAACTGTTCAGCAACGCAGAAAACAAAAGCTTTGAACGGATCTACGGCTGGAGCTGGCTCCTGCAACTGCAAAATGAACTGCTCACCTGGAACGACCCGCTGGGTAAAACCATGAGCCAAAACCTGCAGCCACTGGCCCCCCAGTTCTCCGCCGCGTATATCCAGTTCCTCGATAAAATCATGTACCCCATCCGGGTTGGGGAACATACCAATCTCGCCTTCGGGTTATGCCTGGCCTGGGACTACGCAGTAACCGCCAAAGACGAGCCACTGAAAAAAGCCATACACGACGCCGCTATGCGCTTCTACGCCGCCGATAAAAACGCGCCGGTACAATGGGAACCCGGTGGCTACGACTTCCTCTCCCCCTCCCTGGAAGAAGCAGACCTCATGCGTAGGGTAATGCCGGAAACAGACTACCGCAAATGGCTATACGCATTTTTACCCGGCCTCTTTGAAAACAAGATAAGTATCCTGCAGGTGGCACAGGTAAAAGACAGAACCGACGGCAAACTCGTTCACCTCGACGGGCTAAACCTGAGCCGCACCTGGTGCCTGGAGGCCATTGCCGAACACGGTGGTAAAAATCAACAGGCCATCCGCCAACTGGCCCATGCACACATGGAAGCCGGGCTGAAACAGGTTTTCAGCGGCAGCTACGCCGGTGAACACTGGCTCGCCTCTTTTGCAGTTTATATGTTAACTATCGGAAAACAACCGTAAATTCATCTGCAAAAATTTTACTGCCCTATACCCGGTATCTGTAAAATGGCGGTATTCGATTATTCTTACTGGATCAACGTTTCTGACCGGCAGGACCTGGGAAATATTACGCTGGACAGCTTTTCCTCATCATGGAAATGATGATCAATGTATTTTTCCTGGCTTACAGCATCCTGCTGGCGGTGTTGTTTTTTCACCGGCGCGATACCTTCCCCTTTGCGCTGGCTACTTTCTATTTTATGGCTACTGTTTTTATTTATGTAGATAATTCACTGAATTACCATTACTTCAAAGTAGAAAAACCCCGCGATATTTTCAATGTTAATTCCGTCCTCTGGCCACTGCTGCGCATGGCCATCTGGGTGCCTTACCTGCTGATTTCACAAAGGGGAAAATCTACCTTTACCGTGCCGTACCGGCCCCCGCAGGGCTAAATATTGTTTACATACTTCCTCACTGTAAGGAGGTTTACAATATACACCAGGCCCAACACCAGCGCAATACCCGCAAATACAGGAACGCCCGGCCAGGCGCTTACCTGCATTTCATGCCGGGCCAGCTCGCCCGCCGCCCAGTATTGCAGGCCGGTTACCAGCAGCAACGATAAAATACCGATCACAATATACAAGGGTACAAACTGCTTTAACAGGTAACGTTGCAGCTGTTTTGGCGCCGTACCCAATATCACCAGTAACTGGATTTCCCGCTTGCAGGAAGCAATCACCAGTTGTATAAACATGCTGAAAACCAGCAGGGCAAAGAACAATAAGATCAACCCGAAAAAACCTACCACAGATACAATGGTTTGCACAATCAGCCTGGTTTTGCTGAACTTCAGTTTATCCTGGTTGGTGGTATAGCCGTTATCCTGCAGGAACTTCACCAGTGCAGGGTTGGAAGGATCCGGCGTTTTAATGATCACTCGGGAAGTACGGGTTGCTGTGGTCATCCCGTATTTTTCATTGGCCCAGCTCATAAAAGAGGCCGGTACCAGGAAAGAAGAAATGCGGTCCGAAAAGCCTACAATATGCCCCATGTACTGATCCGATAATTGATTGCCGGAGATGTTTACCTGTAGCGGCAACGCCTTCACCGTTTCCTGAGAGATCTGTGGCAGGTCCTGGCTCAGGGAAAATCCGAAGTTGTAGAGGTTCAGGAAATCGTTTGGCAAAATAATAGGAATGGTACGGTCGCCTTCCGCCCATTTCCAGTCCTGCGCTTTCACATCCAGGAAGCTGTCCGGTACCGCTTCAAAAAACATATCCGTGGCAAAGTGCAGGTCGCCGGGCGCCTGCGCCACTACTTTGTACTGGCTGGAGGTTACTAACCCAAACGACTGTACGAATGGCTGCTTTTTTATATTGATAATTTCTTCCGGGGTAAAAATACTTTTAGCCGATTGCCCCATCATTTCATTCGTGATGGTTTTATTGATCACGAGGAAATCGGCGGTTTCATTTTGATTTTTGCTGCTGTACAGCAGCTGGCTGAAGTTGGAGTGCGCCTGGATAGCGATGAGTATCAGCAGCATGGCAATGCCCAAACCCACTGCCGCCATCAGGAAACGGGTTTTTCCCACCCCGGTTTGAATAATTTTCTTCAGTAATTCAAAAAATGGACGCATGAAATAACATTAAAGATGATAATGCATCTTGGCGGTGGCGCCGGCGGCACCCCAGCCACCGGCGGGCTGGTTGTAGGGCTTGTAACGCGGCGGTTTCTGCTCGGACATGTTCGGGAACCTGGCGG
>JBCNPS010000356.1:0-8048 GCA_039593235.1 Chitinophaga sp. | reverse complement strand
TTCATTAAACTGTTTATCCCAGGTAAGGGTATTTTCGAAGAAGAGGTTTACTTCTTCTGTTTGCGCCTGTGTGCCAACACCGCCATTGGAATCGTCCACCCCGCTGGGAGACGCGATCACGGCGGAACTGGGCACATAGTTAAGCTGGTGATAGTTGTTATAGTTCACAGATAATGTAGATCTGAATTTCAGGTCTTTCAGCACATCATAATCGCCGGAAAGCGATCCGAGGAGAGACGATGTTTTTGCTTCGTTGATACCATCCAGGAGGATCATGGGATTTTGGTTACCCTGGTAATCGTACCCGCCTATCTGCGAGCCGAGGAAGCGGTAATAAGTGCCGTCGGGATTGCGTTCCGGCAATGTTGGCGGCGCAAAGAATGCCGCAGGATAAATACCGTTGGTGATATTATTTTTTGTGAACCCGTAGTCGAGGTTGGTGATCACGCGAAAGCGGCTGGTGATCTCATTATCCAGGCTGATCTTACCGGAGATACGGGAGAAATCCGTTCCCAGTACCACGCCTTGTTGTTTATTGTAGCCAAGGGAAGTATAATAACGGGAACCGGAACCACCACCACGAACGGAGATATCAGCGTTCTGTGAAACGGCGTTACGCAGTACAAGCCCGAGCCAGTCGGTATTCGCCGTACCAAGACTGGAAGGATTATTAATGATATTATCCGCCTTTGTGCTGGATGCCTGGCCGGCTTCCGCGCGGGCGGCATTGAGGTTCACGGCTGCTTCTGTAAGCAGGGCAAGGTAATCTTTTGCATTGAGCAGTTTTTCTTTGATGGGCGCGCTTACGCCGGCATAGTAGTTGGCTTCCAGCACCGGTTTCTGGTTCAGTTTACCTTTTTTGGTGGTGATGATGATCACACCGTTGGCTGCTTTGGAGCCATAGATCGCAGTGGCAGACGCATCTTTCAGGATATCGATGCTTTCAATATCGTTGATATTAAGCCCAGCCAGGCTGTTGAGCCCACGGGTGAAGGAACCACCTACCCCGTTATTAGGGTCATCGCTTCCTGCTCTTTCTATGGGATTTACTACTTCCGCCTGGTTCTGGATATACCTGTTCTGGATGGTTACCTGTACCCCATCAATGATGTAGAGCGGATCGTTACCACCGAGCAGGGAGGTACCGCCGCGGATACGGATTTTGGCAACGCCTCCGGGGGAACCGTCGGCTTGTGTTACCTGCACACCCGCGGCTTTACCAGCGAGGGCCTGGTCGATGCTCACGAAAGAAACGTTTTTTACTTCGTCTACATTTATGGAGGCTACTGAGCCGGTGAGGTCTTTTCTTTTAGTGCTGCCGTAACCTACCACCACGTATTGGTTCAGGTCGTCTACCTTGGCCTTCAGTTCCACTTCAATGGTCAATTTGCCGCCTACATTGAATGTCTGGGGTTCAAAGCCCACACAGGAAATGACCAGCACCGCACGGGAGCTGGCATTGCGGAGTACAAAAAATCCTCCCTGGTCGGTGATGGTTGCCAGGTTACTGCCTTTTACCCGGATAGTTGCGCCGGGGATAGGATTGCCTTTGGTATCCGTTATTTTGCCCCGTACATCTTCCGGCGGGATCATTTCCCCGTCGGCGCTCAGTTTCGGCTGGGGAATCGCTTTCCTGGAAATAACGATGGTATTACCTTCGATGTCGAAGCTGAGCGGCTTATCCTCCAGCAGCCTTGTGAGCGCCGCTTTCAAGGGCACATCGCGGATCTCCGCCGATACCGGGCTTACATCAGAGAGGTCCTTACTCCGGTAAAAGAACACGTACCCGGTTTGTTGTTTGATTACACTGAATACCTGCCGGAGCGGCATTTCCCTGCAGGAAACAGTGACCGTTTGTGAAACTCCACTGGCACAAACGTGTAAAGCCAGTACCGTCAATAAAACTGCGGTCATTCTCATTACTCGCCAGATTTTGGTTACATAATTGGTTCCTGGTTGAGGGAACCTGCTGCTATCAAGTGAACGAACCAGCGGCAGGGAATCCCCTTGCCTGTTGCGAACAACATTAATTTTCATACCTTAGATTGGTTTTTGGTTGACAAATGTTTTTCACCCGCCTTTGCAGGCAGTGAAAAGCGCTTCTGAATCGGGTTAACCATTGATCAAAAACCTGGTGCGGACGCCAATCTTGACACCAGGTTTTTTTTATGGATGAACATAGATCCTCCACGTCCGTTGGACCTCATCAATTCATAACATGATATTACTGGATAGCTATCTGTGCGGGTCTAACATCCCGCAACACTGGTTATTTGCCGACATTGGTGGTATCAGCTATGGTTGGTTATTGGTTTAACTTATGGATAAATAATGATCCGTCTTCCCCCTTCTACTTTAAAGTTGATCTTTGCCTGTGACAATACTTTAAACAGCTGCTCCTGCGTAAGACTTCTTCCTATTTCCCCTGTAAATGTTTCTTCCGGTATTTTTTCACTGTATTTTACTTCTATATTATACCACCTGGATAGTTGCCGCATCACGGTAGGAATATCAGCATCTTCAAAAGAAAAATACCCGTTCTTCCAGGCGACAGCGCTGTTGGCATCTACCCGTTTAACGCCCACAATCCCATCCCCGGCCGGTGTAACCTTTGCCTGCTGCCCGGGATTCAGGTGGCGTGCAGCACCAGGTGTTCTTACCAGCACCGCTCCTTCCAGCAAGGTGGTATTGATGGTGCTTTCATCTGCATAGGCATTGATATTGAAATGCGTGCCCAGCACCAATACATCCATGTTGTTATTCACCTTTACCGTAAAAGGCCTTTCTGCATCTTCCGCCACTTCAAAATAGGCTTCACCGGTGATGTCCACGTTACGCTCTTTCCCTGCAAATACAGTAGGATAGCTGATAGATGAATTGGCGTTCAGCCATACATCAGTACCATCCGGCAGCGTGATCTTGTATTGCCCGCCGCGGGGCGTACGTAATGTATTGTAAGTAACAGCGTCAGCATTGGCATTACTGTTTTTGTACACGATTTGCCCGTGCGTGGTTTTTTCCACTTTACTGTTGCCCTGTACGGTGAGCACCCCCGTACCTGCACTATCCAGGTTCACCACTGTTCCATCCGCCAGTGTAAGCGTAGCTTTATCGCTTCCGGGCATAATGGTAACCGCTTTTTCCGCAAGCGACTGCTTTTTACCCGACTGCCATACATAGAAGCCGGCGCCGGCTGTAACCAGCAATAATACTGCTGCCGCTGCTTTCCAGCCATTACGGCGTATGGGCACTACCTTTGGCTCCGGTGCCGTGGCCGCCATCAGGCGGTGGCGCATCCGTTGCTCCAGGCAGGCTTCCGTTTCCGGGCCGGCCAGGTATGCTGCTAAAGCCTGCTCATCATAAGCATTGTACCATTGCAGTAAACGGTTCTTCTCCTCGTCACTGGCCGCTCCGGCAAGGTACTTCTTTGATAGTATGGCCAGTTCATTCCTTTCCATCCGTGTGTAATTTACAGGGTCCTTTATAGTATGTCTGGATATAAGGGGCTTACCCTACCTCCGGTAAAAAAAAATTTAAAACAGGGCATGGAAGTAATTCCTGAACTGGAGGCGCAGGCGTTGCAGGGCTTTGGTGATATGCTTTTCCACGGCTTTTTCGGAGATCTTCAGTTCGGTGGCTATTTCTTTGTTACTCAGGCCCATATTCCGGCTGTAATCGAATACGATCCTGCATTTTTCGGGTAATTGTTTAAGCTGCTCCTGCATGGATTGCTGCAGGAAATGCACCTGGGCAGCATCGTCTGTTACCGCCTGTACTGCTTCGGGGAGGCCATCTACGGCAGTTACGGGGACCATTTTTGACAATTGGGTAAATACCGCGTACCTGCCGGCAGTAGCCAGGTAGGCGGGCAAAGACCGGATGATGGTTTGCGTTCTGCGCTGCCATAAGCCGGTAAGCACATCCTGTACTACATCTTCCGCCAGCTCCCGGGAACGCAAACGGTCATACGCCAGCACGTACAAGCGTTTCCAGTAACGGTTGTAGATTTCTGTAAAGGCGTTGTGATCATCTTTACCCATCAGCTGAACCAGCTCTTCATCAGCATAGTACGCGTAATCGGTCATCATCTCTTATTAAATCTAAAAACTGGCTGTAATAATAATGATTGGTTGATATTAGAGATTATTGTTGTCTCAAAGCTAAGGTTTATGGGGAAGAGAAACAAGGGGTGGGAAAAAAGGGGAATCTGGCGGCTTAAATTAGTTAATCAGTCCGGAAGTGGTACCTAAAATGGAGAGCATGTTGCATCCTTAATGTACGCCTTTATCTTCATAGATATTCTTTGAAAGATTATCCATGTGGTTTACTATATCATCAAATTTATCATCAATTTTTGAAAAGAACTTCTTGTAAATTTCTTTAATAATCTCTATGACACTTAACATTCTGAACTTCTCGGAATGATCATGAGCCAACAATAATTGCAACTCTTCGAAGATGGATCTGGCTACAAAATGGTCAAACTCTGTTTTTGAAACCCCATACAGTTCCAATGCTTCAGATATTTCAAAATCTCCGTCCTTCACTGTTTGTATAATTACAAGACATTTCCTGTCGAGATCAGAATATTTTGAGTTCTGCAATAATTCCTCTGCTATATAGGAGGACTCTGTAAATATGGACTTATTCTGAAACATATGTACTAAAATTAGTGAATTGTCAACACAAACAAAAAAGCCCCTGCAGCATTCCGCTACAGGGACCTCTCTATTCATAACCCATTTTATTTAATTTCCTGCAGCATCTCTTTTACGGCAGCTTCCAGCTGGGCATCTTTACCAGCCAGGAACTCTTCGTAAGGAAGCGGTACCCTGATATCGGGTTCCAGCTGCAAATTCTCAGTAGGCCGGTTTTCTTTACCGATGGTACCTACCATAGGTATTCCGAATACCATGGTGGGATCTATCTGTGTTTCCCACCAAACGGCGGTGCCGGTACCGGGTACGGGCATACCAATGAGCTTACCGATATTCCCTTGTTTGTAAATATAAGGGAAGATGAAAGCATCGCTGTAATTGCCTTCGCTCATGATCACACAACTCGGCGCCTGCCACTGGCCGGTGGGTTCACCGCCTTTGAGTCTTTCGCCCTGTGGTGCAAAATCGAGGTACTTTTTACCGCTGAGGAAGTTGTAGAGATCATCGTGCAGCCATCCGCCGCCATTGAAGCGGGTATCTACTATCAGGGCTTTCTTATCGCGGTTGCGACCCATTACTTCGTCGTATACGGAGCGATAGCTGGCATCGTTCATACTTTGTACATGCACATAGCCTACTTTCCCGTTGCTGAGCTTATCCACCATTTCACGGGTGTGCTCTACCCAGCGTTTATACATGAGCGTATTTTCTTCCGCGGAAGAAATGGGTTTCACGGTTTCTTCCCAACGGGCTTTGGTATCAGGATTATAGATGGTTACCAGTACATTGTTGCCAGCTTTGCGGTTCAGTAAAGACGCCCAGTCGGAGGTAGATGTGATACTTTCGCCATCTATTTTTTCGATGATGTTCCCTTTTTTCAGTTTGCTGGCTGCCTTGTTGAAAGGACCGCCGGCAATGATATCATCTACTTTCAAACCGTCGGCAGTAGAGGCTTCATCATACAGTAAACCTAATGATGCGGTGGCGTCGCCATTCATTAGCTGGGGGGAATAGCGGCCCCCGGTATGGGAACCATTCAGTTCACCCAGCAGTTCACTGAGCAGTTCTTCAAAGTCGTAGTTATTGCTGATATGCGGAAGGAAACGGGCGTAGTTATCGCCATACATTTTCCAGTCGATGTTGCGGATGGTAGGATCATAGAATTTTTCTTTCACCTGCTTCCATGCGTGCCAGAAGATATATTTACGTTCTGCATCCTGGTTGAGCGAGAGTTCGGTACTGATAGACACCGGCGTAATTTTGCCGCTGTTGGCATCTACCTTTACCACGCTGCCGCGGTTACTCACGAAGAGAGTATTACCATCTTTGCTCAGCTCTATGCCGCCGGGCGTACCGCCCAGTTTGGCGAGGATCTTTGTTTCACCGGTTCTTGGTTCCGTTACCCAGAGGTCGTATCCTTTTTCAAAAGAAGCCATGTAATACAGTTTACCGGCGTCTTTACTGAGCACATAATCACTGATGGAAGCGCTGTTGATAGTGAGTTTTACTTTCCTGTTTTCGAGGTTATTGAAATCGGGATGGAATCCTTTCTTTGCATCGGCTGAATCTTTGGCTTTCAGTGCGGAGTCTTTCGCTGCTTTGCCGCCGGTGGCTTCCTTTTCTTTCAGGAGGTTAAATTCATCTTTCGACAGCTTGTAGTTGTCGTATGCTTCCTGGTCGAAGAAAACGGCGTAGATATCTACTTCGCGGCTGCCTTGTTTGGCGAGGGATTTACGTCCTTCGCGGCTGCTGGCCCAGGTGAGCATTTTTCCGCCGGCGGCCCATTTGGTACTGCCTTCACCAAAGCCGCTGTTCACGGGATAGATGGAAGCGCCTTTACCATCGGCAGGGATGAGTGTAGCGTTTTTTATGCTGAAGTAACCCTGCTGGTCGTCTGTAACGATCCATTTGCCATCGGGGCTCCATTCAAAGCTCCAGTCGCCATCCGAGTAGGAATGGTTGCGGCCTGCGGGCAGCAACGTGCGACTTTTACCGGAAGCGATATTAAATACCCTGAGGATATTACGGTTTTCCACGTAAGCAATTTCTTTTCCGTCCGGGGAAAAAAGCGGCTGAAATTCTTCTGCGGCGGTGGCAATCACAGGTTCTTCTTTCAGGAGGGTGGCCGCAAAGAAATACGGCTCTTCGCTGCGTACTTTGGTAGTTTGATAGATATCCCAGTTGCCGTTGCGTTCTGCGGCATAGATGAGGCGTTTGCCATCGGGCGACCACTGCACCATTCTTTCCTGCTGGGGTGTGTTGGTGATACGTTTGGTGAGATTACCTTCCACGCTGGTAACGAACACTTCTCCCCTGGCGATGAATGCCATCTGTTTACCATCGGGACTCATGGCAAATTCGGTAGTGTTGCCGTTTACCGGTACATTTTTCACGATACCCGCCCTGCCATCGTTGAAGATGCGTACTTCCAGTTTGCGGGGTTGCTCTCCTTCTTTCAGCGTATATATTTCACCGTTATAGGTGAAGCAAAGGGTATTGTTATCTGCTTTTGAAAGATTACGCACCGGGTGTTTGGTAAAGGTGGTGAGCTGCTGCATGCTGGCTTTATCAGTAACAGAGGCTTTGAAGAGGTTCTGGGAGATACCGCCTTTTTCACTGAGATAATAAATATCGTTGCCATTACCGAAAACCGGCTCCCTGTCTTCCCCGTTATACTCCGATACTTTTTCGTAGCTGCCTTTGGCGATGTCCATTACCCATATATCGCGGGTTACGGAAGATACGTGGTGTTTACGCATCGGATCTTCATATCCTTTACGATCCTGGAAGATCAGTTTGTTGCCTGCTTTGTTGTAATGCGCCACATCTGCGCCGGCAGCGCTGAGTAGTGTAGCGCGGCCGCCGGTTACAGGAACGGTATACATGTTCCTGAAAAGGCGGTAGGGAAACCTTACGCTGGCAGCGGGTGCGTTGCGGGCGCTTCCAAACAATACCTGTTTGTTATCTGCGGTGAAATCGTACGGAAAATCGCCGGCGCTGTTGGTGGTGAGACGTACCGGTGCGCCGCCTTCGGCGGGCATTACAAACACGTCGAAGTTACCGTAGCGGTCACTGGCAAAGGCAATGTACTTGCCATCGTGGCTCCAAACCGGGAGCATGTCGTGGGCTTCATGGATGGTGAGCGGAACGGCCACTCCTCCTTTCGCATCTACCCGGTAAATATCTCCTTTATAGCCGAAGGCGATCGTACTGCCATCGGGGGAGATAGACGGATTCCTCAGCCATAGGGCGTTTTCCTGGGCATAGGTAGTGGCGGCCATAAGTATGGCAGCGCACCCGAATAGTAATCTCTTCATAAGCGCTGTTCAGATTTGTTGTTAAGCAGCCCTAGCGGGCTGGTGCGCCAATGTATAAAAATAACCGCTTTTT
>JBCNPS010000355.1:0-8068 GCA_039593235.1 Chitinophaga sp. | reverse complement strand
TGGTGGCGATATATGTTCAAACTGCGCTTTCATACGGGAGATGATCTTCCATTTTTCTCATTGACAAGATAGGATACAATCTGGTCATAATAGTTGTCACTTTTTAAGAAAGACCGGATTAATTTCGTTTCGAACAAAATTATAATAAAACATGGAACATACGGAATTATCCCAGGATCTTGCTGATTATAATTATTTGGTTTCGGACCTGTTTGAAGTACCTGCATCCCTGGAAGAATGGGAAAAATATAAGTTGACAGATGAACAAATATCCTATTTTAACAGGTATGGTTATCTTTCAGATGTTAAATTGCTCGATGAATGGCAGGTTGATCAGCTGAATCGTGAACTCACGGAGATACAGGACCCCAAACATCCCAGGCACCACTTATTTTATGAGTTTCATTCGAATGAGTCCACAGACCCCAATACAGTGATCTTTCATTCCCTGGGACATTGGAGGATCACTCCCGGTTTTCATGATATACTCTGGAACCCCGCATTTGTAATGGCTGCAAGCCAGTTGCTCGGAAACATAGCGGTGAGGTTCTGGCATGACCAGTTATTTTGTAAACCGGCTAAGCATGGGGGAGTGGTTGCCTGGCACCAGGATTATTCGTATTGGACAAGGACAGTTCCAATGAATCATTTAACCTGTTGGGTTGGGCTTGATGATGCTTCCAAAGAGAACGGTTGCCTGCATTATATTCCCCAAAGCCACCATTGGGGCTTACTGGACAGGCCCGTTTTAACCGGCGAGATGGATGATTTGAAGGGCCTGTTAAGCGAAGAACAAAAACAGGCGTTTCACCCCGTTGCCATTGAAATGAAGAAGGGATATGCTTCTTTTCATCATCCCTTATTAGTGCATGGCTCCTATGAAAATTTTTCAGACCGCAGCAGGCGGGCATTTGTATTGAACGTTTTTGCCGATGGCGTAATGTCCAACAGCGACGAGGCGGTATTAAAAGGAGTGCCGCCCATTAAAACCGGTCAAAAAATGGAGGGGAAGTTTTTTCCTGTTATCTATGATCCGGCCGGGTTAACCAATGGAAATTCCACCATATGAAAATAAAATATTTATGCCCTTTCTGGGGAAGTGAAACTACCGGTCCTGAGATATTCATTGAGCGGGTGATGGAAGCGGGTTTTGATGGGGTGGAAATAAATCTGCCGGATAATGAAGATCACCGGAGAAAACTGGTGAAATATTTAAATGATAACAGGTTGCTTTTTGTTGCCCAGCAATATTTGCCTTCGTCAAACGAGGATTTTGTTACCTATAGAGGGCGTTATATAAGGCGGCTGGAAGAACTGGCTGCTTTGGGGCCGTTATTTATCAACTCACATACGGGTAAGGATTTCTGGTCTTTTGCGCAGAACTGCCAGCTTATTGAAGATGCATTTTTGATCCAGGAAAATACTGGTGTGCCTGTTTATCATGAAACGCACCGGGGACGTTTCACATTTCACCCGGCCCAGCTGGTACAGTACCTGGACAGGTATCCTGCGTTAAAAATTACCGCGGATCTTTCACATTGGTGCACGGTGTGTGAGAGTTTTCTCGAAGATCAACGGCCCGCCCTGGAACGTGCCATGCAGCATACCGGGCATATTCATGCAAGGGTGGGCTATACGCAATCGCCGCAGGTATATGATCCGTTTGTACCGGAATGGGAAGCTGCCCTGCATACATTTGTGAACTGGTGGCAGGAAATTATTCAGTTCAACAGTAAACAGGGGAAAGAGCAAATGTGTATTTGCCCGGAATTTGGACCTGCTCCGTATATGCCATCCGTGCCGTATACCAATCAGCCGGTTAATAGCCAGTGGCTTTTGAATGTAAAAATGAAGGATTTTCTGCAAGGGAAATTGTAATGAAAAGTTCGCTAAATGTAAGCTGCCTGCTATAAGGCGCAGTATTCAGATTTCACGTATCGTAAGTAATGAGCAAAAATGATTCCCGAACTCGTGCAGGGAATAAATTTTATGCTACCCTGGAAATATGCCTTTTTCCGGTTTATTATTACCATGGGGCTAGTTCGGGATATTGTATATAGAGAAAACAGCTATAGTAGCAGCGAACAAATACCACCACCGGAAACTATGTTAACCGATTGGCAGCCGTTGAAGCAATCTTTTGCAACGCAAAGCATTTCGTTGCAGTTCAATGTACCGGATGTAGTTAACGATACTAAAGCGATCATAGTGGGTATTGGTATTGAAATGGGAGAACCTATTACCAACCTTGTGATGGAACGGGTAAAATATGCAGGCAGTGCAAAGATACTGGCAATAGGATAGGGCAGAGGGGGCCTCCGTAAACGGAATGATGCATTCTCCCAGGATTATCTGGACAAAATTGGAGGATGGTTCTCCAAGGATATGTTTGATAGGGACACATCCATGGATACGGATGTTAGCTTCTAACCTATATGTCATCTCACCCCGATTAATAATGCAGGATTCCAGCAGGTCTTCAAATTACATTACAGGATTGTAGACTTCATTTAATGATTGCTATCATCTTTTGGATTGATAGCAATCATTTGTATCAATCTTCCTGTGGGATAATTTAGCATTGTACTTAATGGTCTTATATTTTTTATTAAATATGATAAAAGTATTTATATGTAAAAATTTTTTGAAGGAATGGTTGCTCTTGTAACAGGAGGCAGCTTTGGTATAGGCAAGGCCACGACTATTGCCTTTGCTAAAAGAGGAGCCAGTGTGGTGGTGGCAGATTTAATAGAAGATACAGCGCAACTAGCGCTGAAAGAGATTACAGCCATAGGAGGTAAAGCAATCTTTGTCCATTGTGATGTTTCAAATGCAGCAGATGTTACAGTCATGATAGACAACACATTCAATACCTATGGAAGACTGGATTTTGCTTTCAATAATGCCGGTATAGAAGGTATTTCCGCTACTACTGAGGAATGCACCAGGGAGAACTGGGAAAAGGTATTGGCTGTAAATCTTACCGGTATTTGGCTTTGTATGAAACATGAACTGCCACATATGCAGCGGCAGGGAAAAGGTGCAATTGTAAACTGTGCATCGGTTGCCGGGCTTATAGGTTTTCCCGGTCTGCCGGCTTATGTAGCCAGTAAACATGCAGTAATAGGGCTTACCAAAACTGCGGCGCTGGAGAATGCAAAACTGGGTGTCAGGATAAACGCGGTATGTCCCGGGGTTATACGAACAGCCATGATAGACCGGATCACCGGAAGAGATAAGGCCGCTGAACAAGCTTTCACCGATATGGAGCCAATAGGCCGTTTTGGAGAACCGGAAGAAGTTGCTGAAGGCAGTTGTTTGGTTATGCTCCAATGCATCTTCATTTGTAACAGGTCATGCTTTAACAGTAGATGGAGGTTGGTTGGCTTCCTGATGATCCATAACAACAGGGAACAGCTTCCCTACCTGCGGGGGGAAGGTGGCGCTTTGTCTGGTTTTTAAATTACGATATTACTTAACCCAAATACATAATTTATGAACGGTGCTGAAATTCATCTCGCATTGACACATCTTCCTGTGATTCTGTCGCTGGTTGGCCTTTTTGTATTGGTGATTGCCATGATCAGGAAAAATGAGGTCCTGACGAAAACGGCTTTCTACTTTTTGTTATCCGCCGGGATTTTCGCAGTACCTGTGTACTTTACAGGTGAAAGTGCAGAGGAAATTATTGAACATCTGCCAGGGGTGTCTGAAAGTATAATAGAGGAGCATGAAGAAATCGCCAAGCTGGCTTTTGGCGCTGTAAGCGTTACCGGTATTGTGTCTTTTATTGGGCTGCTGCTTTACAGACGCTTAAATATGCGGCGATTTATGGGCATTTTAATACTCTTATTAGCCTTGGTTACCGGCGGTGTTATGGTAGTTACTGCCCATCTTGGAGGACAAATACGGCATACAGAAACCGGTTCTGATTTTACGATTCAAAAGGAAAAAGATGAATGAGGAAAAACGACTGGTAGATACCCGTCCGCCCATTTATGCCGCCAATGGGATTGTTATTGGAGAATATGATAGATTTCCATCCCCAGGATATAAATCCCCATCACCAGTACAAACCAGCCAAAGGCATTTCTTAGTTTGCCCGCCGGAACTATCCTGTTAAGATAGCTACCCAATATAATGCCGGCGATGGCCAGCAAAGTAACTGTTAATAACAGCAGCCAGTCTATTCCCTTATCAAATAAGTTGCTGCTGAACCCTATAAGCGAGTTTAAGGCAATTACCAGCAAAGAGGTGCCGATTGCTTTTTTCATAGGAAGGTGTAATAATAGTACCAATGCGGGAATGAGAAGAAAGCCTCCCCCGGCGCCCAGTAAGCCCGTTATCAATCCGATACCCGTACCAAACAGGATTATTTTCCCCGTACTGATTTTTGTGCCCGGTGTTTTTGCTGAACCAGCTGGTTTGTTGTGCAGCATGAATATCGAAGCCACTACCATAAGAATCGCAAAGAGGATCATGGTAAGCCAGCTTTCAGTGATCGTGTAACCATATATAGTAGCTATATGTTCCGGTATGGCAGGCATCAGCCATTTGCGGGTAGCAAAAACAGTTGCAACGGAGGTGGCGGCAAACAGCAGTGCCATCCTGGTATTCACCGACCCCTGCCTGTATTGTTGTGCTGCACCTACAAGACTGGTGGTACCCACCACGAATAATGAATAGGAAGTAGCGGTTATAGGGGAAATGCCAAACAGGTAAACCATTACCGGCAGGGTTAGAATAGAACCGCCGCCGCCAATTAATCCTAACGACACGCCAATCAAAAGAGAAGCTATATATCCAAGTAAATGCATATGTTGTGTTTGCAGGCAAAGATCGGAGACATTGTTGCTGCCATCAGTGATAATAGTCACGCAGCATCATTAAAAAATTCCGGCCTGTGTGACCCAGATCACTGAAAAAATCTCAATAAGTGTAAGGAACAGCGCCATGTTTTTAAAAGGACTAATGTTGTACTTTTGAATCTATGAAGGAGCAATATCCCATCCGCGAATTATTTCCGGAACTAGAAGAAGATCTTTACGAGGAAATGATCAACCACGGTGAAATACGGGAAATCCCGGCAGGCACTGTGATGCTGCGTAAAGGACAATCCATCAGGTCTACTATGCTGATACTTAATGGTATTGTTAAACTTTACCAGGAGGATGGAGAAGGGAATGAATTTTTTATGTATGATATAGAACCCGGGGAAGCCTGTGCCGTGTCTATGGTATGTACCTACCGGCAGGAGAATAGCCAAGTAGTAGCCAAAGCGCTTACTGACGTGGCGGTGCTTATCATCCCGCTCCAGTATATGGATGAATGGCTTGGCAAGTATAAAAGCTGGCACTATTTCGTAATAAGGACGTGGCGGGCGAGATATGAAGAGTTATTGAATACCATCAATGAGATTGCATTCAAGAATATGGACGAAAGACTGGAATTTTACATTAAGGGCCAGGTGAAGAAAATGGGGCGGCAGATAAAACTTACTCACCAGGAAATAGCCACTGATCTCAATTCTTCCCGTGAGGTGATCAGCCGGCTAATGAAAAAAATGGAGAAAAACGGATGGATCATTATTCACCGTAACTCCTTTGAATGGATAAAGGCATAGAAATTTTTTCTGTGTGATCACGGTCACCTATAAACCGGAATACAGGTGGGATCTTTGTGGTCAACAGAAAAACAAAACACTATGTACTTTCAGCACATTTATGATAAGAGCCTGGCGCAAGGCAGTTATTTTATAGGATGCCAGCAGGCGGGAGTAGCCGCTGTAATTGATCCTAAAAGGGATGTGGATACCTACCTGGAGATTGCACAGGAGCAAAAAATGCGGATTACACATATCCTTGAAACGCATATTCATGCGGACTTCCTTTCCGGTTCGCGGGAACTGGCAGCCCTTACGGGAGCTAAAATGTACCTTTCTGATGAAGGAGGCCCCGATTGGCAGTATGAATTTGATCATATCGGCCTCCGTGATGGCAGCCGTATGCAGGTAGGGAACCTTGAACTAACGGTATTGCATACGCCGGGACATACCCCGGAGAGCATCAGCTTCTTATTGACAGACAAGCCAGCCAGCGATGCGCCGGTAATGTTGTTTACCGGCGACTTTGTATTTGTGGGTGATATTGGCCGGCCGGACCTGCTGGAAAAAGCAGCCGGTATGAAGGGCACCCAGGAAACCGGTGCACACCAGCTTTTTGACTCTCTTAAAAAATTCAGCGCGCTGCCAGAATTTGTACAGGTTTGGCCTGGACATGGCGCCGGCTCTGCATGTGGTAAAGCATTGGGCAGTGTGCCTTCCACTACTACCGGGTACGAACTGGTAAGGAACTGGGCTTTCCGTTTCCAACAGGATGAGGAAGGCTTTGTACAGTACCTGCTGGCGGATCAGCCTGAACCGCCCAGGTATTTCGCGATGATGAAAAAGCTGAATAAAATAAACAGGCCATTACTTACACAGGTGCCTGTTATTAAAGAACTTGGGAAAGATGAACTGAAATCCGCAATGGATAAAGGGTATCAACTGATTGACACGCGCGATAAATCGGTTTTTGCCCAGGGCTATATTCCCGGAAGTATTAATATACAAGGCAATAATTCCTTCAATACCTGGGCTGGCTGGTTCCTCGATTACCAAACACCTTTTATTTTACTGGCGGATCCTGATAAATTAGAAGACCTTACCCGTAAACTGATGCGGATAGGCCTTGATAATGTTCACGGATATATTCCGTCTGTACAAACATGGTTGGACACAGGCGGTCAGCTGGAGAAAGCGGCTGTTATTTCTATTGATGAGTTTAAATCCCTGTATCAGGATAATGGAATCCAGGTGGTTGACCTGCGGGGCGCTACAGAATATCAATCCGGGCATATAAAAGGGGCAGATCACGTATTTCTGGGAACCATGCTTAATAGTCTTGATAAAATCAGTAAAGAAAAGAAAGTAGTGATCCACTGTCAGAGTGGCGACCGTGCCACAATAGGCTATTCATTGCTTGCCCGGAAAGGCTATCATAATGTGCTGAATTTTTCAGGTAGTATGAATAAGTGGGTAGAAGACGGTAACCCGGTAGTTCAATAAATCAATACAAATGCTTAGATTATTACAACAACCCTGGCCATGGTATGTGGCGGGCGGCCTCATAGGGCTTATTGTGCCGGCGCTTTTATTGCTGGGGAACAAACATTTTGGGATATCAGCCAATTTACGCCATGCCTGCGCTGCCTGTTTCCCAGCCGGGATAAAATTCTTCCGGTATGACTGGAAAAAAGAGGTCTGGAATTTCTTTTTTGTAGGTGGAATACTGGCAGGCGCTGTTATTGCAGCCTGGCTATTGCCCGATCCAAATCCGGTAATAGTAAATTCTGCATTGGCTGGGGAGCTGGCAGGATATGGTATTACTGATCATAGTTCTTTATTGCCTAAAGAACTGTTTTCCCTATACAGCCTTTTTACTTTACGAGGGGCAGTTATGTTAGTGGGGGGAGGGTTCCTGGTGGGCTTTGGCGCCCGGTATGCAGGCGGTTGTACTTCCGGTCATGCTATTATGGGCCTCAGTAACCTGCAATGGCCATCGCTGGTGGCCACTGTTATGTTTATGGCAGGAGGTTTTATAATGGCTAACCTGTTACTTCCCTTTATTCTTCAATTATAACCTGCAGTATGCAAAATACAAAACACATGGAAAAACAACCAGCCATCAATACGGATTATGAGGTCCGCTCGCTGGATACAATTTGTATCAATGAATCGGAGCGGCAGCATCCGTGGTGGTATAATTTCAAATATATGGCGGTGGGCCTCATCTTCGGGCTAACCTTTGTTAAAGCGGAAGTCATCAGCTGGTTCCGCATCCAGGAAATGTTCCGGCTGCAAAGCTTTCATATGTACGGAGTGATCGGAACTGCTATAGTGGTGGGGATAATATCTGTTTGGCTTATCAAAAAATTCAACGTCAAAACCATTCATGGCGAAGAGATAACATTCCATCCCAAGAAATTCAATAAAGGGCAAATTTATGGCGGCTTTATCTTTGGTTTGGGA
>JBCNPS010000354.1:0-8072 GCA_039593235.1 Chitinophaga sp. | reverse complement strand
CTTGTCCTTGTTGTCTTTATTATCATTGCCACCACCGCCTTGCTGTTGTTTTTTCAGCATGGCCTGGGCATAGGCCAGGTTATAGCGGGCATCTTCATCAGCAGGATTGATCTTCAATGCCTGTTTATAGGATTTGATACTTTCTTCCCATTTTTTGCCTTCCATGAAAGTGTTCCCGATATTATAATCGGCATCGGATTTTATAGCTGGCTTGCCGCCCAGTTTAAGGCTGTTGGCGTATTGTGCGCGTGCATCATCATAGCGCTTTTGCTGGTAAAGCGAATTGCCAAGGTTATAGCTGCCTTCGGCCGACTGTGCATTTTGTTCCAGCGCTTTTTTATAGTTGGCTTCCGCATCGGAATATTGCTGTTTTTTGTACAGCTCGTTCCCTTTGCGGATGTATTTATTACTGCCATTTTGCGCAAAGCCGGCCAGGCCGGTAAGCATCACAGCGGTAACAAGCAAATAATATTTTATGAAGATGATTTTCATGCTAATAAATTAAACTGCCGGTGATCCGGGCGTAGTGCGTTTGTAACGAACCTCCGGGATAAAAAATTCAATCAGCAGCAGTGCCAGGCAAATGCCCAGGAAATACTGAAAATAACTATTGTAATCTGTAAAAACATTCTCGCCAAATTCTTTCTGCTCCATTCCGTCTATTTTGCTAACGAGGGTATTCACTACATCATCAGTGTTGTTATCGAGGTGCTGGTAAATGCCTTTGCCGGCAGCGGCAATTCCCCTAAGCTCTGTTTCGTTCAATTTCGAAATAACGGTATTGCCTTCCCTGTCTTTTTTGTAGCCACCGGTTTCGGGGTCAGGCAGGGGGGAACCTGCTACAGACCCAATGCCAATGGTATTGGTAACAGCGCCGTTTTCGAAGGCCGCTTTGGTGCGCTGTAGGGCGGTTTCATCGTGATCTTCCCCATCGGAAATAATGATGAGGGCCTTATGCTTACGTTCTTTTTTATTGAATGCTTCGTCAGATACCTGTATGGCCTGGCCAATAGCGGTGCCCTGGGTAGGGATCATGTCCGGGGATACTGTACTGAGGTACATTTTAGCGGCGGAGTAGTCTACCGTGAGGGGCATCTGCAGGTAAGCGTTGCCGGCAAATACCACGAGGCCCACACGATCATTATCCAGTTTATCCATCAGTTTGCTGATCAGCTGCCGGGCACGTGTAAGACGGTCGGGCTGCACATCAGTGGCCAGCATACTTTTACTTACATCCAGCGCTATCATTACATCCACGCCTTTACGGGTGATCTTTTCCATGCGGCTGCCTTTTTGCAGGTTGGCAAGCCCTATCACTCCAAAAAAGAAGGCCAGGAAAATAAGCAGGAACTTTAAAACAAACAATTTACGGGAGTAGCCGGTAAAAAGCTTCTCCACCAGCGCCTGATCCCCGATACGGCGTATGGAACGGCGTTTCCACCATGATACGCCCAGGAAGGCCACCTGTAAAACCAACAGGAGCACCAGGGCCCATAAATATTCATTATGCTGAAATCGTAACATATTCGATTTTAAGATATCCGTTACCGGTAGTAAACCAGGTAAGATATCAAAAATAATTTTTTTGTCACGTATTGCAAGCCGTCGGGGTGGGGTTTTATCGTTTTTTTAACGATCCGGGGAGTTTACCCGGAGAGAAGGCAGGGGTTAAGTAGCTGAAAAGCAACAGGCCGGTGTTGCAAACCTGGACCCTGTCCTTATTTGCAATACCAGCCTGCCGGTAAAAATAATATTACATTTCGCCCTTAAAGTAGCCGGCATCAGTGAGTATACTTCTCAGGATTTCCATGCGTACTTTAGGAATATCTATTTTGGGATCTTCCGTTTCTATATTCAGTACAAAGAAGGTAGGGTGCCGGTTTTCTTCAATCCAGCCCACTATCCAGCCTAATTTTTTTACATCGTTATAATCCCAGCCTGTTTTGTAAGACAGTTCATATTTCGGTGTTTTTTCCATGAGCATTACCTCACGTACGGTTTTCATGGTGGTTTTTGCAAAAGGCAGCTGGTCGAAGTACAGTTTTTTCACAAAGCCCAGTTCCTCATCAGGGGAAATAAGCAGGGAATTATCCAGCCAGAACGTGTCCAGGCGGCTGATCTTCATATTGCCGTATTTAATGGAGTCGAGCCAGAGCTGCATGGTAGGCTGGCCGATGCGCCGGGCTACTTCCTGGAAGTAGGGAACGGCCGATTGTTTAAAGGCCTGCGCCATGCTGAGATCCTGGTTCCAGGCCGGGAACTGCCGGGTTACACCATCCCAGGGAATGATCATGCCGGTGTCTTTTATAACGCCGGTATGCAGCCCTACCAGGGAGTTGAATATTTTAAAGGTAGATGCAGGCTGAAAGCGTTTTTTAGCCCTGTCGAGGTTGTAAACCTTGAAAACGCCCTGGCTGTTGTTGAATAACATGAAAGTGCCTTCTACTTTGTATTGGGCAAAATACTTTTCCCAGTCTTTTTCCTCTTTTACGTTATTCGGGGCGCAGGCAGCGAAGAACAGGCTCACCGCCAGCAACATCCAGCCAAATCGTTTCATCTGCATAATGATTGTGTAGTTATGAGGTGCAAAAGTAAGGATTACGGCGTAAGAAAATGAATTACGGGTTAGCAGGAAGATAGCAACCGTGATTATCCGGTGGCTATCTTCCCACTAACCCGCAATTTTATTTAATCATACTCAATCTTTATTTAATCACTCCCAGTTCCTTACCCACTTTGGTAAAGGCGGCAATGGCCCTGTCGAGGTGTTCCTGCTCATGACCGGCGCTCAGCTGTACGCGGATACGGGCCTGGCCTTTCGGTACTACCGGGAAGAAGAACCCGATCACGTAAATGCCTTCCTGCAGCAGTTTATCGGCAAACTGGGCGCTTAATACAGCGTCATACAGCATTACCGGAACAATCGGGTGGTCGCCTGGCTTAATGTCGAAGCCGGCTTCTGTCATTTTATTACGGAAATACCGGGTATTGTATTCAAGTTTGTCGCGCAGTGCAGTGGTTTCGCTCAGCATATCCAGTACGGCGATGGAAGCGCCTACAATGCTGGGGGCCACGGAGTTGGAAAAGAGGTATGGACGGCTGCGCTGGCGCAGGATGTCGATCACTTCTTTAGGTCCGCTGGTGAATCCGCCGGAGGCGCCGCCCAGGGCTTTACCCAGGGTGCCGGTGATGATATCCACCCGGCCCATAACACCACGGTATTCATGGGTACCGCGACCGGTTTTTCCCAGGAACCCGGAGGAATGACTTTCGTCAGACATCACGATGGCATTGTATTTATCGGCCAGGTCACAGATCTTGTCCAGCTGGGCTATGGTGCCATCCATGCTGAAAGAACCGTCTGTAACAATGATCCGGCTGCGGCAGTCTTTTGCTTCCTGCAGTTTGGCCTCCAGGTCGGCCATATTGTTATGTTCATAGCGGAAGCGCTGCGCCTTGCAAAGGCGAACGCCATCGATAATGGAAGCGTGGTTCAGGGCATCGGAAATAATAGCATCCTGTTCGTTGAACAGCGGCTCAAATACGCCGCCATTGGCGTCAAAAGCCGCTACATATAAGATAGTATCCTCTGTGCCAAGGAATTTCGAGATCTTTTCTTCCAGTTCCCGGTGAATATCCTGCGTACCGCAGATAAAGCGGACACTGCTCATGCCATAACCATGGGTATCGATGGCGTCTTTGGCTGCTTTTATTACAGCAGGGTGAGACGACAGGCCCAGGTAATTATTCGCACAAAAATTAAGCACCGTTTGGCCACCCACCTGTATTTCAGCTCCCTGCTCAGATGTAATAATGCGCTCTCTCTTGTACAGTCCGGCTTTATTGATATCACCGAGTTCCTCCCGTAAACGGGTTATAAACTTCTCATTCATAAAAATTGCAATATTTAAGTGGATCTACCAAAGTTATGGGCAATAAATGTATTACGATTATTTATCGCGTAAATGACTAACGAATGGATATGCAAAAAGTTTGACCCAGGTGTAACATTTGCCCGCCGCCCTCCGTCATAGTACTATCATGATTATTAATGCCATGAAGTGGAAAACTGATCATTCATCCCTTTGCTAAAAGATGCTAAAAGAGCATACTTGATAAGAGATTGACACTCAGTTTGAAAGGAACTGTTACTACAACTGTGAGGGAAGAACGTACTAACTTTAGAGGAGGTGTGGGTAACAAATATGGATTTGGTCAATGATGGGTATTAAAGTATTTGTCGGAACTTAGCACTAAAATCCCGCACCACCGGAATGACGGAAAAGGAGTACAATAAATGCGTGGATCTGTATTCGGACAATTTATTCCGCTTTATAGTTAAAAATCTGGAGCATGCGGAAGATGCCAGGGACGTAGTACAGAATTCATTCGAAATATTGTGGAAGCACTGCCAGGATGTGCCTTTTGAAAAGGCTAAGTCATACCTGTTCACTGTTGGCTACCACAATATGATCGATCATGTGCGTAAGGTAAAGCGGATAACACTTGTAGACCAGTTTAAAGACGAGGATAAGGTAGCGGATCATAAGATACATAACGCAAAGGAGGTCATAGAAAAGGCATTGTCCAAGCTCAGTGAAGTACAGCGTTCCTTAATTATGCTCAAGGATTATGAAGGATATTCTTATGAGGAAATCGGGGAAATGATGGACCTGAGCCCCTCCCAGGTAAAAGTTTACCTGCACCGGGCAAGGATTCACCTGAAAAATTACCTGGTGAAAATGGAAAATGTTATATAATATTTTTGTAATAAATTAGATTTTTGTCGATAGAAATTAACATATCAAACTACGAGTACTATCTCCTCAGCTACATCGATGGTGAGCTGAATGAGACGGAACAAGCCGCATTGGAACTTTTCCTGCAAAAGCATCCGCAGTTCCGGCAGGAACTGGAATTGCTGGAAGGAACCAAACTGGTACCGGATAAGCAATTCGTTTTTGATAATAAGGCTGCTTTATACAAAACAACTGCTGTTGATTATGAGGCATTAATGCTAAGTTATATCGACGGAGAGCTGACCCTTGAAGAGGAAAGTGTTTTGCAGGCATACCTGCAGCAATATCCGGCCGCCAGGCAGGAGCTGGCGCTTTTCCAGGCCACCAGGCTTACGCCCGATACTTCCGTGGTATTTGCAGATAAAGCCTCTTTATACAGAAGCAGTAAACGCAGGATGGTACCGGTATACCGCCGTATGGGATGGGTAGCTGCGGCAGCCGCAGTAGTAGCGGGACTGGTAATCTGGTTATTGCCAGCCGGCAATGAACCGGTGCAAAAACCAGCCGTTGCAGTGAATACGCCGCCAGCTGTTACCGCGCCGGCCAATACACCGGCTGCAGTTCCGGATATTACCCCATCCGCTGCTCCTGATAAGTTTGCGGATGCCGCTACAACAACCAAGGCTCCGGCAGTTACGCCAAAAAACAACCAGCCATTGCTGGCCAAACGCAATAAAACGGTAGCATCGCCTGCTGCCAAACCTGCGGCGGCTCCGGCAAATGAACCTGTATTGGTAGCTGCAGACGCTCCTAAAACAGATATACCGGTTATTTCCCAGCTGGCTCCGCAGCGCAACTCCATGAGTGAAGTGGTGGAAGAGCACCTGCAACAGGCAGGTAATGCTCATGTTGCCGTGGCCCGGCCAGACACAAAAGAAGCAGTACTGGCCGCTAATACAGCCAAAACAGACAATCATTTAAATAATAAAATAGTCCCTGTAACCGAACAACCTGGTGCTCCCGGTGAACTGATCATGTCCGTAAGCGGCAGCGACAGCCGGATCCTGGATAAAGTAACCAATGTTGCGAAGTTTTTTTCCCGTAAACGGAATAAATAATAAATCATGGTCATAGCATATGAAGCATAAATTTTTACTCATTTTGTTACTGGTATTATGTGGCGGATGGGCTCATGCGCAAAAGGCAGATAAAAATACACCGGCACCTCCGGATACTATACAGATCAAGGGATTGATCATTATCAAGGGAAAGAATGATAAAGGGCGTACCAGTTATAAATTCTATAACGATACCGCCTATGCCCGCCAGAAACTCAAAAAGAACCTGCAAACCAAATGGTTCGTTTTTGACGTGGGTTTCAATAACTATATTGACCACAGTGATTATAATGGAGCCAGCATTATCAACTATTACCCCAATAACAACATGTATTACAACGGGGCTCCGGCTATGCAACAGGTAAATAAATCATACGACTATTCAGCCGTAGGCCTGGCAACCTTCGCACCCCGGGAAGCCAGCGAGCCGTTAACACCGTCAGAATTTAAACTTATTACCGGAAAATCGATCAATTTTAATATCTGGCTGTTTCAACAGCGACTTAATTTAACAAAACACAAGCTTAACTTGTTATATGCTTTAGGATTGGAGATGAATAACTATAGGTATGCCCGGAGCATCACATATTTGCCCGGTTATCCTACACAAATAATCAGGGATTCCGTAGAATTTTCAAAAAATAAGCTGTTTGCCGAGTATATCTCGATTCCGGTAATGCTTAATTTCAATTCTAACCCCGCCCGCCCTGGACGCGCGTTCCAGGCGAGCTTCGGTGTCTCCGGTGGTTATCTCCTCAAATCCAGAACCAAGCAGGTAAGTGAAGAAAGAGGCAAGGTCAGGAAAACGGACGACTTTAATCTCAACAAGTGGCGTTTTGGCCTTACCAGTGAACTGGGCTACGGACCTGTAAAATTGTACGCGAATTTTGCCCTGACGGCATTACATGATTATGGGTTACAACAATATCCATTTTCGATAGGCATCCGGTTAAACGGATTCTGAGATTTATTAGCCAGTCCTAAAATGTGTTTATGCGCTCTTTTGTTGCTTTGATGACATGTATTGGTTGCATTGCATGGATTCACTCCTGTGAGAAACGTTTATTAGGTGTTAGAATAGAAAAAACGAATATCCTTATTGATCAGCCCGAGCAATTGCCGCTGGCCATAGTACCTGCCGGTATTCCCCCTGCCAGGTATATTTCCCAGGTAATTCCTGCCCCCAATACTGCTGTTATTCCTGTTAGCCGTAACAGGAACCGTCCAAAGGTGAAGAAACAACCCCCTAACAACAACGGGGCTATTGATTCCCTGCTTTTTAACCAGGTTTTTGTCAGAGGAAAATACACGATTTACGGTAATCAGAACCCCTGAGATCATCCGGCAGCTTTTAAAATTAATCACCGGTCCGTCAACCGGTTGCAACCCCTATGCATCTACCGCTCATACAATTCTACCTTTTTTCCGGCTTTATAATTTGGACTTCCGGTATATTTGACAGAATAATTTCAAAAAACCAACTATTTGTATGAGTCTTAAAAGAGTCGTATTACTATTCCTGTTTGCCTGCTCGCTGAAAGTGGTGGGAGCCCAGGGCAAATATCAATGGAAGGAGGCTACTGCCGGTGGTTATACCTATAAGTACGTTTCCGATGATCCCATGAAGGCACGTTTTTACACCCTGAAAAACGGCCTCACAGTTATCCTGAGTGTCAACAAAAAAGATCCCCGCATCCAGACACTGATCGGTACCCGCGCCGGCAGTGATAACGACCCGAAAGACCATACCGGTCTTGCACACTACCTGGAGCATCTCTTATTTAAAGGCACCGAGAAATTTGGTTCGCTCAACTGGGCAAAAGAAAAGCCCCTGATCAACGAGATCTCCGATTTGTATGACAAATACAATAAAACAACGGATCCGGCTGCACGCAAAGCGGTTTACCACGAAATAGACAGCGTTTCCGGCGTAGCCGCTAAATACGCGATTGCCAATGAATATGATAAAATGATGTCGGGTATGGGCGCCCAGGGGACTAATGCACACACCTGGGTGGAAGAAACCATTTACGAGGAAGATATTCCTTCCAATGCCGTAGATAAATATCTGACCGTACAGGCAGAACGTTTCCGCGACCCCGTTTTCCGTTTGTTCCATACAGAACTGGAAGCCGTATATGAAGAAAAGAACCGCGGACTGGATAATGATGGCCGCAAAGTATACGAAACCATGCTTGCAGCGCTGTTCCCCACA
>JBCNPS010000353.1:0-8081 GCA_039593235.1 Chitinophaga sp. | reverse complement strand
CTATCTGGTACCGCCGCCGTACTACCTGGGCCCGTCGCAACAGGGCATTCTGTGGCACTACCGGCAGATCGCCTGGGTGTAATTGAGCCACAGCGGCTTCAATATCGGCCACTGCAAAAGCCAGGTGGCGAAGCCCGCAGGCCTCCGGATGGCTGGGCCGCGGCGGCGGGTCCGGGAAAGAAAACAGTTCAATGATATACTGGTTACCCAGTGCCAGGTCCAGTTTCCAGGAGTCCCGTTCCTCCCGGTATACTTCGCGTATTACCTGCAGGCCCAGCACACCGGTATAAAATGCTTTACTCCTGGAGTAATCGGCACAAATAACCGCGATGTGGTGGACTGCCTGTAATAACATATCAATATTTTGCTGCTGGTTAGAAGGATGTAATTATCCCTTTGGAATAATTGTAAATGCGTCGGCATCTTTCAGGAAAGGAATATTTTTCCTTACCTCTTCAAGCCGCTCACGTTGAAGGGTATACGTAAAGATGTCTTCGTCGTTTGATTTGCGGTAAATGATTTCCCCCATCGGATCAATGAGGCTGGTTTCCCCGCTGTGGTAGATATTATTACCATCATTGCCCACCCGGTTTACCCCGATAGCAAATACCTGGTTTTCAATGGCGCGGGCCTGTAACAGGGTGGTCCAGGCGGTTTTACGCCGCTCCGGCCAGTTGGCTACATATACCAGCACATCGTAGGCGGCTTCATTGGTACCGGGCTGAATGCTGTTGCGCGCCCATACGGGGAAACGCATATCGTAACAGATATTCAGATTGATTTTCCATCCTTTTACCTGGGCAATAAGACGTTTGTCGCCCGGCGTATAATGTTCGTGCTCCCCTGCATAACCAAACAGGTGGCGCTTATCATAGGTGCCGTAGGTGCCATTGGGCAGCATCCAGATGAGGCGGTTCAGGTATTCGCCATTTTCTTCAATGATCAGGCTGCCGGTGATGATAATATTTTTCTCTGCCGCCTTCTTCTTCATCCACTGCACTGCGCTTCCATCCATTGTTTCGGCCAGGCGTTCAGGTTGCATACTGAAACCTGTGCTGAACATTTCGAGTAAAAATACCACTTCGGTCCTTTACTGGATGCTATTGATTTTCTCATCAAACATACGCAGGTTGGCTTCCTTATCTTCCCAGTGCAATTGGGTTTGTATGAGTGTTACTTTCAGATCTGACATTATCGGTTATTGTGGTCACAAAATTACGGCCTGACGGGTTAGAAACTTTTCAAATTATTGCCCGCTTAAGCCTCATTCTTTGCGATTTGTTCAAGTGCCTCGTTGATGAGCTCCGGTTCAAAGCCCCTTTGCAGGAGGTGCTGCATGGTTTTATACTTCCGTTTCAGGGCTGTTTCCCCTTTGAGCGACTGGTATTTCTTCTCTGCCAGCTTATGAAGTACGGCGATGTAATCATCTTCATCAATTTCCTCCATTCCTTTTTTGATGCAGTAGGCGGATACCTGTTTCTGTTTCAGCTCCACCAGGATCTTTTTGCGTCCCCATTGTTTGATGCGGAACTTACCGCCGGCATAGGCTTTGGCAAACCTTTCCTCGTTGAGGAAATTGTCTGCTATCAGTTCCGCAATAGCTTCATCCACGGCTTCCCCTCTCAGGCCCAGTTCCAGGCATTTGTACTTTGTTTCCTGGTGACTCCGCTCCTGGTACGCACAAAACTGCCGGAGCTTTAGTATGGCGGTTTTCATGTCGTTTATCTTACTATTCTCAGCTTGGCGTAGTTCAGCATAATTTTCTTCTCGCCACCGCCTTTGGGAAAATGGATGGTAGCGATCCTGTTATTGGGCGCACCTTCCAATGCCGCGATGGTGCCAAATCCAAATTTCTGGTGTTCCACCTGCATACCGGGTTCCATGCCAGCCGGATCATCCGGGGCAAAATCGGCAGAAGGCACATGGGTAGTGGCCGGAGAAAACGTTGGTTTGGCAGCAGGCTTTTGCGTTACCGGCTGTGAAGGCTGTGAGGGCGACTTTTTCCGGTCGAACATATTGTTCGCATTGCTCCATCCCAAATTGCCCCCGGCGCCAAAAGCATTGCGAACACTGCCCCCGCCGGCATAGCTGCGGTCAATGAACTTTTCCGGCATTTCTTCCAGGAAACGGCTTGGCTCATTTTGTACCAGGTTACCAAAGCGGTAACGGCTGTTGGCGTAAGTAAGCCATAAGCGGGCCTTGGCGCGGGTAATGGCCACATAGAACAGTCGTCTTTCTTCTTCCAGTTCTTCCCGGGTATTGATAGACATTCCACTGGGGAACAGGGTTTCTTCCAGGCCCACGGTGAATACCACCGGGAACTCCAGCCCTTTCGCCGCGTGGATGGTCATCAGCTTCACCACGTCGCTGTTTTCATCATTGCCCTGATCGGCATCCGTGAGCAGGGTGATCTGCTGAAGGTAGGATCCCATGCTTTTATCGAGCAGTTCTCCTTCTTCATCGGGGGTTTCGGTAAATTCCTTAATGGAGTTTAAGAGTTCCTGCACGTTTTCATAACGGGCAAGCCCCTCCGTAGTTTTATCGTTAAACAGTTCTTTTACAATGTTGGTAGATTTGCCCACTGCCACCGCCACATCATAAGCGTTGTGCGAGGTGAGCATTGCCTGGAAGCTTTTGATCATGATCACAAAGGCTTCTATCGCGTCCACGGTACCGCCTTTAAACCCAAATTCCCGCGCCCTTTCCAGCACTTCCCACATGGTGAGATTATGTTCATTGCCGAGCACAATGGTTTTTTCGATGGTGGTTTTACCGATGCCGCGTACAGGATAGTTGATAATCCTTTTCAGGCTTTCCTCATCGCGGGTGTTCATGGTAACGCGGAGATACGCTACATAGTCTTTAATTTCCTTGCGCTGGTAAAACGACAGTCCACCGAAGATGCGGTACGGGATCGCTTTCCGGCGCAGGCTTTCCTCGAAGGAGCGGCTTTGCGCATTGGTACGGTAAAGAATTACAAAATCGCGGTTTTCGTAGTGATTCCGCAGTTTTTGTTCTGCAATGGTATCGGCTACAAATTTACCTTCTTCGTTGTCTGTCATGGTGCGTACCAGTTTAATGGTATCGCCTTCGGTGTTATCTGTCCAGAGGTTCTTTTCGATCTGTCCTTTGTTGTGTGCAATTACCTCATTGGCTACATTCAGGATGGACTTGGTACTGCGGTAGTTCTGTTCCAGCTTTACCACTTTCACATCGTCGTAGTCTTTTTCAAACTGGAGGATATTTTCGATGGTAGCGCCGCGGAAGGAGTAGATACTCTGGGCATCATCTCCCACTACGCAGATATTTTCGTTCACCGCGCCGAGCAGTTTGATGATCTCATACTGGGCGGGGTTGGTATCCTGGTACTCATCGATCATGATGTACCTGAACTTGTGCTGGTATTTATGCAGTACTTCCGGGAATGTTTTGAGGAGTACATACATTTTAAACAGCAGGTCATCGAAGTCCATGGCGCCGTTCTTAAACGTGCGTTTGGCGTACATGTCATATATTTTGCCGATCAGCGGCCTGTTGGCACGCATGTCTTCCTGTTGCACCAGGTTGTCCAGCTGGTATTCTTCCGGTCCCATGAGGCTGTTTTTGGCAGCCGAGATGCGGTTGTATACGAAGTTGGGTTTATAGTGTTTATCGTCGAGATTCAGTTCGTTGATAATGGTTTTGATAACGCTTTTGGCGTCGTCGGTATCGTAAATGGTAAAGTCGTTCGGATAGCCAAGCCGGTGCGCTTCTGCACGCAGGAGGCGGGCAAATACAGAGTGGAAGGTACCTATGTAAAGGTTACGCGCTTCGCTGCCGCCGAGGATCTTTTCCACACGTTCCTTCATTTCACGGGCGGCCTTATTGGTAAAGGTGAGGGATAAAATATTAAACGCATCCACGCCGTTCCGCATCAGGTGGGCGATACGGGTGGTGAGCACCTTGGTTTTTCCCGAACCAGCGCCTGCTACAATCATCAAAGGGCCGTTGATATGTATTACTGCTTCCCGCTGTTGTTCGTTAAGCTCATCTAAATAATTTGCCTTCATCACGACTGCTGTTTATAGATTTTCTGAAGTGTGTAAAAGTACGAAAAAGGAATAGAATCGCCTTCGGCGATGCGGATTTTGTCTTGGAACACTGATTACGCTGATTTTGATGATTAGTTTGATTTTATTTTTTGAGATTTTATAAAGCATTAAGGGAGATATAAGCAAATCTATTCGCTTCTATCTCCCTTAATTATCATTATCAAACTAATCATCAAAATCAGCGTAATCAGTGTTCCAAGACAAAATCCGCTGCGATCTCCGCTAAGGCTTCGCTCCGAGCGCTTTCATAAAGCGGAAATGGGATACTACCGCTCCCTGCATGGTAGGGATGCAGTTGTAAGTGAGATTATGTTCTGCGCACTTGGCCGCCACAATTTTACTGAGGGCCGGGTAATGCACATGGCTGATCCTTGGGAACAGGTGATGTTCTACCTGGTAATTGAGGCCGCCCACGAGCCAGGAAATGATTTTATGTCCTGGTGCGAAGTTGGAGGTGGTTTTGATCTGGTGAATGGCCCATTCGTTTTCAATCAGCCTGGCATCTTCGCCTACTGCTTCAAATTCGGTTTCTTCCACTACGTGCGCCAGCTGGAATACGATGGCCAGGGTGAAGCCCATTACTATGTGCATAACCGTGAAGCCGATGGCCCAGGCCTGCCAGCCCAGCAAAAGGATGGGAAGTACTATATAAAAAGCGATATACAATACTTTACTGCCCCAAAACACCATGTGGTCTGTTAGTTTCATGGGTTGCAGCGGAGTGGTATATACTTTACGGCTGAGGTATTTCACAAAATCCATGATAAATACCCAGGCGAAAGAAGAAATGGCATATATCAGTACTACATAAATATGCTGGATCCGGTGCATTGGCACCCATTTCTGGGAGCTACACTGCCGCATGAGCGGGCTTTTGGCGATATCATCATCCAGGCCGTCTACATTGGTGTAGGTGTGATGGATGATATTATGCTTCTGTTTCCAGATAAAAGCGTTGCCGCCTAATGCGTTAAGGGTGAGGCCGAGGGCATCATTTATTTTGCCGTTGGTAGAATAACTTCCATGGCAGGCGTCGTGCATTACATTAAACCCGATACTTGCCAGCACAAAGCCCAGCAATGCGCACAAAGTTATTGAGAGTACGGCAGGCATTGATATGAACAGCACGGCAACATACAGGGCTATTGCCACGGGAATGAGGATGGCGGTTTTGATATATAGTTTCCAATTACCGGTTTTCCGGATGTTATTTGTTTTGAAGTACTCCTCCACAGCGGATTTCAGCGCCGGAAAGAATAATGCATTCTTGTTGTTGAAAGTTACTTTTGGCATAAAAAATAAGCATTGTTGTTGCCGGGCGTACAGAAAGTTGTAGGGAAACCGGGAAAAAATTGAAACTATACGCTAATAAACGGCTTTAAACCGGTTTTTATATGATCGGGGAGATAATATGTGGTTATTTAACAAAGATTTGTGCTTATAGCCGTAGAGGGATGACAATTGGAGGAGAAAGGGATAACAAAAGTCTGCAAACAGGCATACAGCAGCGGACCTTTTCACCTGCAGGAACTGAGTGTGCTACAGGCATAAAAGCAGTTTCAGCCTGCTACGGGGTCATAGTGGTTTTAGCAGCGGCTTCAATGGTCATACTGAGGGTTCGCAGACTTCTGTTTTCAAAAGCCTGATGGTGTTACTAACAGGTAATTTGCTGTTAATGCCGTGTAATACGTGTTTTCAGCATCTTCCTTGCAAAGTGGATCCGGCTTTTCACCGTACCCAGTGGTTCGTTGAGTATAGCTGCAATTTCATAGTATTTGTATCCTTCAAAGTATAACAGGAATGGTTGTTTAAAAATAATGGGCAGGCTGTATACCGCCATCTGTACATCTTTAACCCGCAGGCCTGATTCAGCAAAGTTCCCAATGGCAGACGGCTGGTGGCTCAACAGGTAGTCTCCAACAGCATTGTCCAGCAAACGGAACTGGCGGTTACCGCGGCGATAGTTATTGATGAAGATGTTTCTCATGATAGTATACAGCCAGGCCCGGATATTGGTGCCGGCCAGGTACTTATCACGATTGGATAATGCCCTGAACAATGTTTCCTGGTACAGATCTTTTGCGGATTCTGAGTCTTTGGTTAAGGTTACTGCATACGGCCGCAGGAAGTCGGCGTTTCCGAGTAACAAGTTATTAAATTCGGTGGATGACATAACGGTTAACTTTAAATTATTCACAATTAGCAAGAACAACAGCCTTTATCAGGGGCCGGGAGAAAAGCGATTGAAGCAGTAGTTGCACAGCGCCGGTCTCCTTCCGGGCGGATACTGCCGGCACCTGCCGCGCTTATTTAAAAGGGCGGTATCAACACCCTGATAAAAAGCGCAACAGGTGCGTCATTCAGGTGTAGCGGTAGTCATAAGGAAAAGTTTTAGTTAATGAATAAACTTGCATATGGGGTACTTTTAAAATAGTTAAACAGGGTACCACAGTTTTCGGTTATCTCAATTATAGCTATCGTTTTAATGCCTGCTGCGCAATCTGAGTGAAAGTGAAATGAGCATTACTCCGGTAAAAATGGCGTAAATGCCGAAGATCCAGGTAAGTGTAACCGCGGCAGCCACAGGGTTTGTAACCAGGAGAATGCCGAAGATGATTGTCAGCAAACCGCCGGCAATGTACCAACCTTCGCCGGTGATGACCTTTCTCAGCCTGATGGCAATAATTAATTCGAACAGGCCGGCCAGCATGGCCCAGAAAGCAACCAGGTAAATGAGCGCTGCACCGGTGGCAAACGGATTGTACAAAGTGAGGATCCCTAATATAACGCCCAGCAGGCCGGAGAGCAGGAAAATACCCCAGTTCTCATTCGTTTTCCTGGCGGCGATGGCTCCTGCAACAGCAAAAAGACCAGCGATAAAAAGATAGGCGCCTAAGAAAACGATCAGTGTGGTAAAAGTAGCGCCAGGCCATCCAACGGCCAAAACGCCCAATACCAGGGCGAAAATTCCTCTCAGCAAAAAGAGCCACCAATAAGCGTTATAAAAACCAGGCATGCATTCTCAATTTAAGGTTTCCACTGTTAGTGCTGAATAATGGCAGGGTATACCATGTACGTGCTCCAAGCATTTCCGTTTTTCTACATTCCGAACAACCAGGATTTATTATAACCAAATACTACAGTCGTGTGTCTAGGTGTTTCCGTCGCAACATCGATTAATAGGGCACAAGGTTGCTCTCCTTGTGGGGTATTCTCTTAAAATAAAAAAGGTGGCAGGTGTTTTCATACTGGTAAGTTTATATGGTTACAGATAGCAGAAGCCGGTTCGACTGATTCCACTTGATCCTATAAATACCGATTGAACAACAACAGCTTAGTTAAAAATGTTTAATTGGGGAGGCCCTTCTCAAAAATAATAGCCTTATTACACTCACTAACAAACCTGTATTCACCCGTTCATTCAAATGCAAAAAAGAATATATAAATCTAAAACAAGGACTCTATACACAATTTAAAAAATTTTGTTAAGAAAAACAAATAAGGATTTTCCCTGTACATGGGTAGCAGTAACAGGGACTTTTCCGGAAAATGGGCAGGTAACCGGGTTATTTTTCGTGCCGGTCCACTACCAGTTTTTGGTCCCGGTTAGCAATTTCCCAGGCAGTGTAAAAAACAAGTCGCGCCCTTTTTGCCAGCAGGTTATAACTGATCTTTTCCACAGTATCTGTGGGTGCATGATAATCGGCATGGGTACCGTTGAAATAGAAAATTATCGGGATCCCGTGTTGTGCAAACATGTAATGATCAGACCGGTAGTAAAATCCTTCCGGGTCATTGGGGTCGTTGTATTTATAGTCCAGTTTGAGGCGGGTGTAGGTGTCGTTAGCCTTTTCATTAATAGGTCGCAGTTCAGAACTGAGTTTGTTATCGCCGATTATATACAGGTAGTTGGTATCTTTTTCATGCGCGGGGTCAATGCGGCCTATCATATCTATGTTCAGATCCGTAACCGTATTGGCCAGGGGATAA